>CALHAG010000015.1 GCA_937934305.1 Candidatus Caldarchaeum subterraneum
GATTGGATGGCTGATTGGGAGAAGGGCAAACCCTCCAAAAAAGCAGCTCTCCTGTATGGGCCAGCTGGGGTGGGGAAAACCTCTCTGGTACATGCCTATGCATCAGAGAGGGGGTATGAGGTGATAGAGACAAACGCAAGCGACTTCCGGACACGGGAAAACATCGAGAGAATTGTGGGAGCCGCGTCGGGGATGGCTTCGCTTACCATGGGCCAGCGAAAAATCATACTCGTCGACGAGGTCGACGGCATAGACGCGAGAGCGGATGCGGGCGCTGTCACAAGCCTTGTAGACATCATATCCAAAACACATGTTCCCCTTGTTCTTGTCGCAAACGACCCATGGGACCCACGGCTGGCCCCGCTTAGAGACGCGTGCGTGATGATACAGTTTAGGAGAATTCCCAAGCCATCGGTGTCCGCGCATCTCAAGAAAATAGCGGCGGCCGAGAATGTAAGAGTCCCCGAGGATGTTCTAAGAAGAATTGTGGAGAACTCTGAAGGAGACCTAAGGTCCGCGATAAACGATTTGCAGATGGCTTCGGCTGCTCTCGAGATGGGGTTGGTGACGGGGCCAAGGGATAGAAAGGATGAGATTTTCACAGCACTGGCAACAATCTTCAACGCAAAATCCTACAACACCGCTCAGGAGGCGGCGCGTAACATCGACATCGACCACATGGAGCTGATGCAGTGGATACTTGAGAACGCTCCTCAGCAGCTCTCGCCAACCGACTTGGCCGAGGCCCTTGAAAACCTCGCCAAAGCAGACCTCTATCTCCAAAGGATAAACACGCGGCAAAACTGGCAGTTTCTCCGCTACGCCGTGCCGATGATGACCGCGGGCGTCGCACTATCCCGAAAAACATCACCATCCAAATTCGTCAAATTCACCTACCCTGACGCAATCAAGTTTCTAGGCCGAACAAAGTCCATGCGTGAAACACTAAACAGCATATCGGAAAAAGTAGGGAAAAAGCTTCACATGTCTGCGCGGAAAGCGAGAACCGAGATGATACCATACCTAAAAATAATCATGTCCCATGATGGGGAAGAGCTGGCAGAGTATTTCGAATTGTCTCCCGCGGAGGCTCAGTTTCTTCGCGGCGGCGAGGTCAAGAAGAGCCGTGTTAAAGGCCGTGGCTGAGGCCTTTGACGAGCTCCTGCTCCAAAAGCTGGGCCGGTATACCGGGGAGATAGACATAGGTTTTCCTGCCATGAGCGCCCTCGCTTTTCACCGAGAGCCGTAGAAACCCGAGGTCTTGCAGCTGCTGAAGAATCTCCCAGAAGCTTGTGTAGCCTTTCGCCTCCTGCCCAAGCTCCTCGCAGACCAGCTTGTATGTCTCGTAAACATCATGCGAAGTAACGCTGGCCTTGTTTCCCAGCATGCTCCGAGCCGTCGAAAGCAGCACAAGCCTCTCGTCTGGCCTGAGGTATGCGAGGTTTTCTCGACGTATGGTCGGATACACGCTTGCGAGGGCCTTTCTCACATGTTCAGCAGTCACCGTCGGGCTGCCTTCAGCCTCAGCATATTTCCCAGACCTCCACAAAAGGTCGATGGCGTATCTCGCATCCTTCCTCTCAGCAGCTACCTCAGCCAAAAAATCAAGCACCTCATCGCTGATAGCGTTCTTGACGAACGCTTCTGAAGCCCTGTAGCGGAGAATCTCGAAGAGCTGGTCGCGGCTGTATTCCTCGAGGTGAATGCTGTTGCCACCCATCCCACTCAGCGTCTGTCCGTCAAGCCTCTCGAAAAAATCTGCTCCACGGAAAACTAGGATGAGGGAGAGAAGCGCTCCCGCCTCGATGTCTTCGCCGCTCCTCGTGAGAAGATAGATTGGCCCAGACCCCTCCTCAGCGATGAGTGCCTCTACTTCGTCAAGACAGAGGATAAGCCGCGTCCTGTTGAAGCGGAGAAAGTTGACAATAATCTCGAGTATCTCCTCGTCGGAGTAGCCTCTTCTCGGAATCTCTAATCCTAACGCATCAGCGGTTTTTCGTAGAATTGTGTAAAGAGACTTGTGTATGCGACAGTTTACGTGAACAAACCTGATTTTCCGGCCTACGCCGAGGGCCCGGCGCTCAATCTCCTGGCCAAAGAGCTTGGCTAAGCTCGTCTTCCCGGTCCCCACCGCACCCAACAAAAACACTCTCACATGAAACGGCTTCTCATCCCTCAAGAGCGACGAGAAAAAAGAGAAAAGAAGTTCCAGCTCCCTCTCACGGAAAAGAAGCCTATCAGGCACATACTCGGGCGAAAGCTTCTCCTCATGGCTGAAAACAGACATACCCAAAAACTCTTTCAAAGCAGCCGAAATAAAAACAGATACGAGCACCTCTTACGTGCAGCTGCTGAACGAAAAAGGTGCCCAAACAACTCATGGCATGGGCCGGGGCGGACTTGAACCGCCGACCTCCGCCGTGTGAGGGCGGCGTCCTACCAGGCTAGACCACCGGCCCTTTTAATCAAGGCTCACGGTAAAGCTTTAAGTCTTACCTTGCAGAGGAAAAACCATGGCAATTTCACTGACAGAGATTGCGATAATCGCCGCGATTATCTTGGTTGCCATCTATATTCTGCCCGGTAAGCTTCCGAAGCTTGCGAAGTCTCTGGGCGAGGCGAAGCGGGAGTTTGAGAAAGCATCTAAGAGAGAAGAAGTTTTGGAAAGGGCTCGTGAACTTGGTATAGATGTGACGGGTAAAACGCTTGAGGAGATTGAGGAGGAGATACGGCGGCACGGTCGTTAAAGAAGTGGGCACAGACATGGAATAGACCTGCATCGTGGACATCCTCTCCCATACTTGTTCGTGAATGCTTTCTCAAGGTCTATGGAGGCGACGTTGCAGAAGCTGAGAAGCCACGCCAAGACGTCTGCGGCTTCTTCATCCAACTGTCCCGGGCCCTTGTTTTTTATGTAGGCATCTGAAAGCTCCCCCATCTCCGATACAAGCCAGAGAAAAGTACGCTCAACTCCGCGGGCCCTATCACGTTCGCCGTAAACCTTGTCGAGATGCTGCTGAGCCTCTCCTATCTTCATGGCTTAGGGTTTTTCTGGAAAAATTTATACATCAGCGAAAATTTTTACAGCCACATGTTTACTTTGCCCACTCTCGAGGAGACAGCGTTAACCCTCGTTCTCTTCATCTGGATACTTTTTGTGACGTCTTTTGTTACGCGTAGGATATACAATTGGATGATTGGGAGAGGGATGGCTCATCACGTAGCGGTCTACTACAACCGTAAAATCATACATGTTTTGGCCGGAGCTGTTGCAGCCATAGTAGTTGCCTACTATTTGAAGAGCTATTTGCCTGTGATTGTTCTCGTCGCGGTCTTAGCCGTGGGTAACTATCTACCTCATAAACGAGGCAGGCTGATGTACTGGTATCAGGTGGAGGATAACATGTTCGAGGTTCATTTCGTCATCATGTGGGGACTGATAATGGGGCTGGGATTCTATCTTGGAGACGTGAGGCTTGGTTTGCTGCCAATCCTGTTCATGAGCGTGGGAGATGGTGTTACTGGGTTTGTCCGAAACATGCTTTACAGGAGAAGAACGAAGTCGTGGTGGGGTAACTTGGCGATGGCCCTTTTCTGCATACCTGTTGGTTTCCTATTGTATGGATTTTTGGGAATAGTGGCGGGGGTCGCCGCCTCTTTAATCGAACGGTTTGAGTTCGGAAAAATTGACGACAACATAACTGTGCCGCTGGTCTCCTTCGCTTTTCTAAAAGCTTTGCCTCTTATGGGAGTTACTATATAATGCTTATATTTTATTGAAATCTGTCAGATTCATGGCCGTTACACGTCTTTTTGGAGCTAAGGTTAAGAGGCGTGAGGACCCTCGGTTTTTGACTGGACGCGGCAGATACACCCACAACCTGAGTCTGCCCGGCATGGTTTATGCTTGCTTTGTCAGGAGTCCGCATGCTCACGCGAAGATTCTCAGAGTTGATGCCTCGGCTGCTGAGAAGTCTTCGGGTGTGTTAGGTGTTTTCACGGGTGCAGAGTTGGCTGACAAGCTTGGGCCTATACCGTGTGCGTGGCAGATTCCCAACTCAGACATCAAGGTTCCCCGCTACATGCCTCTCGCCGTGGATAAGGTGAGATTTGTAGGCGACCCTGTCGCGGTTGTCGTCGCCACATCCTATGCAGAGGCCCTTGACGCGGCCTCACTCGTTGAGGTTGAGTATGAGAAGCTGCCGGCTGTAACAAGTCCAGAGGAAGCTGTGAAAGCTGGTGCGCCTCAGCTCTATGACGACGTCCCAAACAACACCGCCTTTGTCTGGCGTGCATCTGGGGGAGATGTTGAGAAGGCTTTCGACGGAGCGGATGTGGTGGTTTCGCAGAGGCTTGTCAACAGCAGGCTTCAGCCAACTCCCATGGAGACAAGGGCTGTCCTCGCAGACTACAACCCTATAACGGATGAGGCGACGGTTTACCTAACGAGCCAGAACCCGCATGTCCACAGGCTTCTCCTCTCACTCGTCACAGGCCATCCCGAGCATAGGCTACGAGTTGTTTCATACGATGTTGGCGGAGGCTTCGGGGCTAAGATTCATCTCTATTCTCCAGAGGTTGTTTTGCTGCATCTCGCAAAAACTCTGAGGAAGCCTGTTAAGTGGATGGAGACAAGGATGGAGAACTTCACAGCAACCATCCATGGAAGAGACCATATACAGTATGTTGACCTCGCCGCCGACCGCAACGGGCTAGTTCTCGGGCTACGTGTCAAATCATATGCCAACATGGGTGCATATCTTTCAACCGCCGCCCCAGGCATACCAACCATTCTCTTCGGCCCCATGCTGAGCGGCCCATACCGCATACCCGCAATATCTGTCGAGGTGGTCGGGGCTTTGACAAACACGGCTCCCGTGGATGCTTACCGTGGAGCAGGCAGGCCTGAGGCAACCTACATCCTTGAAAGAATGATGGATATTCTTGCGCGGCGGCTTGGCAAGGACCCTGCCGAGGTGAGGCTGAAGAACTTCATCAAGAAAGAGATGTTTCCCTACACCGCGATGCCCATCGGACTCGTCTATGACAGCGGCGACTATGAAAAGGCTTTCATGAAAGCTCTTGAACTCTCGCGATACTCTGAGTGGAGGAAGAAACAGGAGGAGACTCGGGCTAAGGGAAAGCTCATCGGCATAGGCATCAGCAGCTACATCGAGATATGCGGTCTGGGCCCATCCTCCGTTGCGAGAGCCACAGGATTCGGACTCGGGCTATGGGAAAGCACCATCATCCGAGTGCATCCAACGGGAAAAGTCTCGGTCTACATAGGCGGCCACCCCCATGGACAGGGCGAGGAAACAACTTTCGCACAGATAGTGGCGGACAGGCTCCAGATACCTATCGAGGATGTGGAGATTCTTCACGGCGACACAGCCATGATTCCCTTCGGCATGGGAACCTACGGAAGCAGGACAACACCCGTGGCCGGAGCATCCGTGGCAATTGGATGCGATAGAATTCTAGAGAAGGCCCGAAAAATCGCGGCACATCTCCTCGAGGCAGGTGAGAAAGACATCGAATACATTGGTGGAAAATTCTATGTCAGGGAAATGCCTGAGAAGAGCAAGAGCTTCGCGGAAGTCGCTTACGCAGCCTATGGAGCTGGAGCGAATGAGCTGCCGCAGGGCCTTGAACCAGGTCTCGAGACAACAGTATTCTTCGACCCACCCAACTTCACATTCCCCTTCGGCACACACATCTGCATAACCGAGGTTGACCCGGAGACAGGGAAGGTCAAGGTTCTAGAATACTATGCGGTGGATGACTGCGGCAACCGCATCAACCCGATGATTGTCGAGGGACAGGTTCACGGCGGAATAGCTCAGGGGCTTGCACAGGCCCTTTACGAGGAAGCCAGCTACGATAGCGATGGCCAGCTTTTGACGAGTGATTTAACAGAGTATCTGGTGCCGACGGCCGTGGAGATTCCGCGAATAGAGACTGCCGAAACAGTCACACCTTCGCCGGTTAACCCGTTAGGTGTGAAGGGCATAGGTGAAGCGGGAACCATAGCATCCACGCCCGCAGTCGTCAACTCCGTCCTCGACGCTCTTGCACACCTCGGCCTCCTGCACATCGACATGCCCCTAAAACCAGAGAAAATCCTCAACAACCTCAGGCAGACTAACCCAGGCAGCAAAACGTTTTAATGCAGCCAACCCAAAAACGTCAGTGAAAATGTCATCCATCCCGCGTGGAAAACTTGTCGGAATGCAGGTATACTCTCCTGACGGCTCGCTTGTCGGAGTGGTTCAAGACATAGAGCTGCCCATAGGAGGAGGCGATATCGGGCTGCAAATTCTCTCAAAATACAACGTCGTTGAACATGTCCCGTGGAGCATGGTGGCAGCGGCGGGAGACATAATAATCCTAAAGGAGAAAATTGAGCTGAAGCAGCCTGAGACACCGCCTGTCCAGCAGTTTGTGGCTCAACCTCAGGTTCAGCCTCAGCAGAGGGGAGGAATTATCTCAGGTGTAGCATCTAAACTGCCTTTCGGCAGACGTGAGAAGAATCCCTGCCCAACATGCGGCAGAGAGCTTACTTGGATTGAGCAGTATCAACGCTGGTATTGCTACAACTGCGGAAAATATGTCTAAAGAGGCTTCTGCGTCAGCAGGCCTTCCATCTCCAGGCGCCGCACAACTTTCCAAAGATGTTTGTTGACTGAGAACTTTAGGTAGAGATAGGTTGAGGTCATGGAGACCGTGAACAATAGATGCACGATGAAGGCTAGCAGTATCAGTGCGAGTACAAGGTCGCCGTCGGCAACGGAGAATGTTAACCCTATAGGGGAAAAGATGAAGGTATAGATTTCAATCATCTCGTCGGCGAGGCTGTGGATTTTCGGCTCCGTCAAAATCTTCCTCACCGGGTTAAAGACCCGGATGCCACAGTCCTCGAAAAGCCATAAAACAGGCCCCACATACAGCGAGCCGAGAGCAATCGCCAATATGGATATGAATGCAGCGTTTGCCGATGCTGAGAACGGGTCTTCGCCGAAGAGGTTTATCCCAAGCAGGTCGAGAACACTCGCCACCGTCGTAGTTACACCAAGGCCGAAAGCCATGGGATAGTAGCTGCGGGAAGCGACGTTGAATATTGTGGTCTCCTCTGTTTTCGGAGGCTCCGCCGCCACCAGTATTGCTCCAGCTACTGCTTGCCGCTTCAACAACCATGTGCTGAGCTTGTCGGCGAAAAGGTGCCAGACAAGCCATGTTACGGCAACGGGAAGGACATACCTAAGATAGAAGTTGAGGTTGGTGACCAAAGTGATGAAAGGCAGGTAGAGAGCCAGTATGAGGACGACATCCATCTCATCCTCGTGCATGTTTCTCTGCAAAACTATCCCAGCCTTCGAGACCCTGCGGTTAATCACAATAGATGCCACGACGGCTGAAAGAACTAGAGAAGGCCCAACGCTCCAGGCAAGAGTCATCATCAACTGTTGATATGACCAAATCTCCTGATTAAGCGGCATAGACCATGAGGCGGCGAACCCTGCCGCCGATATCACAACTCCGGCGATAAGCGAGTAGAGATACCATTTTCTCAACGGATGCAGGGCGCTAATAATCCATCCGAGGCCGAACGCGGCCAAAGCGGGGCCTGCGTCAAACATGAAAACAAACCCCACTGGCACAAGCCACAAGATTCCATGCACAAAAAGTGAAAGCATGTAGCCTAGCAACGCTATCAAGACGCCTGTGCCCAGAAGAGCTACACCAGTTCTAACAGAAGGCTCCGCCAAACTCTTCACCCCCGCTTGTAAAGCACACCCACCCTGTTAAGCAACGCAAGCAACACAAGAACAATCAAAACCCCGGTCGAAACCGGCGAGCTAGACACAAACCTCTCCAAGGCAAGGTTTCTAACCTCGGCGGCGGGCTTTCTCTCAAACACAAGAATTGTGGAGAAGAGGCTGCTTCGGAGGAAACGGTTTACATACTCCTCTGATAAAGCCGCTCCACTTTCAAACAGCGGATAGTATCCCTTCGCCGTGGAAAGCTTAGTTACAACAACTTCAAGAGAATTTGACTGCATTGAAGCAAGTTTTCTAAGTCTGGCGAGGGCGGTGGGATAGATCATGTTTATGGCTGATGTTTTCTGTTGAGCCGCGGTGAAAACCTGCTCGGCCGTGGCCGCGGGATCGTACAGAAGCAAATCAATAAGCCGGGTTTCAACCATGAGCAGCCGGTCTCCGACCCTGTAGAGACCCTCCATCCGCTGCGAAAGATTCATCGCGACATCCAAAGCCATGGAGGCATAGCGGCCGTGGCGTGTTTCTGCGGCTTCAACCAGAGCTAGAAGCGCCCTGCTGGCCAATTCAAAATCTTGTCCCGGGTTTTTGACAACAGTGAAATTCCCTACGTACTCGATGTGAACCATCCAGAGCGCTGCTAGTTCGTCGGGCATCTCGATGTTTGCCTCATGGGCCACGGACAAAAGACTTGAAAGAGCCGACAACGATTGTATGAGTTGGGCGTCGTTCTGGGTTGAAAAGGCGACTATCTCCTGGAAATGTTCTGCGTAGCTGTTTACAGCATACTGCGCCTCCTCTCTGTTAACAGAGCCTCCTGTCATCAATGAAACCCAGTTGGCTTGGACAAGCATCGCAGCCCTCGAGTAAACAGGTGTCCAGCCCAAGAATTTCTCAAGGCTCTCGCCTAAAATATCCACCATTTCCCTGCTCCGCTGATTCTGTGTCAACCCATAATGCATCGCGGCGAAATACACTGTCTGCAGATGGGTGAGAAGATTCTCGGCTGCTGGGATTTTCCCCGTGAACCCTATGTCCAGCCCCTCTCCCCGCAAAACTCTTGTGCCCACCTGCTCAGCTATTTTGTTGAGAAAGTTGAGCGACTCGGCGTCGCCGAGACCCATGTGAATGGAGGCTGCGAAAATACCATGTAAAGCCATGGCCCTGAGGCTCACATCCCCGTCTCCAGAAACCTGCTCCACCACGTCACGCAAATACTCATAGTCACTTCGCAGAGCATCCTTAACACTTGATAACTCGAAGCCGTTGACAGGGATAACCAGAGCAGCCAAAAGAAGGAGGACAAGGATTTTCCTCAAACTTTTTTCACAGGCATCTTTCTATAAGATAAACATATCCTTAAAACCGTCGACGGAATCAATCATCTCAAGCATGCAGATTGCCGAGAGGAAAATCACGCTAAAGTTAGTTGTAGCTTCTTTAGCCGTCTTCCTGCTCGGTGTCTTGGTTTTTCTTCCTCCGGCGTTGGTGAATGAGGCTCCTTTTTGGGATGATAAGGCCTACATTAACAACGCTTTGATAGCGAGTGGTAGGCTGAACCCGAGGGATGCTCGTGGGCCTTTCGCGGAGGAGCGGCCGCCGCTTTTCTGGTGGATGCTCACAGGCATTTACCTGCTCAACACACCGGTTGAATACTCCCGTCTTCTCTCCCCTCTTTTAACAGCCGCAGCAACAGTCGTCATGTTTCTTCTTGTCTCAAAGCTCTTCAACAGCCTCTTGGCAGGTCTTTTGTCAGCAATTTTCACCATAGCCCTCAACTACTTTGTCCAGACCACTTCATACATCTTGACAGACGCCTCTGGCTCGATGTTGGCTTTCCTCGCTTTGCTCAGCTTCAGCCTCGGGCTCAGGTATGGGCCTTTTCTCTGGGTCTCGGGAGGGTTGACCGCTGTCTCCATACTTGCCCGTGACCAAAACCTTCTCCTGCTTCCCGTTATGCTGCTCTCCATGGTTTGGATAGCCCGCATCTCCAAGAAGATGAAATTGTTATACCTGGCGTTGATGGGCGTCGTGGCTGCTGCCGCGGTGTGGATGAGGCAGGAGGTTTTCCTACAGATGCTTTCAGACACTCTGACGCCCCTTGTCACAGACCCTGTCTACGTCCCGCTCCTGATTGTTTTCACCATAGCCACCCTAATAGCTGTCTACAAGATTCATCAGCAGAAAAACCTCTTATCAAGAAGGCCGAGTGTCGAGGAGAGAGCGTTCGACCTTTTGCTGGGCCTCGCCATAATGCTGTTCATCATGCATCCGTTTTTCCTCGACAACGTGAGGCTGGGAGAAGAGTTTCAAATCGCGGGACGCGGTATTCTATCGAGGCCGGTGGCGCACTCGATCATGGTTAGAGACGACATAGCCCGCAGCGGCTTAACATTTCTGGAAAGGGTTCAGTTCTGGGTTTCAGCTTTCCCAAGCCTGCTCACCGTTCCGCTTCTCACCGCAGCCGTGGCAGGAGCGTTACTAGCCCTGAAAAACCGTATCGAGGCAGCCAAACCCCTCATACTCTGGTTCGCACTCACAGTAGCATACATAATCCTTTTCACCCACATCGAATACAGGTTTCTGGCACCATCAGTCCAGCCCGCAGCAGCCCTCGCAGCATACGCCATCATACAGCTTAGAAAGAAGTGGCTAGCCCTCATAGCGGCGGGAGCCATATTGGTGTATGTTGTTTTCCCCACACAGTTGTATGGGGTTGTGCCGGAGTTTAGGGAACCTGTTACGGTTTCAGGGTGGAGGACGATGATAGAGGGCGGTTCTGGTGGATGGCTGACGGATTATGCAGCTTATCTAAGAGATGTTCAGAACCCGCCCCAGCTCAAAATGCCTATAACCCATCTATTGGCCGCGTGGACAACCTTGCCTCTTCTTCTTGCAGCAATCTACGTCGGTGTCAGAAATCCGCTTTGACCCTCAAGTCGACGAGGGCGGAGACCCCCTTCAACACGTCCGCAACCGCCTTTCCCAAAGCCTCAACGGCATCCTCAGGCTTTTCCGCAACATATGATGAGAAGCCCATACCTCGTCCCATGCTATAGACGTCGAGAGGCTCGGGAAAATCGACTCCCTCAACTTTTTTCTCAAACTCTGAGAAGCCCATGTCAGCCAAGCTCTTTTTCACATCCCACCAGCATCCATCGTTGAAGACAACCATCAAAAAAGGCAGTCGATACCATCTGGACAAAGCCGCTCCAGAGACGGGGTTGTTGAAGACAAAGCTGCCGTCGCCGAGAACCACGGATACAAATGCCTCTGGTTTAGCCAGTTTTATCCCAAGCGCTGCACCAAGTCCCCACCCCAGAGAACCGCCCGGAGGCTCCCCGAAATAGGTTCCAGGCTTATCGAAGAAAAGATAATCAGGCCTCAGAGAATACTCGTTGACTATGATGGAGTTTTCTGGTAGGGCTTCGCCTAGAAGATGTGAGGCCAGACGCTTCGTCAACAGTCCTCTGCTTTTGTCCTGCCTGAGGCCTTCTTCAAGGTCTCTCCGCCATCTTCGCCAGTCACTCTCCGCTAATGCTCGTCTCTCCTCGAGCAAATCCTTTCCAACCTTGACGGAGCCGCTGTCAAATAGATGTAGAAGCATCTCTAGAAACTGGGATGCCTCCGAGTAGACCGCTTCATCGAACCCATACCCCCAAACATTCATCCTTGTCATCAGCGGGTCAAGTCCAACCGAAACCCTGTAAACATCCGTGGGCCACTCCTCCGCAGGCAGCCAGGGAACGTCAGACTCCAGCACAACTATGCAGTCAGCTCTCCTCAGCTCAGCGGGCGCGGAGAAAATGCTAGTGTTGGGAAAGTTGACGTAGTCGGCGACAGCATAGTTAACGCGCACACACAGCCTCTCCGCCAAGCTCTTCAACAAGTGAAAAGACTTGGCGTTTCTTCCAGCAGACCTCGTCAAGATAACTGGGTAATTGGAGGAGGCGAGCTTTTCGGCTATTTTTTTGACGCTTGAGGGATTTGGTGAAGGGGGTTGGGAAACTATGGGCGGACGTTGATCAACCATTTTCTCCAGGTTGGCCATAAAATGCTCCCTGTGAATTCCTATGTAGACAGGGCCCTGTGGAGGTGACATGGCCACCTCAACAGCCCTTGACACCGTTTCGGGAATCTCAGCTGCCTCGGTGACCACATAATCCCATTTAACAAACTGCCTAACCAAATCACGTATATCCCTGACATCCTGGCCCCAGTGTACACGGATTTTACGCGACCCCCTGAGCCCTCTGGATGAGTATGATGTGAGGCCTGAGATAAGGATGATGGGTATGCTTGCCGTGTGTGCGTTGAAGAGGTTGGGCAACGCGTTAGCCACGCCCGGGACGGTGTGAACCATGACGGCTGATGCATTTTCACTCATGAGGCTGTATCCGTATGCAGCCGCGGCAGCAGTGGTCTCGCTCAGGCAGACAATCATCTCCGGCCTCTGCGAAGGGTTCAGATGCATGTAGTCAAGCAGAAGACCCGAGTACTCTGTTCCGGAGTTGATGAAGAACCTCTCGACACCGGCTTTCTTCAGCGAAACAAGCAGTAGACCCCCACCCGACAACATCTGCATCCAGAAAGCCTTCACGGCATCAAAAAGCTTTCGAAAAATTGGAATAACGTATAAAACACGCCCTTTAGACATCGTGCCGGGTTAAACAAGTTTGGTGTCGCCTAGAAGCGGTCGCGGGAGACGTTTCAGCTACTTCATCGCTGTTTTACTTGTCCTGCTTCTATTCACGGGTCTCTTCATCGGCTCGTTCATCAACGTCTGGCTGAATGTCATGGAGTTCGGAGACCTCTTCATACGGCCTTTCTACTTCTCGCTAATCGGCGGCGTGACTCTCTCGTTTATCGCCCTTTTCCGCCTTGACTTTGTCTCACGCAAATCTCTTATCATCTGGTCTCTGCGCACGGCCCTTGTCCTCATGCGGGGAGGCTTCGCCCCCAGAATTCTGGACTTTGATAGGTTTAGGCTCTCTCTCCAGACATTTCTTGCCTGGCAGTTCACGAAACTGCTCGTAGGAACATTCATCTTCTCCAACAGCATATTCGGGATGGCGGTGACCGCCTCTCTGAACGGTTGGTCCATGGGTTTGGAGAACCTGCCGAAGATACTGGCCCTGCCTTTCACATCATTTGGTCCAGGAGATATCAGGGGCGCAGAAGCGGTAATCGACGCATCACCAGCCCTCATCATTCTCCTCCCACCGATTCTTTCAGCCTTTGGCACACGGCTGTTTCTCCTCATAGGGTTGACAAACTTGGTTAAGGTGATGGCGAAAGCCCTCGTCTCCTACGCAGAGACGGGCACGATTACGATAAGGGCCTCGACAATCGAGTTTCTCGCCAGCCTCGGGCTCGCCTGGACAGGGTTCAACCTCTTCTTTCCATCATCGATAGACTATAACACAAAGGTCTTGATAATAGCGGCTTTCGCTGCCTCGGCCGTGCTTGCCTTCTACGGCTATCTCGACCTACGTGGAAAACGTTTCCTCAACAACATCTGGCTAAGACTGGGCCTGCTTGTAATAATCGGTTTGTTGACAGCGTCTGTGGTAACTGTGCAGAACACCATAGCCGACGCCCAGAAAATAGAGTACAAAGGCCCCTACGTTCTTCAGGAAATTCATGTAAACCGTTATCTCGCCGACCTCAAATTCAAGATTCTGCCCTATAACTTCAGCAAGACAACCGTTTCGGCAGCCAACGCATCATCGATAGTGGCCGCGAATAAAGACATCTTGAGTCGAGCGAGGCTGTGGGACTGGGATGCGGCGTTCGCCAAACTGAGGCCAGAGATTGGGCTGATACCCTATGTTGATTTTGAGGACTCAGACATTCTCAGGTTCAACGGAACCCTTTACTGGAGCGCGTCGATGAAGCCTGTTCTTCCTCCTACAGTCACTCCAGCCGATGCATGGTACAACCGCCACCTCGTCTACACCCACATCCCCCAAGGATTTCTGATGCTTGATGCACACACGGGTGAGATAGTGGACAGCTCAAAATTCTTCAATGAAAGGAAAATATACTACGGCGAAGGAGGGCCACGTAGCCTTTTCTCAAGCGACTGGGCAGCGGTCATAGTGGGAAAAGATGTTTCGGACGAGATTGGAGGCGCAAGATACAGCGGCTCGGGAGGAGTTAAGATAGGGCCTCCGCTGAGCTGGCTCTATGACGTAACCTTTTTCCTCAGCTACCCCGACAAAGAAATCCTCCTCCTAAGGTACCGCGACGTTCATGATAGAGTTCAGCTTCTCTTCCCATATTTCGCATACATCTACAATGGCGAGTATGTCGACATGTTCCCTGTCACAGATGGAACAAGAACCTACTGGATGATGCCGTTGATAGCCATCCTTCCCACCGAAAACGTGCCATGGTCGATGGGCAATCCATTTGTTCGCTTCGTGGGACTGGCTCTCGTAGACGTCTACAATGGCGAAATAAGCTTGATTGTTCTGGGAGACGACATGTTTACGAAACTGTTTGAAGCCGTTTACGCCGACAAGGTTAGCAGGGATGTGCCAAATTGGCTTCACAACCAAATCAGATACCCTGCCGAGCTATTCGACTATCAGACGAGGATGTTCTCGCTCTATCACATCGATGACCCGGCCATCTTCATACAGGCCCGCCAATTCTATGAAATACCTTCAGGTGTCCAGGTCTATTTCGTGGTAACTAGACTCCCCAACCATAACCAGCTAGAGTTCGTGGGGATACTTTCACTAGAGCTTAGAGGGGCGAGAGGACTCAACCTCGCCGGATACGCGGTGGTTAGAAACGATTATCCATACACTGGTGAGATGTATTTCTACAGAGTCGCGGAGGATTCCCCGATTAAGCTTCTCGGCCCCTCAGCGGCTCTTCAAGCTCTGCAGAGAGACCCTGACTTCCGGACGCTCAGCACTCTTCTCGCCTCGCCGAGGATAGGTGAAACCATCTTTTATGAGGTGGGAGACCATCCCGTCTACATCATCCCCGTTTACACGGCGAGAGAAGGTGAGGGAGTTGTGACACAGCTGGGAACCGTTGCTGTAGTGGGTGCGGCCTTCACCGGGTTATACTACGTGGGCCTTGGTCAAACAGTGGAAGAGGCGTTTAGAAACTATCTCCTCAAACTGGCCGGCGAATCCGCTCCACCCGTCTCAACTGTCGACACACGGGAAAACAGGCTAAACAGGCTCAAAACCCTGCTTCAGGAACTCGGCCTCACAGCGGAAACCCCTGAGCAGATAAACGCAAACATCGTCTACAAAACCAAAACCCTGAACTACACCTCGGAAAAAGACTTCGAACAAATTAAAACAGAGCTTACAGAGTTTGTGGAATATTGGAAACAATACGGAGCTATTCTTGTCCACTGGGTTTCTGGAGATAGCTTATATTTAGGAGCAATCTATCAGCAGTCGGGAATAATCACGATGAGATACGTGATGGTGGTGATCAAGTAAATGCAGCAAAACCGAAACCAGGGAAGGTTCTCTGGCTTCTGGATACTGATGATGCTGCTCATCGCCGTCGCGGCTGCATCCTTCTTCATACGCCTATCACCCGGTATCCTCGGCCTCGCTCTCGCAGCCATGGCCGTTCTCCTCACACTCTACTGGGCAAGGGCTGTGAAGACCAGCCTAGGCTCCTCTGCATGGGATGATTATCTGCTGGAGCTTCGTCAAGAGGGAGATGTGGTGGATGTCACCGCTCAGGTGCCGGGGCCTGAGACGAAGGTTCGTGTAGAGCTTCTCGGGAGGAAGCTGATTCTAATTGGCGGGATGGGGTTCAGGCGGACTGTCAAACTACCATTCGAAGCGATGCTGCGGGAGCTAAGATACGTCAACGGCATTCTCACAGCGAGACTGGTTAAAAGAACCGCGTCGGCGACTACTGGCTGAGGCTCGCCAAAACATCTTCAACAGTTTGGTGAAGCGACAAGACATAGGGTAGACGCTCTCTTTTCGCCAGCTCAACAGCCATCGCGTCCACGTTTTCAACACGCCTCGGCCCATGTATGGCTATGAGCCGCGGCCTCAGCGGAAAAATTTTAGCAGCAATAATCGGCGAGCGGCCCCTCTCCACATTCGTGAACACAACCACTCTCTCCGTGCTTGCTCCGAGGAGTCTGAAGAAATCATAGGGCCCGAGCCTCTTGATGGCCTCTATGCTGTCGACAACTGTGTAGCCAAAAATCAGAGAATTCTGCTGCTCCTGTCCAGCCAGCCACACACCTTTCAACAGCTTCACTACATCGGCCATGGTTTTGGGAGTAGTGTATTCCGACATCCCCAGAACCACGTCTGAAAGGGTCTGAACATCCGATGCAAACTCCCTTATCTTCACACCTCCCCTTTTCTCGTCAAGCCTGATAAGTGCCTCGACGTATCTCCGGATGAAATCGGTTCCCGGCGACTTTCGCCTACTCTTCTCATAATCG
The DNA here is from genome assembly GCA_937934305.1 of Candidatus Caldarchaeum subterraneum. Taxonomy (GTDB): domain Archaea; phylum Thermoproteota; class Nitrososphaeria_A; order Caldarchaeales; family Caldarchaeaceae; genus Caldarchaeum; species Caldarchaeum subterraneum_E. Next base: position 16,228 of record CALHAG010000015.1, read on the forward strand.
CTCAAAACGCTTGAAGAGATATCCATCTCCCTGGCGATGCTTTTCTGACTCAGCTCAAACAACGTGCGCCACTTCCTCAAAACCTCGCCAGGCCTTTTTGAAAACACCACTTCACCCGCGATGATGTTCTTCAGGTTCCTCTTCCTCGCATCATCCACTTCTGACAATTACTGACGTGTTAATGGTTTTTCTGAATTTAAAAGTTACAGATAGGTGGGGGCGGTGGGACTTGAACCCACGGTCTTCGGGTTACGCCTCGTGACCAGCTATTACGACCTGGAGCCCGACGCCTTGGCCTTGCTCGGCTACGCCCCCTCAATAGAGCCGCGTTCCACTTCCTTAAGATGATTACGGTTCAGGCTCCGAGACTCAGGTAGAGACCCAACGAGATGAGTATTAACGCAATGGCCCGTTTCACGGCTGTTTGGGAGAAACGTTTGGCGCCGGTGTATGAGCCGAGCTGAGCGGTTAGCAAGATGATGGGGATGGCTGCGAATATTATCGGGTTAGGCAGCAGTGTCTGGAGCCTCGGTAGCCGGGCCAATATACCTGTCAACGAGTTCAGCAGAATTAATGTGGTTGTCGTGGCTGCTGTCGTCTTCGGGTTCGCGATACCCAGCATGATGAGCAGAGGGGCGAGATAAACTCCTCCACCTATACCTGTCACGCCTGCGAGAAACCCGATACCGCATCCCACAAGAACCCTAACAGGTCTTGCCAAGTAGACTTTTTTGAGCTTGAACGTCGCTGTCAAGACCGTGAAGCCACCCACCAGAATAGCCGCACCCATGACCCGTCGCAGCAGCTCGTCGGGAACAAACATCAGCCCGCCGACAAAAGCCATGGGGACGGAGCCTGCCAAAAACCAAAGCATCTCCCTTGAAAAGTGAACACGCCACCTGAGAATAGAGCTTGACGTGGAGACGGTGTTGAAGACAAGCCCAGCTAGAGCCGCTTGACCAGCGGGAACGTTTGCCGTCAATAAGATAGCTATGAAGACCGAGCCACCCGCGAACCCGCCCAACGTGTAGAAGAAAGCAGCGGCCCCAAGCAAAACAACGACAACAATAACTGACCCATCAGCCATTTACATCAGAAGCATGTGAGATGGCGTGAATTTAAACAGAAACAAATTTGGCCGCCGGTACGCGGCTTTCGCGAGGGGTCTCCCACCTCACTAATGCCGCGCGGATGGGGCTTAGCTTCCAGGTTCGGCTGAGTCTGGGCGTTTCCCCCATCCTATGACCGGCGCCGATTTTCTCCTAGTTTCGGGTCTTATTTTAAGCTATGCCGAGTAGATTCGGCGTCTGCATCAAAGCCATCGCAAGCCCGACAACTGCCACCATCGTCAACAAGAAAGCAAGAATGTATGCAAAGGAGGAGAAGACGTCCCAGAACCTCGTCTTGCTCAGCTTGACCATGTTCTTCATTGTTTACTGGGAGGTCAAAAGCCTTTCTCTACCGCGAGACGTCGACGATGTTGGCGCCAAAATGGTTGAGCAGTGTGTCGACGCTTAGTTTGAGCAGGTAGTTGTCGCTGCCGCCTGACGCGTAGACAATCTTGTGTCTTAGAAGCGATGTGTCGATGAATGTTTTGAGCGGTCTAATGTGGCCGAAGGGGGGTACAGCTCCGACGGGGTAGCCTGTCTCGGAGAGGACTTCATCGGGTTTCGCAAGACGTACAGGCTCACCCACAACTTTGCTGAACCTTTTCAAATCTATACGCCTGTCACCCGCCAACACAACCACATACGTTCGCGAACCCTTCAACACGATACTTTTAGCAATCTGCCCCAGCTCACATCCCACAGCGTTTGCGGCAGACTCGGATGTTCTCGCCTGCTCAGGCGGAAGCTCCACAAACTCACCAACCAACCCACCAGCCTCCATGAACCTGCGAAGCCTCTCAGACAAACCGCACAACACCACCGCACAGCTGGAAAAATATTTTTATTGCATTCCCCAACACTCAACGCAATATTTATAAGAACACAAGTAGATGTATAACTTGCCCCGGTCGTGAAGGCGGCTCCGACCGGACCGACAAAGGGAGAGACACTCCCACGGGTTGATGGCTCGGCCTCCTACCAGGGGCACAAGATGAGGACCTGATACAATCACGATCAGGTCTTAACACGGGCCAAGCCCCCACAAAATCCTCCGCAGCCGTAACCCCAGGCACGACTCCGGTTGATCCTGCCGGACCTCACTGCTATCGGGGGGAGACTAAGCCATGCAAGTCTAGGCCCATAGCCACCTGTGGGCCTGGCGTACGGCTCAGTAACACGTGGCCAACCTACCCTGAGGAGGCGGATAACACCGGGAAACTGGTGCATAAACCGCCATAGGTGAGAGGATCTGGAACGATCTCTCGCCGAAAGATGTACACGGGGATGCCTGTGTACATGCCTCAGGATGGGGCTGCGGCCCATCAGGTAGTTGGTGGGGTAACGGCCCACCAAGCCTATAACGGGTACGGGCCCTGAGAGGGGGAGCCCGGAGATGGACTCTGAGACAAGAGTCCAGGCCCTACGGGGCGCAGCAGGCGCGAAACCTCCGCAATGCGCTCACGCGTGACGGGGTCACCCCGAGTGCCACCCTCGTGGTGGCTTTTGCGCAGTGTAAAAAGCTGCGCGAATAAGCGGGGGGCAAGACGGGTGTCAGCCGCCGCGGTAATACCCGCTCCGCGAGTGGTGAGGACTATTACTGGGCTTAAAGCGTCCGTAGCCGGCTCGGCGTGCTCCGCGTTAAATCCAGCAGCCTAACTGCTGGGCCGCGCGGATGACTGCCGGGCTTGGGGGTGGGAGAGGGCAGCGGTATTCCCGGGGTAGGGGTAAAATCCACTGATCCCGGGAGGACCACCAGTGGCGAAGGCGGCTGCCCAGAACACGCCCGACGGTGAGGGACGAAAGCTGGGGGAGCGATCGGGATTAGATACCCCGGTAGTCCCAGCCGTAAACGATGCGGGCTTGGCGTCGGAGCGGCTACGAGCCGTTCCGGTGCAGAAGGGAAACCATTAAGCCCGCCGCCTGGGGAGTACGGCCGCAAGGCTGAAACTTAAAGGAATGGAGGGTGATCTGGGTAGGGGGTGTATGCAGGGACTACGTGGTGATGTTTGCTATGCTATCGGCGCTCTCCGAGATGGAAGCATAGAGATACGCGTGGGCAAGAACTATGAAATAAGATATAATCAACGTTGTTACCACTGGCTTGTTGAGCTACAGCGAATATTCTATGAGCACTATGGTGTGCGTGGTTCTATACGACCTTGGATTCGCGGAACGTATATGCTGCGGATAAATGATAAGAATACAACACTAGAATTCGCGGACCTTTGTGAATATAAAACACCACAAAGAGAATGGACTACCCCATCAATAATTAAACAACAGACGTTGGGACAACAATTATGTTATGTTCAGGGTTTTTGGGATGCTGAGGGGGGACTTCCTCATAATCCTTCACAGAGCTCTCAATTTTATCTATCATTTGACCAAGAGAATTATGAAGCGCTAAACTTCATTCGTTCTGTATTATTGAAACTTAACTTTAATCCCACCAACATAACACGAACTGGGAAATGTTGGCAGTTCCGACTCACTCGAAAAGAAGAAATTATCAGATATGCACGGGAGATATCCACCCGGCATCCTGATAAGCAATCCCGCATGCGCTCCCTAACCCAGCTTCTCCTCCCCTGAATTGGCGGGGGAGCACCACAAGGGGTGGACGTTGCGGCTTAATTGGAGTCAACGCCGGAAACCTTACCGGGGGCGACAGCAGGATGATGGCCAGGTTAAAGGCCTTGCCGGACGAGCTGAGAGGAGGTGCATGGCCGTCGCCAGTGCGTGCCGTGAGGTGTCCTGTTAATTCAGGCAACGGACGAGACCCGCGCCTCCAGTTGCGACCGGGCCGAAAGGCGCCGAGCACTCTGGAGGGACTGCCCCGGAAACGGGGAGGAAGGAGCGGGCTACGGCAGGTCAGTATGCCCCGAATCCCCCGGGCCGCACGCGACGTTCAATGGTGGGGACAGTGGGCTGCGACCCCGAAAGGGGAAGCCAATCCCTAAACCCCACCTCAGTAGGGATCGAGGGTTGCAACTCGCCCTCGTGAACGCGGAATCCCTAGTAACCGCCCGTTACCACCGGGCGGTGAATACGTCCCCGCTCCTTGCACACACTGCCCGTCGCTGCACCCGAGCTGGAACTGGGCGAGGGCCCGTCTTGTTGGCGGGTTCGAGCCCGGTTCTGGTGAGGGGGCAGAAGTCGTAACAAGGTGGCCGCACGGGAACGTGTGGCCGGATCACCTCCTGTACCGTACTCCTGCCTGGGTGGTTGTTGGAGGATGTGGAATGGGCTTGGCTCGTGTTGTTTGTTTTTATGTCGGCTGTTTTGGTATAGTGTGGGGTGTTTGGTTGAGGGCTGCTGTTTTCCATGGGCCTGGCAACCTTCGTGTGATGGATGTTGGGAGGCCTTCGCCCGGTAGAGGTGAGGTGTTGGTTAGGACGTTTGTGACGCTTACTTGTGGAACGGATTTGAAGATGTTTCTCCGTGGTCATCCCTATGCGAGGCCTCCTGTGATAATGGGGCATGAGTTCGCGGGCGTGGTTGTCGAGGTGGGTGAGGAGGTTGACTGGGTGAATGTCGGTGAAGAGGTTGTCGCAGCCAACTCCGCGCCATGTGGCTACTGCATCTACTGCAAGCTCGGCCGCTTCAACCTCTGCGAAAACCTCGGTGAAACAATAATCGGGTTCAGCGTCGACGGAGCATACGCGGAATACATCAAGCTTCCCCGCCGCATCGTAACCTTCAACCTATACAGGCTGCCCAAAGGCCTTGAGCCGCGTGTCGCGGCTTTGCTTGAGCCTCTCGCCTGTGTGGTGAGGGGCCAGCGGCTGATACACATCGATGTGGGAGACGCTGTGGCTGTTGTTGGAGCCGGGCCCATCGGGTTGCTTCACATGTTGTTGTCCCGGTTATCGGGTGCGAGGAAGGTGATTGTTCTCGACGTAAACTGGAACAGGCTACGCTTCGCCTCGGAGCTGGGGGCAGACATCGTGGTCAACAGCGGTGAAGAGGATGCGAGGAAACGTGTCCTCGAGGAGACGGGAGGCATCGGTGCAGATGTTGTGATAGAGGCTGTGGGTCTTCCGGAGACGTGGGAAACAGCGTTGACACTTGTTCGGAAAGGGGGCACCGTTCTCTTCTTCGGCGGCCCACCCGGAGGCACAAAGCTCACAGCCGACACCCACACCATCCACTACGGCGAGCTCAGCCTACACGGCTCCTTCCACCACACACCCCAAGACGTTGTAAGGGCTCTGAGACTTCTCGAGTCAAAGAAGCTGCCCTTTGAAAAACTCATAACAGGCGAAGCACGTCTCGAGGATATTCACAGGGTTTTCGAGGACCTTAGACAGGGAAAACACATCAAGGTCGCCATCAAAAGCTAACTGGTCAACACAACCTTGAGGCTTGTGTTTGGGTCGCGGGCCTTCTGAAACGCTTCTTCCGCTTTTTCAAGAGAGTAGGTGTGTGTGATGAGTTGTTTTAGTGTGAAAACTTTCTTCGTGAGCATGTTGAGGACCATGTTTGTCTCGGTCTCTGTGGTGGAGTAGCTGGTCACGATGTTTTTCTCCTCGATGAAGAGCTTACTGAAATCCACCTCCGTTTTCTCGCCTTTCTCGGGCGCTCCGAATAATAGCAGTGTTCCGCCTCTGCGTAGGCTGTCGAGGGCTGTTGAGAGTGGTTTGGCGGCGGGTGTTGCGAGGACGGCTATGTCGACGCCGAGTCCATCGGTCAACTCCCTGCATTTTTTCGCAAAATCTTCGTTCAACGGGTCCACCGCGGCATCCGCTCCGTTTTCCAGAGCCATATCTCGTCTAAACCCGGAGAGCTCCGAGACAGCGACCACGGGCGCTCCGAAGGCCTTAGCCATCACTATAAAGATGGAGCCGGTTGGCCCCGCTCCAACGAGTGAGAGAGTTTTTCCAGCCCTGAATCCCGCTCTCCTCAACGCTCTCAAGACACATGCAGCAGGCTCGATGAACACGGCCTCACCCCAATCCAGCTCATCCGGCAAACGTAGCACCGCACCCCTCTCCACGTTGACACGGGGAACTCTGAAAAATTCGGCGAATCCACATGGTTCTATGCTTGTCTGCAAAAAAAGCGGACACATGGTCGGAGACCCTTCTCTGCAGTAGTAGCATTTTCCGCAGGTAACATGGTGATGAACGAAGACTTTGTCACCTTTTTCAAACCCTTCAGCACGGGACTCGGCCACAACTCCCACAACCTCGTGGCCCAGCATCGGCGGTGTCAAAGGTCTGCCGAATGCTTTCTCAAGGTCTGTGCCGTCCACACCGCACATCTTCATCTCGACAAGCAGCTCACCCTCCCTGATCTCGGGAAGATCAATCTCGACAACCTCTACGCCTCCACCGACTCTAACCCGCACCGCTTTCATGCCAAGTAAACCATGTCGAGCGGCTAAATCTTTTACCACCAGCCAATCTTGTCGAGAAGGCCTTTGGCCCGTGCGCGTCCGACGGCTCGTTTAAAGACAAAGTATCCGAGAGCAGCCCAGAAAATGGATGCGAGGTAGGCGGCGGCTGTGTTGTGTGGTGTTGGAAGGCCGAGGGCGTTGCGGAGTGTGTTGAGGGCTTGGTTCGTGGGAAGAATGTAGGCAAGCGGCTCGGCGAGGGGGCTTAGGCTTTGCACGGGAAAGATGATGTCGCCCAGCAGATAGAGAAGACCGAGGAAATAGTAGGTCAGGCTCCACTGTAGCTTATTGGTTAACAGGTTTATGGACGGCAGGATGTAGAAGAAGGCGAAGGAGCCGATGTACATCGCCCCGAGAGCCAGAAAAACATCCAACAAATTTTCCAGAACAAGCGGCATACTGTAGCCAATCCCCCAAACGATTAACGCATACGCGGCCGCGAATGAGCTGAGGGTCGAGAATAGTGAGATGCCCGCTATTGCAAGGAACCTGCCGAGGAAGTAGATGCTGAGCGACGAGGTGGTGATGTATATGCTTTTCATGACACCGTAGCGTTCTCTGTCCTGTGAAACGATTGTGCCCCCTGTCTCCGCCGCGAAGATGTAGGGTGTGAAGAAAGCTGTTCCGACAAAGATGTAGCTTAGATAGATTGGGTCCACGGCTTGTCCGGTAAAGTTCATGCCGACGAGATATAGCAGCGGAAAGAGCAGCGTAGATGCCAGCGGCCTTATCACCTGAAGCCCGATAAAGATGAAAGGCTCGGTCCAGTTGCTCTCAACCTCCCAGCCCACCCATGCAGAGGACCACAGCGCCCTAACCAGTTTTTTCACATCCATCTCAGACTCAGCCTCCCCTCTCTTCTGCCGAGGTTCTCCATGAAAATCAGGACACGCCAGGCCAAGGGTATCAAAGCCACGGTCAAGGCGAGCAGCACATAGATATGGAGCATGATTTGCTCCACACCCTGTCCCAGTATGATTGTCCGTCTAAGGCCATCAATCCCAAACGTGAGAGGAATCAGAGATACGAGGAACTGGACAATCGCTGGGAAGGGTGAGTATCGGCCTATGGTTGGGAAATAGAGTCCTGAGAGGAGATAGATAGGCTCGCTGAGGATGTCGTTGAGCTGGTAGGCTCCTCTGCCGTAGAGCATGTAGAGAGATGACATGAGCATGCCGAGGCCATACAAGGCTGTGAGAGTGAGTGTGAAGACGAGGAAAACGGCCAACGGGTCAGCAATGTTCACCGGTACGCGGAGCACAAAGGCGGCGAGGAGAAATATGAGCAGCGCTCTGATGGATGTGTTGATTATCGAGCCGAGGGACATGCCGAGGAGGATGGACATTTTCGAGACGGGTGCGATGATGTAGAGGTCGAGGTTTCCGCTCTCCTTTTCCCAGTAGAACTGGCTCGCCATCAGCCAGAGGACGTTGTCCCAGAAAGCCATCATCGCCCCACCAAGGACGGCGAAGCCCGCCAGCTGCTCACTTCCTGAGACGCGATAAAGTGTCGCGGCGGCGAAGACGATCAGCAAAGGAATCACTGACTCGGTTAAAACCCACTCCGGCTCCCTGAACTGGCTTCTGACGCGAACATAGGTCCGTGCGTATACTGCCTTTAGGTTATGCCTCAAATTCTGAAACAACTTCACCGCCTCCCACCAGTTTGACGTAAACATCTTCGAAGGAGGGCATGGCTTTTACGAGGGAGAGCACTTTGCCGCCGCGTGAGGTTATGTGTTCGACGATGTTCGCGGTTTCGTCCCAGTTGTTGACAACTACGCGGATGCGGTAGATGTTGGTCGCGGGGTCATGTGTTTTATAGGCGGCCTCCAGCATGTCCAACACACGGTCAGCATCCGTCGGCAGCCACACCTCCATCACAGCCACCGTCTTTCCCGCGACAAGGCTTCGCAGCTCAGCCGGTGTTCCCTCAGCAACAACGCGGCCCTTATTGAGCACAGCAACCCTCGCACACATTTCCTCAACCTCCGCCATATAGTGGCTGGTGAGAATAACGGTCCGGCCGCTGTCACCTTTCACCCAATCCTTGATTAGTTTCCTGATTTTGCGGGCTGAAACAGCGTCAAGGCCTATGGTTGGCTCATCGAGAAAAAGCACCGAAGGCTCGTTGACAAGGCCTCTGGCGAGGTTCATCCTCTGCCTGTAACCTGTTGAGAGGTTGCGGAGAAGCTCGTTCTCAACATCCTTCAACCCGACCTCCTCTATCAACCTGTTAATCCTCTCCCTCGCAGTCTCCTTGTCCAAGCCGTAGAGCATCGAGTAGAACCAGAGGTTTTCCCTCACCGTAATCAGGCCATAGCCCGGTGTATCGGCTCCCGAGACAAGGTTGATCAGCGGCCTTATTTTCGACGCTTCTTTGGCCACGTTATAGCCATAGACATATGCCTCGCCAGTGGTGGGGAGAAGAAGCGTAGTGAGGATTTTGACGAGGGTTGTTTTGCCAGCGCCGTTAGGCCCCAGCAACCCATATATCTGCCCCGTCTCTATCCTGAGGTTAACGTTCTCCAGAGCCTGCACAACCGAGCCACGGTTCCTGAAAACTCTCCCGAGATTAACCGTCTCAGCAGCCAATCCCACGACACATCACCATCAATATTCACACGAGCCGAGTATTCAACCTAGGGCTGGCACCATCTTGGAATGAGTTTAAATAATTAGATGAAGTAGCTGGTCTCAAACATGAACACTGTTAGAGGTAAGATTGTCTGGGTTGCTGGGCCCGCTGTGAAGGCCGACGGCATGATGGGTGCGAAGATGTATGAAACGGTGTATGTTGGCGAGGAGAGGCTGATTGGTGAGATTATCAAGCTCACGGGAGATGTCGCGTTTATACAGGTTTACGAGAACACGAGCGGACTGAGGCCCGGCGAGCCCGTGGAATCAACAGGTTCGCCGCTGTCTGTTTCTCTGGGCCCGGGCATGCTTGGCAGCATTTACGACGGTGTACAGAGGCCTCTCGACGCAATAGGAAGAATCTCAACAGGCTTCATCAAGAGAGGAATCAAAGTGGACCCTCTGCCGCGGGACAAAAAGTGGAAGTTCACGCCGGTTGTGAAGAAGGGTGAAGAGGTTGGGCCCGGCGACATCATAGGAGAGGTGCCTGAAACACCGTTGGTCGTCTCCAAGATCATGGTGCCACCCAACGCGAAGCGCGGCAAACTAACCTACGTCGCTCCGGAAGGCGAGTACACCATCGAGGACACCGTGGCGACTCTCGAGACCAAAGAGGGGTCAACAGACCTAAGGCTCTATCATAATTGGCCAGTTAGGAGAGCGAGGCCTTTCAGCAGGAGGCTTGACCCCGAAGTCCCCACCATAACTGGTCAGCGTGTTCTCGACACCTTCTTCCCAATATCCAAGGGAGGAACGGCCTGCATACCGGGGGCATTCGGCACAGGAAAAACAGTTACGCTTCACCAGCTCGCAAAATGGAGCGATACAAGAGTCATCTTCCATGTCGGTTGCGGAGAACGTGGCAACGAGGAGTCGGAGGTTTTGACCGAGTTCCCACACCTCAAAGACCCGGCGACAGGTAGGCCGCTCATGGAGAGAACAGTCCTCATCGCCAACACAAGCAACATGCCTGTAGCGGCCCGCGAAGCCAGCATCTACACCGGTGTAACCATGGCGGAATACTTCAGAGACATGGGCTATGATGTCTTGCTCGTAGCGGACTCCACCAGCCGCTGGGCCGAGGCCCTCCGCGAAATCAGCGGAAGACTCGAGGAGATGCCGGCGGAGGAGGGTTACCCCAGCTACCTTGCCAGCAGGCTGGCCGAGTTCTATGAACGAGCTGGACGTGTGGTGACGCTCGGAAACCCTGAGAGAATCGGGAGCGTCACTCTTGTGGGTGCCGTGAGCCCGCCTGGCGGAGACTTCACCGAGCCCGTTACAACACACACCATGAGGTTTATCAGAACCTTCTGGGCCCTCGACGCAAACCTCGCATATACACGCCACTACCCGGCAATTAACTGGATTACCAGCTACTCTGGATATGTGGAGACGGTGCGGAAATGGTGGGCTGAAAACGTTACGGTGGACTGGTATGAGCAGCGTTACCAGGCCTACCGGCTTCTACAGAGGGAGGCTGACTTGCTCGAGCTTGTGAGACTGCTTGGGCCCGAGGCTTTGCCTGATGAGGAGAAGCTCATCATAGACGTGGCGCGGATGATTCGCGAGGGTTTCCTGCAGCAGAGCGCCTACGACGAGGTTGACGCCTACTGCCCGCCGCTGAAACAATACAAGCTGCTCAGACTCTTCGTCATGTTCCACAAACTCGCTGAAGAAGCGCTGAGAAAAGGTGTCGCTCTCAAAGACATACGCTCTTTACCCATAATCTCGAAGCTCATTAGAGCAAAGTATGAGGTTCCCAATGATAGGCTTGAGCTTTTGGATGAGCTTGAGAGGGCTATGGTTGATACGTTTGAGAAGCTGGCATATGGGGAGAAGGTGGAGGTGAAGGCTTGATGTCGACCGGGAGAAGCGGTGTAGAGTACCTCTCTATTCAGGAGATTAAGGGACCGTTGATGGTTGTCGGCGGAGTTTCGGGGGTGGGCTATGATGAGCTGGTCGAGGTTGAGACCGTTGACGGCGAGCGGAGACTCGGCAGAGTAATTGAGGTGAGCGAGGGCCGCGCCGTTGTCCAGGTCTTCGAAGGTACACAGGGCCTCGGAATCGCTGGGACAAAAGCCCGTTTCCTCGGCAGAACCATGGAGACACCTGTCTCCACCGAGATGCTTGGCCGAGTTTTCGACGGATTGGGCAGACCCATCGACGGCCTACCCGACCCCATAGCAGAGGACGTGCTCGACGTCAACGGCGAGCCAATCAACCCCGAGCAACGCGAATACCCGTCCGACTTCATCCAGACAGGGATATCGGCTATAGACGGAATGAACAGCCTTGTCCGCGGCCAGAAGCTACCCATCTTCTCGGGAGCTGGGCTACCTCATAACATGCTCGCAGCCCAGATAGCGAGGCAGGCAACCGTCCCAGGTAAAGAGGAGGAGTTCGCTGTAATCTTCGCGGCAGTAGGAGTCCAGAACGACGAAGCCCGCTACTTTAGAAGAAGTCTCGAGGAAAGCGGAGCCATCAAGCGGAGCGCCCTCTTTCTAAACCTCGCCGACGACCCAGCCATCGAGAGAATAGTCACACCCCGTATAGCTCTCACCTTAGCCGAGTATCTAGCGTTTAAGCAGGGCTACCATGTTCTCGTCATCATCACAGACATTACAAACTATGCGGAGGCTTTGCGTGAGGTCAGCGCGGCGCGTGAGGAGGTTCCTGGGCGAAAAGGTTATCCAGGCTACATGTACACCGACCTTGCGTCGCTGTATGAGAGGGCTGGGAGGATTAAGGGTCTTAAGGGCAGCCTCACTCAGATGCCCATTCTCAGCATGCCCAGCGACGACATCACGCATCCAATCCCTGACCTAACCGGCTACATCACAGAGGGACAGATAGTTCTTTCACGCGACCTTTACAGGAAGGGCATTTACCCACCTATCAACGTCTTGATGAGCCTCAGCAGGCTGATGGGACCCGGTATCATCTCGCAGAAAAAGACACGACCTGACCATGGAGACGTCAGCAACCAGCTCTATGCAGCATATGCAAGAGCCGTCCAGCTACGCTCCCTCGCAGAAATCGTTGGAAAATCAGGCCTCTCCGAAACAGACCTCAAGTATCTCGAGTTCGGCGACCTGTTTGAGCAACGTTTCCTCCGCCAAGGCTCCAACGAAAACCGCACCCTTGACCAGTCGCTTGAAATCGCGTGGGACATTCTCTCAAGTTTGCCAGAGACGGAGCTGACCAAAATCAAGGAGGAACACATCCGTAAACACTATCGTAAAAGGACATCTTAGGTTGCCCCGCGACAGGAGATGGCTGCTTCTTTCATGGTTGTTTGTCGACCGAATAGTCTACACCCTTAACTGGCTCGCAATCTCTCCGGCCCAGCCCTTTCTCGCAACAGAATTCAACATAGGTTTAAGCGCGCTCGGAATACTTGGAGCAGTTTTTCTCCTCGGTGTAGCCCTTTTCCAGCTTCCTGCGGCGATTTTGGCTGCACGTTATGGGGCCAAGAAGATAGCGTTGCTCGGCTTGTTTCTCTCCTCATTTTTCGCAGGTTTGTGTGGTCTGGCTCCCGCCTTCGAGTATCTTCTGGTTCTCCGTTTCCTGACGGGGGTTTTTCTCAGTTTCTTCTTCGGACCCGGCATCACCTTCTTCACCCCGTTGTTCAACACACGCGAGAGAGGAACCGCTGTCGGCGTCTATAACGCGGGGTTTCACACAGGTACGCTTGTTACGCTGGGTGTATGGCCAACCATAATGAGCTTGTATGGTTGGAGGCTTGGTTTACTTGTTCCCGGCGTGGCTGGTGTGTTGCTGGCTTTCGCCACCTACTGGGTGTCGAGATGGGTGGAGGACCCGGTTGACCCGCGTGGAGTTCATGTGTCAACCATTGGGAACAGGCTTGTTCTCTACTCTGCTCTCGGACTCGGGTTCGCTGGTGCTGCTTGGTATCCGTTGACACAGTTCGGCATCCTTTACCTAACCAGCGAAGCTAAGCTCGACGTCGGCATCGCTGGGGCTATGGTGTCTGTTTTGTCGCTGGGCAGTGTTGTGGGTGCGCCTCTGTCCGGCAGGCTCTATGATAGGGCCCGTGACCGGAAACGCCTCCTCTACCTTCTTAACCTCCTCAACTCAGTCTCCCTTGCAGCCTTCTCTATCAGCCCCGTTCAAGCCATCATCCCGATTGTTTTCATGACAGGCCTCTTCTACACAGCGTCAAACAACCTCTACTACGTCACGCCTATGATGGTTGTCAGCCAGTCGGAAATCGCGGTGACAGTTGCGACCGTTAACATGGTGCATCTTCTCGCGGCATCGGCTATTCCCTACGTGTTTTCGGCCGTGGCGGAGAGCTGGGGATATTTCGCGGGATGGATGATGATGGTTTTTGTTAGTTTGTTGGCTGTTTTGTGTGTTTGGCGGATGAGGTTTTAACCACTCTGTAGTGGTGAAATGGTTAAATAAAAACAACAACATAAACCAGACATGAACGTTTTCGAGGAAGCCGAGGAGATAATGGAGAACGCCTTGGTCTCCTCCCTTAGCGTAGTAACTCCCTCGGGAGAGGTTTTGACAAACCCCATGCTTCCACTCTACAGCCGCGAACGCAAAAAACTCTACATGACATCCAGCATACTCTTCAGCAAGAAAATCAACTACATCAAACAGAACCCGCGTGTTGGCGTGCTTTTCAGCGGCCGACCATTCATCAAAACGCCGCGATATTCCGCACTACACGTCAAAGGCGACGCGAAAATCTACGAGGAAAACCTTCACAGCGGCTGGGAGTGGCTTGTCGACTTGTGGCGCGCGAAGGAGCCCTACATAGAGGCCTTCATCAAGCAAAGGGTTGCTCTACCACTTTTCTGGGAAAGAGCAGTGATTGAGATTGAGCCGAGAGAATTGCTACTGTGGCCCGGTGGCGATTTTTCAAGGGAGCCGCTGAGGTGGAGGGCATGAGCATCGCGGCCGAGATAGAGAAATACAGCGACGTGGTCGTCTCATACCTCGACCGGGACGGCTATCCCATCAGCTTCTCCACAACCATGAGATACAGCGAAGGCAAACTCATCATCGAAAAACCGCCATATCTCAACCCACCCAAGAAAATAACCGTCCTCCTGAACCACATAACCCCACTACCCACAGGAGGATACACCGACAGAAGATACTTGATGATGAAGGGCGAAGCCTTGACAGAGGGCAACACCATTATCTTCAAACCATTCAAGCAATATGGATGGGACGAGAAAACCAAACCATTCTTCCAATACTGTGAAGAAAGAGTTCCGCAGGCGAAAAGCTATGTGACAAGGTTGAGCAAGGCTTTGGGCAGGCAGGTTAAACCGCGTCTTCCAACGCTTCAACTCCTCTTCAGAGCAACAAGGTTCCCATTCCTCACAGCAACCGCCGCACCCGTCCTTATCGGAGTAGGCACAGCCGCCTACCTAGGCTACTTCGACCCGCTGCTCTTCATCCTTACACTGGTAGGCGCGAGCCTGATACATCTCGCCCTCAACATGACAAACGACTACTACGACACAAAACTCGGAGCAGACCCTGCAAACATCACGCCAACACCTTTCAGCGGAGGCTCACGAATACTACACTACGGTCTAATGACACCTAAGCAACTGCTGTCGCTAATTGTGCTCTTCTACGGCGTCGGCATAGCGATAGGCCTCTACCTCGCTTTTCTCAGGGGCCTCATACCGATACTGGCGGTGATGACCACAGGTGTCTTGATAAGTATCTTCTACACTGCTCCGCCTCTCAAGCTTGCCTACAGAGGGTTGGGTGAGTTAGCTGTGGGTATAGGCTTCGGCCCAATCATCGTTCTCGGAAGCCACTACGTCCAGACACAGTTTTTCTCCCTCGAGGCCCTCGTCGCCTCTATACCCATAGGCATACTCATAATGCTCATTCTCTATGTCAACGAGATACCTGACGCACCCTACGACAAAGCAGCAGGGAAACTAACACTGGTCACACGTCTCTCAAGAGAAAACGTGCTCAAGGGATACAAGCTATCTCTCGCAGCCACCTACGCCGTGATAGTGGCCGCTGTGGCTCTGAGACTGGCTCCGCCGACTACACTGATAGCCCTCGCCACAATCCCAAAAGCCATCTCAACAGTTAGAAACGTCGCCCAGACATACGGCAACCCCTACCTAATGATTCCAGCCCTCGCGTCCAACATCAACGTCGCAACCCTCACAGGACTGCTGCACGCCGCAGGCTTCTTCCTCTGGGCCCTAATTTCATTCACAATAAATCTATAAATCATGTCAGATGTAACCATTTTTCATGGCTAAGAAAACTAAAGCAGGAAAACCCTCTTACGTAGGTGCTCTTCGTGGAAAAGATTTCCTTAACACAAACGACTTCAGCCAAGAAGAGATAAGCACCATTCTCAAGGCTGCACGAGACCTTCGCGAAAAATTCCGTGCACGCAAACCCACAGAGTATCTCAAAGGCCAGACGCTTTTCATGCTTTTCTACAACCGCTCACTACGCACCCGAAACAGCTTTGAAGCCGGAATCTACCAGCTCGGTGGACATGCACATTTCCTCAGCCCTTCAGACGTCTATACACCAACGCTTCCCGAGGACATGATACCTTACCAGACCGAATCCATAGCTGACGTGGCACGTGTTCTCAGCACATACGGAGACGCGATAGCTGTCAGGATTTATGGTGACGCGGCGAAGTGGCACATCGGCAGAGGCCACAGGGTCATTCAAGAATTTGCGAAATGGGCCACCATCCCTGTCCTCAACATGGAGGACGACATCTACCACCCGTTCCAAGCCCTCGCAGACATGATGGCTATACAGGATGTAGCACCCAAGCCCCGCGGCAAGAAATTCGTCGTCTCCTACGCATATTCTGGAGGGTTGAAGCCCCTCGCCGTTCCCCAGAGCTGCATACTCATAGGAACACAGTTCGGCATGGATGTTGTCCTAGCGCATCCACCGGGCTTTGAACTCGAGGACCATGTCATAGAAGCATGCAGGAAAAACGTGGAGCAGTATGGTGGCTCATTCACCATCACAAACGACATGAAAGAAGCCTTCGAAGGAGCGGACTTTGTCTATCCAAAAGCATGGTCGCCGAAGAAATTCTTCCCACCATACAACTCGACCGTTGACAAGGAAGGTGCTATGAAATATCAGGACCAGTTCAAAAACTGGATAACCACCCCCGAGTTGATGGATTTGACAAACAGAGGCAAGTACATGCACTGCGGCCCAGCCGACAGAGGTCAGGAGGTTGTCGACGAGGTGATAGACAGCCCACGCTACTCGCTCTACTTCCAGCAGGCTGAGAACAGGCTGCATGTGCAGAAAGCTGTTATGTCGATGACGATGGGGAGAAGATGAGAACCGGGGAAGACATCCTCGACCTCATAGGCAACACACCATTGCTCAGGCTACGAAATATTGAGAAACAACATGGAGTAGAGGCGGAGATATGGGCTAAGCTCGAGTTCTACAACCCCTCGGGCAGCCTAAAAGACCGCATATACCGCGAAATGATAACAAGGGCCATCGAGAGGGGCGACCTCAGACCCGGGATGGAGATTCTCGAAGTCTCGACGGGCAACGCGGGCATAGCATGCACCTTCGTCGGAACACATCTAGGCTACAGAGTCACCATTGTAATGCCCGAGGGAATGAGCGAGGAGCGTAAACAGCTGATAAAGGCTTTCGGCGGCAACCTCGTCTTCACACCGGGGGCGGAGTCTGATGTAGACCTCAGCCTAAGAAAAGCCGAGGAAATGATGAGGCAAAACCCGGGCAAATACTGGTTCCCCAACCAGTTCACCAACCCCGACAACATCCAAGCTCACATCAAAACCACGGGGCCCGAGATATGGGAGCAGACAAAAGGCAAAGTGGACGCCTTCGTGATGTCGCAGGGCTCAGGAGGAACAGTCAGCGGAGTTGGAAAATTTCTCAAGGAAAAGAACCCGAGCGTGAAGATATACACAGTCGAGCCCAGCGAAGCCCCCATCATCAGCGAAGGCAAATGGGGTTCACACAAAATCGAGGGCATAGGCGACGGCTTCATACCCCGCAACCTCGACCTCGGCGTATGCGACGGAGTCGTGACAACAACCTCCGACGAGTCAATCGCGATGGCTAGACAGCTCGCACGTCTCGAGGGAATATTCGGCGGAATATCCTCGGGATGCAACGTCGCCGCCGCCGTCAAAGTCGCCAAAAAACATCCAAGCCTCCGAAAGATAGTGACCCTGATATGCGACTCGGGAAACAGATATCTCTCCACGGAGCTGTATGGCGAGGGTAAGAAAACCACCGTCCCCGAGCGTGAGCACCCCCTCGACGAATACACAAAAACCATCAGAGAGAAGCATTTACCGCGGCTTGAGATAATCAGGTGAGAAGGATATAGCGGGGTTCGAATACGACGACGAGCATGGAATTGTCAAGGACCCTTTACTTGGCGGCAGAGTATTAATGCTATCCGGGAGGCTTTTTACAGAGATGAGAACTCTCCTCTCAGAGTCTATGTCAAGGCCCGCTGTAGACACGCTGCTGTGGCACATGGGTAACAAGTATGGTTTGGCGTTGGGAAGGCGGACGAAAAAGATGGCGAAGACACGGGGAGAGGCTGTTGAGCTTCTGGCAAATGCTGCGCAGAGGTCTGGCTGGGGAAAAATAACAATCAGCGATGGCTTCGAGACAACCGGGAAAATGGTGGTGGTTTTCGAGAATTGTGTTTTCTGCGAAGGTCTGATAAGTGAGAAAACATCTGCGTGTAGTTTTCTCTCGGGGATTCTGGCCGGAATAGCTGAGTCGCTCTACGACAAAGGTGTGAGTATTCAGGAGGAGCTTTGCAGAGCAGCTGGTGGAGGGGTCTGCAGATTCAACATTCAAACGGTGTAGCCGCTTGTTTGTCGAAAAAATGGTCTGCTCACGAT
The DNA here is from genome assembly GCA_937934305.1 of Candidatus Caldarchaeum subterraneum. GTDB lineage: Archaea > Thermoproteota > Nitrososphaeria_A > Caldarchaeales > Caldarchaeaceae > Caldarchaeum > Caldarchaeum subterraneum_E. Next base: position 34,280 of record CALHAG010000015.1, read on the forward strand.
GTCGAACAGAATACAATCCATTGAGCAACCCGATTCTCTGCAGAAACAATGACAACGGCCGCCTGGACATTGTTTATGACTATGACCGCGTAGCCGAGTCTTTTTCAAAGTCCTCCATTGAGAAGCGTGTTCCAAGAGGTGTTTGGCGTTACTGGGAGCTTATCCCCGTTGACCAGCGTTACGCCTCTCCACTAGGTGAGGGCAACACGCCTCTGCTTCATGCTCAGCGGCTTGGCGGGGAACTTGGTGTCAGGAGGCTTTTTCTCAAGGATGAGACGCGTAACCCGACGGCCTCGTTCAAGGACCGTGCGATGGCTGTGGGTGCGGCGAAGGCTGTTGAAATGGGTAGGAAGGATGTGGTCATAGCATCGAGCGGTAACGCTGCATCCTCTCTGGCCGCTTACAGCGCATCCCTCGGTCTAAGGTGCACGGCCTTTGTTCCAGAGGACGTTGCGATAGGGAAGGCTTCGCAGCTTCTGCTCTATGGTGCAAGGGTTCTCCGCGTCAAGCAGGTCGAAGAGGGCCGCGACCCAACGGTTGACCTGATGATGCAGACTGTAAAGGAGCTGGGCTGGTATCCCTGCCCAAGCTTCGGACCCTTCAACCCCTACCAAGTCGAGGGCCCCAAAACCATCATCTATGAGATGGTTGAGCAGATGGGCTGGAGTGTTCCCGACTTTGTCTTCATACCCACGGGCTCGGGCTGCCTGGCAACAGGAATATGGAAAGCGTTGAAAGAGCTGCGTCTACTCGGATTAATCGAGAATTATCCAAAGATGGTGCCTGTCCAGCCCAGTGGAAACATGCCTCTCGTCAGAGCAATTCTTCAGGGTAAAAGTTTTGAGGAGGTCGAGCCGGAGAAATGGCCCAAATCCATAGCATCAGGTCTTCTCGACCCATATCCATGGGACGGTGACGCTGCGATTGAGGGTGTGAGAACAACGGGTGGAACAGCTGTCGCTGTTGAAGAGGAAGAGATTAGAGACGCTGTAAAGAAGCTGGCGCGTCTTGAAGGAGTTTTCGCCGAGCCATCCGGCGCAGTCGGAGTGGCCGCTGTCCAGAAACTCCTAGAACAAGGTGTTTTAGATGCCTCGGACACCGTGGTTGTTCTGGTGACGGCTTCGGGGCTTAAAGAACCGGAAAAAATAGCCTCCACAGCCGAGCTTCCACTGATACAGCCTGCCCTGAGTGAGCTGATGAGGTATTTATCTTAGAAAAAGGTGAAGCCTACATGGATAGAAGCGAGCTCATCGTTGTGGCTCTTGGAGGCAACGCGCTTCTGAGACGAGGTGACAAGGGGTCTTTTGAAGAGCAGTACAGGAACGTGGGCGACGCGGCTAAGTATCTCGCCGACATAGTTGAAGCTGGTCATCGGCTTGTCATTACCCACGGCAACGGCCCACAGGTCGGTGCCACGCTTCTGCGTCATGACGCTGGCCAAAAGCTACACAGCATCCCGGCTTTTCCCATGGATGCCTGCGGAGCCGAGACACAGGGCTTCATAGGCTACATCATTCAGCAAAACCTTCGCAACGAGCTCAAGAGACGCGGCATCGACAAATACGTGATAACAGTCGTGACACGGGTAATCGTTGATAAAAACGACCCGGCGTTCAGCAACCCAACTAAACCCATCGGCCCATTCTACACAAAAGAAGAGATGGAGAAAATCAAGGCGGAGCATCCCGAGTATGTTTTCGTGGAGGACAAGGCCCGAGGAGGCTGGAGAAGAGTTGTGCCGTCCCCCGACCCAAAAATCATCGCCGAGAGACATGCGATAAGGAAGCTTGTTGACGAAGGGTTCATAGTTGTGGCAAGCGGCGGAGGCGGGATACCGATAGTTGAAGAAAACGGCAGAGCATATGGGGTGGAGGCAGTAATCGACAAAGACCTCGCAGGTGAGAAGCTCGCCGAATTGATCGGGGCAGACCGTTTCATCATTCTGACAGATGTCGACGGAGCCTACTTAAACTATGGAAAACCTGACCAGAAGAAGCTGGAGAAAGTGTCAGCGGCTGAGGCGAGGCGCTACCTGGAGCAAGGACATTTCGGCTCAGGCTCGATGCTTCCCAAGGTGTTGGCATGCATAAGGTTTATCGAGGCAGGCGGCAAAGAGGCAGTGATCGCCGAGCTTTCTCAATTTAAGGAAGCTTTGGCAGGCTCGGCGGGAACCCACTTTACTCCCTAAATTTTTCCAGCCACCAAAGCCAGTATAGCCGCTCTCACATAGAGCAGGTTCTCAGCCTGGTCGTATATCACGCTTCGCGGACCGTCCATAACATCGTCATCCGCCTCCTGTCCACGGAACACTGGAAGCACATGCGTCACTATACCATGCCTTGACATGAGGTCTGTCAACTCGCGTGTAAGCTTCCAATCCCTGTATTTGTTGTGCAGCTCGATTTCTTTTTCGCGGCCGAACCTGTTCATGCCTGTGATTACACATTCGTGGCTAGCCCAGCTTCTCGGAAAAACCGCGTCAGCGTTTTCGAGAGCCTCTCTGTAGCTGTGGCTGATGGTCAGGGAGCCGCCGCTCTCCTCCGCGTTCTTTTTCGCCAGCTTCACAAGGTTTTCGTCTATGTCGAAGCCGGGGGGATAAGCGAGAACTACATCCATGCCATAGCGGGTGGCTATCAGCATCTCATCCTGTATGCTTCCCCAGCTGCGAACCTTGTCGCTATAAGCCCACATCAAAACATACTTTTTCTTCTCAACCCTTCCAAGCTTCTCCCGCAGTGTGTAGAGGTCTGTGATGGCTTGGCTTGGGTGAAACATGTCATCAGCCATGTTGATGACAGGGATTTTCGCGTGCTCTGCATACTCTCTAACAACCGCGTTCCCCCTTCCATAGACATAGTCCACAGCCGACTCTAGTATCCGGACGCCGAGGACATGCCCTAGCCTCTCATACATCTTGGCTATGTCCTTGACCGACTCGCCCTCTGCGCCGCGGGTGGTTGCGAAGTCGATGAACTGTGCGTGTCCTCCGAGCATGGTTGCGGCTGCTTCGAAGCTCGCTCTTGTCCTTGTGCTGGTGTTGTAGAAGAGCATGAACATGGTTCTGTTTTTAAAAAGCTCGGGAACGTTTCCAGAGGCCCTGGCAATCTTCAAGCTTCGCGCCAAATCCATCGCTGCATCAATTTCCTCAACACTCCAATCCTGTGAAGAAATCAGGTCCCTGCCAAATAGCTCCGTCAGAGTCATGTTCGTATCAATTTTAGCGGCAATTTATACATCACGTTAAAAACCCAATTAAACTTCATTCTTTCTCTCACGTGGTTGGTTTGTTGAGAAAAATTCCTAACTCATCCTTTATGACTACACCTGTCCGCATCGTCTCCTCAGCCAAAGGTGTCTTCAGTCTTTTCTGCCTCTCAAACTCTCGAAGCGTCAAGGGTATTATCTCGAGGCTTGGAAACTTTTTCAAAACCTCAGCGACCTGCTCAAACCTGTCGAGAGGATTTGGCGCGAATCCTGGAGACACCACAAGTAGGTCAACATCGCTCCACTGGTTAAAGTCCCCTCTCGCATATGAGCCTATCAAAGCAGCCGAAACAGAGCCCACAATCATTTCCACCAACTTAACCGCTTCAGCAGCAGCCTCAGTAGCGGCCTTTCTCATCAACCTTCTTTCCTCAACAATTCCCATCTCGACCTCACCCAATCCAAAACATTTTCAGCTCTTTTAATGGCCTCTGCCGCCTCACTTTCAGAAAAATATTCTTCTGGCATGCCCGACTCCACGACATCGTGTTGCTGGTTTTTTATTGTCTGGATTTGTGGAGCTCTTCAAGCACCCGTTGAGGTGTGAGAGGTAGCTCCCGTATGTAGATGCCTGTGGCGTTTGCAACGGCTGCGGCTATCGATGCCGCGGGTAGGACGACAGGTATCTCTCCCATGGCTTTGGCTCCGAATACACCCATGCTGCCCTTGACCTCGACGATGATGCTGCGGATTTCGTCGGGAGTGTCTGAAGCGGTCGGGATGACGTATGTGTGCAGGTTTGGGTTGATGACGACACCGTCATCATGCACAATTTTCTCCATCAACGCGTATCCCTGGCCCATGATGCTTCCACCCTCATAGACAGCGACCAGCCCAAGCGGGTTTATCGCCCGTCCCACGTCGTATGCGGCGGTCAGCCTATCAACCTTGACTACTCCAGTCTCGGTGTCGACCGTCACCTCGGCAACGAGGGCTCCGTAGGTGTACTGGTTGTAGGGGGCTCCCTGCCCCGTCTCCGGGTCCCATTTGGTCGGAGGAGCTATGTAGTAGCCAACTACGCGGAGAGAAATGTTCTCCTCGAAACACTGGTTCACCACTTCATTCCAGGTTACCGTCCTCCCATTAGCCTTCACCAGCCCATCTCTAAACTCCAAATCCGCGGGATTGGCTGAGAGCATCTTGGCAGCCACCTGCGCAACCGTGGCCCTTATCTTGAGGGCGGCGTCGAGCGCTGCCTGGCCTCCTATGACTGTTGTCCGGGATGCGACGGTGGGCCCTGCGTTGGGGACGGCTGCTGTGTCGGGTCTCTCGAGTTTGACCATGGATAGCGGAAGGCCGAGTGTTTCTGCTGTAACTATTGCGAGAGAGGTCAGGGCCCCGGTTCCATATTCTGTTAAACCTGTCTGGACAACGACTTTTCCGTCTCTCTCGACGTAGGTGATTACTGTTGCGAAATCGTCTCCCTCCGGTCCGAGAGTGTTGCCATGGTAAAGCATCGCTATCCCAATACCTTTTTTCAAGACCTTATTTGCTCTGTTGAATTCTCTAATTTCTCTCACCCGCTTCTCCCACTCGCTTGCCTCGACAGCTCTCTGGTAACATTTGAGAAGGCCGTCGTCCTCGATTTTCTGGCTTGTGGCTGTGAGCGACCCGGGGCGTAGCATGTTTATCTCACGTATCTCCAGAGGTGAGAGGCCCAGCTCCTCGGCGAGCTCGTTCAACACCATCTCGGCCGCGAAATGTGCCTGCGGTGCCCCGAAGCCACGTGTTGACCCGGCCATAGTGTTGTTGGTGAGGACGCAGTATCCGTCGGCCCAGACATTCGGGACCTCGTAGGGTCCTGTGCAGTGGAAGGTGGCGCGGCCGATGACGAGGTGACCCTTTGAAATGTATGCGCCCGTGTCCTCTATGAGCGTCGACCGCCAAGCCAATAGCTTTCCATCATTTCTCGCCCCGACCATGTTGGTTATCTCGAATGGGTGGCGCTTACACTGAACCGTCATCGCCTCGCTTCTGCTGAATGCCGCGAGAGCAGGCTTTCCGGTGAAATATGTGGCTAGACATGCATATGCTGCGACGTCTATCGGTGTCTCGTCGCTTTTCGGCCCGAAGCCTCCTCCCGTAGCCGCCTGAATAACGCGAAGCTTTTCCCCCGGAACCCCGAGTATCTTGACCACCTTGTTGTAGACATCGTAGAGGTTCTGGGTTGAGACTATGCATGTAATCCTTCCTCCCTCCTCCAGGAAAGAGTACGCTATCTCGGTCTCGAGAGGTAGTCCTGTGATAAACTGTGTGCGGTATGTCCTTTCGATGACGACGTCGGATTCTTTGAACCCTTTCTCCACGTCGCCTTTCCTTATCTTGAAGTGTGTTACTATGTTGTCCCTGTCTTGTATACGGGGTGCGCCGGGCTTCATGGCGTCGCGTGGGTTGGTCACCACCGGAAGAGGGTCATAGTCAACCTCTACATGGTCGGCCGCTTCCTCAGCGGCCTCCAGGCTTTCCCCGACCACGAGAGCAACCGCTTCCCCGATGTGTCTAACCTTCTCATAAGCCAGCAGAGGTCTATCGCTTATCAGACTCCCGGCATCGTTTACACCGGGTATGTCTCGATGTGTAAGCACTTTGACGATACCTTGCCGGGAAGCCGCCGGAGAGGTGTCTATTTTTCTGATGTAGCCGTGGGGTATCTTGGAGCGCACCGCTTTGACGTAGAGTGTTTTGCCTGAGACGAGGTCGGCTGTGTATAGTGGTTTGCCGAGAACGGCGTCAAGGGCGTCGACACGTGCAACCTTTTTCCCGACTATGAGGAATTCACGGGCCTCGAGAATTTCCCTGAACCGCCGCGCTATTTCCTCGCTCATCGCCTGCTCACCTGTTTGAAGGCTTCTTCAAACCGTATATAGCTGCCGCATCTACACAGCACGCTTCTGAGAGCATGTCTAACCTCCTCCCTGTCGGCGTCAGGCTTTGTGTCGTGGAGGTGTTTGAGGACTAGCAGAGCAGCTGGGATGCAGAAGCCGCACTGGACTGCGCCAACGTCTATGAAGGCTTGCTGTAGCGGGTGGAGTCGTGTGCCGTCGCCCATGCCCTCCACGGTTGTAATCCTATGCCCCGACGCTTGATAGGCAAGCATCAGACAAGAGTTGACGGGTTTCCCGTCAAGCAAAACTATACAGAGGCCGCAGTCGCCTACGCCGCAGCCCTCCTTCACGCTTACAAACCCCAGCTTTCTTCGGAGAACATCGCTCAGCCTCTCATTAGGCTCAACCTCGACCACGTACTTTACATCATTAACCATGAACTCGGCCTTCATCCTTCCTCATCTCCTCAAGTTTTGAAGAAGCCGCTTAAGCAAAACACCCGCTACCCTCCGCCGATACCATGAAGACGCTAAAACATCCGACTCCGGGTTTATTGAATCCATCATCAACCGTGAAGCCTTCTCAACAACTTCTTCCGACAACACATGTGTGGATAGAAACTTCTCCACCGTTGCTACACGGCCCGGCGTTGATCCATCCTTGTGCGAAACCGCTACACGCACCCCATTATCCCCCTCACTTGAGACAGCGACGGAGATAAGGGGAATACGTGACACACCCATCCAAAGCTTATCGAAGAAACATGAACCGTTTAGCTTGAAGGAGATAGTTTGAAGCAACCCTCTCCCACCAAATCCTCCGGCTAGAAAAGCTGTAAGCGGAACATTCTTCACACCCTCTGGGGTGGCAAAGGACAGCTCAGCGTCGAGTGTCAACAATATCGGGATCAAGTCTTCGCCTGCGGAGCGAAGCATGATGCTTCCGCCTACGGTGGCTCTGTTGGCCACGGCTGGTGAGGAGTATTTTTGGAGAAAGGTTGTGAATGCGGGGACGTGGTTAATTAAGGTTGATGCGAGTTCTTGGTGCGTGACGAGGGAGCCGACTGTTGCCACCCCTTTGTGGTGGGAGATTTTGCGGAGATGGTGAAGGTTGTTTATGTCGATGTATTTGCGGGTGCGCTTGGCTCCGAGCGTGAGCTGCGTTATGATATGTGTTCCAGCGGCAAGTATCTCCGCGTCTGGATGAGTTTGCAGCAGGTTCAATGCCTCCTCGACGCTGCTGGGAATCATCACCTCAATCCTGGGAATACCTAGATATCCCTGCATGCTCATTTTACATCAACCTCAGCGGCTCAACAGCTTCTCCCGGCTCCTCGCCCAACCTACTCCACAGACGTTCCACGGTTTTCAAGATTCTCTCCTCAGCCCTCTCCTTGT
>CALHAG010000016.1 GCA_937934305.1 Candidatus Caldarchaeum subterraneum
TTCAGGGATGAGTTGAACGAGCTAAGGGCCCGCAAGCCCACGCCGCTGGTGTATGAGCTGTCACCACCTGTAGGGGCCCCGCGGAAAATCGATTACCGCAAGCTTCTCCGCAGCGTCCTAGGTGTTTGACATCTTTTTTAGGAGGGTGTATGTTCTCGGGTTGAGCAGTCTTGTCGGTGCCGCTGTCCAAAGTGATTAACGAGGTTCTTCAGGACGCTTTGATGAACGGGTTGAAAGTTCTCGATCAAGCGGAGGCGGAGGCCCTCGAGGTGGTCAACCGCGTGGAAAGAGAAGTTATGCAAGAGCTGGCCCAGATTGAGGAGGCGGGCAAAGCATCGCGCCAAGCATCCGTCCAAAGGATACTAAGCACAGCGGAAATCCAGTCCAAGAACATGGCGATAGCGGCCGTCGAGGAAGAAGTCAACAAAATATTCGAGTCTGTTCTCGAGAAGATAGCCAAGGAATCGGGGACGCCTGAGTTCAAAAAGGTGCTTACTAGGTTATTGGATGAAACCGTGCAGGTTATGGGCCGTGACATAGTGGTTGAGACAAACGAGGTGGCTCTCCCACTCCTGAGAGAGGTGGTGGCTGAGAAGAAATACGGAGTAAAAGTTGTTGTGTCTGGTAAGCCGGCGCCGATTAAGGCGGGGCTAAGAGCAACCTCAGTCGACGGCTCCATGAGATACGATAACTCCGTCGAAGCGAGGCTCGAGAGGCTTAAGCCTGTTCTCCGGACAGAGATTGCGAAGATGCTGATGCAGAAGGAATAGGCTTGAAGAAAATACTTCTCACCAACGACGACGGTGTTCTGAAGCCCGGTCTCTGGGCCATCTATGATGTTTTAAGTGATTTGGGCGAGGTCACGGTTGTTGCGCCCGAGTCGATGAAAAGCGCCGTCGGCATGAGCATAACCCTCCACAAGCCGCTACGGCTAAGGAAAATTAAGTTCGGAGGACATGTAGCATACTCCTGCTCAGGCAGCCCCTCAGACTGCGTGATAATGGCGGTTAGGCATGTCTACGGCGGCGAGGGCCCGGATTTCGTGGTCTCGGGGATAAACGAGGGTAACAACGTCTCGCTTCAGGCTGTTTATGGCAGCGGAACCATCGGCGCGGCCATAAGGGCTTGCCTGATGGGTTATCCGGCCGCCGCCTTCTCACTCTCGCTGCCGGAGGACAGTGTTCCGTCGGCCGAGTGGATGAAAACCATGATGGCCAAAGCAGCGGCCAAAGCAAAGCCCATCATAAGCTATCTTCTTCAACACGGGCTTCCAAAGGGCGCAGACTATCTGAACGTCAACTTCCCATACATGGTTTCAGACTCCACCCCCTACGTCATAACGAGGGCGGCGAGAAACCGTTACAAAGAGCTTGTCGAGGAGCGAATAGACCCCCGAGGCAAGCCATATTATTGGCTGAAGGGGGAGCTGCGTAAAGACCTTGAGCCAGGCACAGACGCCTACGCCGTTTTTGTGGAAAAGGCTATCTCTATTACCTTCATGAAAGCGGATACATCCGCGGCGGAAAAGGTCGACGGGTCAGGGCTTCTAAACTATCTGAAGACCTGTGAAAAATGAAGTTTTAAACAACCCGAACATGTTGTTTTAGGCGGTTTTGCGGCCGACGGCTTCGAAGGTGCACATGTATGGCGCTGACGCTGAGGGAGAAGATTGAGCTGATGAGGCAGGGGATAATACATAGATATGTTATCCCCATGCTTGAGGCCAGAGGATTTTTCGTAAGCAGCTGGAAACGGCCCATCTCTCTCGAGGACAAGGTCCTCCGAGACGACGGCTGGATACCTGTTTACACAGCCTTCACAACATGGGAAACATACACCAGAAACTCGCCTCTCCATGTTTATTTCAACACTTTTTACGGCGACATCCATGAAAAAGCCTACCGAATATGCTTCGTCGAATACATCCTTAACAAACACAACTACAAGCTTCCGCCCGCTGTTACCGGCGTCTTCACACGGCTAAACGTCGAGAACGGCTACTACTGGAAGCACCGCGTACCCGTAAACCTCGACGTCCCCGAGTCCGCCGTAAACGATGTTGACAGCACATATGATGAGCTGCTTCTTCTCTTAACACGGGCCAAGGTCATCGACTAACTTTTCCTAACTTGCCTAAGAATAATGCTTGTGTTGGTTTCGCTGACACCGGATATGTTTCTAATAGCTTCGATGACCTTGTTAAGTGACGCCATCGAGGGAACCGTAATTATAGCCATGACGTCCCTTGTTCCCGTGATCTCGTAAACCTCCTCAACACCCTCTAACTTGATGAGCTTGTCGGCGACCTCGGGGGTGGGCACAGAGGGATGGACGCTGAGAAAGGTAACGGCCTTAACTCCATAGTCTTTGGAGAGAACCACGGTAAACCCTTTGATGACACCTTTGTCCATGAGGTTTTTCACCCTCCGGCGCACAGCCCCCTCAGACAAACCAAGCACCTTCCCCACCTCAGTGAAATTTCTCCTAGCATCCTCCTTTAGCATCTCAATTATCTTTCTATCAATCTCATCGATGTCCGCCGACATCGGCAGTAGAAGTAACGGAGTAAATAATATGCTTTATAAAAAAGGGGGCAGGATATGTGGCTGGAATGGTTGTCCGTGTAGGTTTAGTCGGCGGCTCCGGATACACAGGAGGAGAGCTTCTAAGAATTCTCGCGGTCCATCCAAACGTTGAAGTAACCTATGTAACATCACGGGAATATGCTGGCAAGCCCTTTACAGCAATCCATCCTCATCTCCGCGGCTTCTACAAAGGTCTCAAGTTCTCCGAAGTAAATGTCGAAGCACTTGTCGAGAAATGTGACACAGTCTTCGTCAACACACCACACGGCGTATCCTCCACATTGACACCGCAGTTCCTTGACAGAGGCCTCCGAGTCCTCGACCTCAGCGCCGACTTCCGCTTAAGAAAGCCCGCTGACTACGAGAAGTGGTATGAGACGAAGCATCCGAGGCCCGAGCTCTTGGACAAAGCGGTTTATGGTTTGCCCGAAATATACAGAGAATTTATCAAAACAGCGTCGCTCGTCGCTTGTCCCGGCTGCAACTCTACTGCAGCGTTGATAGCTCTTGTTCCCGCCGTAGAGCAGGGGTTGATTGATTTGGAGAGGATTGTTGTTGACGTCAAGGTTGGGAGCAGTGAGGCTGGGATAAAGCCTTCGCTGGGCACCCATCATCCGGAGAGAGCTAACGTGATGAGGCCGTATGAGGCGGAGGGGCATAGGCATGTTGCCGAGGTTGAGCAGGAGCTCTCTCTGCTTGCGAAAAAGCCGGTAAAGGTAGCACTGGTTCCGCACGCCGTCGGAGCAGTACGCGGAGCACTTGCAACAGCTCATGTATGGTTCCTAAACGAGGAAACTGATGAAAACAATGTCTGGAAAGTGTATGCAAGCCGCTACGCCAAGGAGCCCTTCATAAGGATAGTTCATGGGGCGCCTTTCAGGTATCCTGACCCAAAATATGTTGTGGGCAGCAATTTTGCTGACGTGGGTTTCGCCGTGGAGAAAAGGATAGGACGCGCGGCTCTTTTCGCGGCGATTGATAACCTGATGAAGGGTGCGGCTGGGCAGGCGGTTCAGTGTTTCAACATCATGCACGGCTTCGATGAAAGAGACGGTCTCAACTATCCTCCTCTGCGCCCAGCCTAACCTTAAATCCACATCGGGATGAGCTATTCCGTGATAGTTGTCAAGGCCGGTGGTAGAGCTCTCGCGTCGAACAGACAAAACATACTCCAGTCAGTCGCGCGGCATTCCTCGGATGGAGTGGTTTTCGTCCACGGTGGGGGAGATATTGTTTCGGAGTTTGAGCGTCGGCTGGGTGTTGAGCCGAAGATAGTTGTCTCACCCTCGGGTGTGAGAAGCAGGCTCACCGACTCCGCTGAGATAGAGGTTTACACCATGGTTATGGCCGGAAAACTCGGCAAGGAGATTGCCGCCTACCTCAACAAGCTGGGCGTTAAAGCTGTAAACCTCTCGGGAGTAGATGCTTCGATCATCAAAGCCCAGAGAAAGAAGAAAATCGTGATAGTCGACGAAAGAGGACGCAAACGTGTGGTCGACGGCGGATACACGGGAACAATCACAGAGGTCGACGCACAATTCATAAAACGTCTACTCGAGCTCGGGGTTGTGCTCGTTGTCTCACCACTCGCAATAGGGGAGGAAGGCGAATTACTCAACGTAGACGGCGACTCGGCCGCAGCCGCCATAGCAAGCAGCATACACGCAGACAAGCTGTATCTCCTCACCGATGTTGATGGGTTGCTGCTTGACGGTGAGCTGGTTAAGAGTCTAACCGCTGCACAGGCGCTTGAGATACTGGACAAAATAGGGCCGGGCATGAACCGCAAAGTGATGATGGCCGCCAGGGCCGTGCAATCAGGTGTAAAGAGGGCGCACATATGCACTGGGCTTGTCGCCGACCCTGTTGAAGCGGCTGATTTAGGCGGCGGGACGGTTATCGTCGGTTGACGAAGGATGTTTAGACAATTACGATAATCGGAAAAAACCATCCGACCCACGACAAATTTCCACCACAATTATAACGATTTAAATAAGGGCGTTACGATTACGTCCCGCGAGGTAATGAGTATGCCCTCTTTGAACTGTCCGGTCTGCGGAGCGTCCGTGGAGGTGCCGAACGACGCGTTGCCCGGCGAGTTGTTTGAGTGCGGGGACTGCGGCGCCCAGCTGGAATACTTCATGGATGAAAAGAACACAGCTTCACTCAAAGTTGCTGAAGAGGTTGCGGAAGACTGGGGCCAGTAGCGGATGAACATCGGCCTCTCCTACGACGTTGTGCGGTTTGAGGAGAAGGCTCTACTCCAGTCTATAAACAATCTCGGGCACAAACCTCTTCCCATACATGTTGTCGCGAGAGAATTTTGGATAAACGAGGGAAATGGCCTCGACGCCGACTTCATCATCCAACGCTGTGTCAGCTACAACAGGGCCGCCGCCACCACCGCCATATTTGAGAGAAGCGGCTACATAGTCGTGAACAACACCCAAGTGCTACGCAACTCAGCCGACAAACTTCTTACATCATGTCTGCTGGCCCGAAAAAACGTCCCCACCCCCGTGACAGCGATTGCCTTAAACAGGGAAACAGCGTTGAAGGCCGCGAGGAAGATAGGGTTTCCAGTAGTTGTTAAACCTATTTCGGGAAGCTGGGGAAGAAACATCGCGAGAGCCTTCGATGAGCAGTCGCTTCTCGACATACTCGAGCTGAGGGAGAACATGCCAAATCCGCAGATGAAGATACACTACATACAGGAGCATGTCGACAAGCCCGAGAGAGATATCCGAGCCTTCTACGTATGGGGTGAAGTCCCCGTCGCAATTTACAGGGTGAGCAAAAACTGGAAAACAAACACAGCCCTCGGCGGAAAAGCTCAGCCATGTCCCGTGACCGACGAGCTCGCAGACCTCGTCATCAAGGCAGGTGACGCCGTCGGCGGAGGAGTCCTCGGAGTAGATGTTCTCGAGTCACGGGAGAAAGGTATGCTTGTCAACGAGGTGAACGGCGTGGTCGAGTTCAGGAACACTGTACTTGTCACAGGCTATGATTTGCCGACAAAGATAGTCGAGAAGAGTGTTGAGGTGCTGAAGCGGTGACTGTTTCTCTGCTTAGGTTCGCCGCCCCCCGTGGACTGCGTGTGGCACGTGCTGAGGGGCAGTATGTGTGGGACAGCGGAGGCAGAAGATATCTCGATTTTTACATGGGATATGGTGCGGCTTTTCTCGGACACCGTCATCCACGTGTGGTGAAGGCTTTGGAGGAGCAGCTCAGCCGCTACATGACGATAACCCCAGCCTTCGACACCGACGTGCTAGATGAATGTCTTGACGCGCTTGGAAAAATCCTTCCACCCCACCTGACACGCGTGTTTTTTCTAAACAGCGGCTCCGAAGCGGTGGAGATGGCTCTCAAGCTGAGCCGCAAGCTGACGGGCAGAAGAAAAGTGCTTGCCTTCAACAACGGTTTCCACGGCAGAACCATGGCCGCTCTCTCGGCGACTTGGAACCCGAAGTACCGAGAAGGTTTTGACCCGTTTCCGTTTGAAGTGGTTTTCGCACCATTCAACGACGCGGGAGCTGTTGAGGAGAAGCTGAGCGAGGAGTTTGCGGCGGTGATTTTTGAGCCTGTGCAAGGCGAAGGTGGCATCATCCCGGCGAAGCCAGAGTTTATGAGGGCTGTTGAGAAGAAGGCGAGGGAGCTGGGTGTGTATGTTATTGTTGACGAGGTTCAGTCTGGGTTTGGAAGAACTGGGGTTGTATGGGCCCATGAGAGGGGTGGGATTAAGCCGGATATGTTGACGGCTGCGAAAGCGGTTGCCGGGGGCTTCCCCGCGAGCCTGATAGCTGTTACGGAGGAGGTGGCCTCGAGGGTGAAGGACACGGACCATGGCTCAACCTACGGCGGCAACCCTCTCGCGCTCGCGGCCATAACCGCGGCGACACATGTTCTCCTCGAGGAAAACATCCCTGAGCAAGCCGAGGTCAAGGGAGCGATGCTGTCAGAAGAGTTCAAGCCTCTTCTACAAGACTATGGCCGGGTTTTCAGGGATCTTAGGCAGACGGGGCTGATGATAGGGCTTGAAATGCGGACGACAACCACCCAGTTTATCAAGATGCTTCAGAAAAATGGATTGATAGGGTTCAAGGCGGGTCTCACAGTCCTCCGTTTTCTCCCACCCTACCTAATAACCCGAGAAGACATACTTTTCGCGGCTGAGACCTTGAGGAAAACCGCTGAAGAGTTTCAGCGTCTACAGCCTTCTGAGAAAAGTTGACAACGGCGTGCCCGAAACCTGCTCAGCATCATACCACACCCTAACAAGAGGCTTCCCACAATCTATTAACTTGGTGAAATCGGCGGGGCTCGCGGAAACTATCATCTCTGCCTCGACTCTCCTGAGAGTTTCGCCAAGGTCTCTTAACTGCTCCTCGGTGTAGCCCAGAGCGGGAACAACCGGCCCTAGATGAGTATATTCTCGGTATAGTTTGGCTATGGTTCCGACGGCGTAGGGCCGTGGGTCGACGATTGATGCGCCCGCGTTTACGGCTGCTATGTAGCCGGCTCCCACACTCATCCCACCATGTGTGACCGACGGCGAATCCTCTACCACGACGACCCTTCGTCCTCTAAGCGATGCATCATCCTCTATACGTATCTTGGAAGCCGTGGATACGACCTCCGCCCTAGGGTTCAAGCTTCTCACGATCTCAACTGCTTTGTCGAGCTGCTCCTTCGAAACTTTGTCAACCTTGTGCAAGACTACTACGTCGGCCATGTAGATGTTGGCCTCTCCTGGGTAGCTGTTGGTTATCAGTTCAGGCCGTGTCGCGTCTACAACGGTTATGTGGAGGTCTGGCCAGTAGAAGGGCAGGTCGTTGTTTCCACCATCCCAGACAATCACATCACCCTCTTTTTCAGCCTCCCTGAGAACCATCTCATAGTCGACGCCTGTGTAGACTATGTTGCCTTCTCGGAGATGCGGCTCAATCTCCTCCCGCTCCTCGATGCTGCATCTGTGAATTTCAAGGTCGTCTAGGCTGGAGAAACGTTGCACGACCTGCTTCTCTAAAACGCCATATGGCATGGGGTGGCGGACGACAACGGGTTTAACACCCTTTTCCCTGAGAAGCTTGACGAGCAGCCGCGATACTGTGCTTTTCCCAGCACCGGTCTTCACAGCCGTAACCGCTACAACCTTCTTCCTTGACCTGAGCATTGTTGAGCGCGGGCCTAGAAGCATGAAGTCGCAACCCAGCGCAAGGACCTTGGAAGCCTTGTTCATCAACTCTACATGGGTAAGGTCGCTGTAGGAGAACGCAACAAGTCTGACGCCATGTCTCTCAACTATTTCTGGAAGCCTCTCTTCATCATATATGGGTATGCCGTCGGGGTAGAGTGGGCCAGAGAGTGTAGGGGGATAAACACGTCCAGCTATGCCAGGTATCTGAGCTGCCGTAAACGCCACAACCTCATATCGCTCGTTACCTCGGAAGAAGACGTTGAAGTTATGGAAATCGTGGGGCCTTCAGAGAAGGGCCCTGTCACGTCCCGCGGCTCCCATGATCACGGTTTTGACACGATCCGCCATGCTTATCCAATCGTATCTGGTGTTAAAAGGGTTGCGTAAACACTTAATACAAAACTGTTTCACCAAGTTTTCTGGAAAAAGGATTGAACGCGGTGGAAATCCACAGGGAGACAGCGGTCTCGACGCTTGTCCAGCTTCTCGAAGTTTACACACCGCCGGGGGAGGAGCGTAGGCTTGAGCGAACATGGTTCAGGGTCTGCAGCGACCTTGGTTACAGAGATTTTTGGCGGGATGAGGTGGGCAACTATTTCGCGGCCGCGGGAAGTGGCGGGAGGACGGTTATGCTGGTGAGCCACGTTGACACCGTTCCCGGGGAGCTTCGTGTCCGTGTTTCCGAGGGCAAGGTCTATGGCAGAGGCGCGGTTGACGCCAAAGGCCCTCTCTCGGCCATGCTTCTCGCAGGAAGCGCAGCCGCATCAAAACTGAAAAACATCCGCCTCATAGTTGCCGGGCTGGTGGATGAGGAGGGCAATGGCTACGGTGCTAAGAAGCTTGTCGAAGAAGGTCTCGAAGCAGACGCTATAATCATAGGCGAGCCAACCGGGACAACTGGAATCGCCCTCTCATACAGAGGAAGCCTGAGCATAAAGGTGAGGGCCCAGGCACGTGGAGGCCATGCCTCAGCCCCCTACATCGCCGAATCGGCTCTCGAGAAAATTCTCCATTTATGGAAACTTGTAGAAGAACACTATGGCGGGAAGAGGTATGAGGAGGTGACCTCCGCCCTCACAACGCTTCACGCTGGTGACTGGGTGAGCAGAATACCTGACAAAGCCGAGGGAAGCATCAACATCAGGTTCCCCCATCCATACAGCTCGAAGGAGATACTGTCAAAGCTGGAGGAGTTCGTGAAGATAGCTGACTGCCAGATAGAGGTCATCGACGTGACAGAGCCCGTGGTCACCAACGTGAACAACCTTGCTGCGAG
Source organism: Candidatus Caldarchaeum subterraneum (assembly GCA_937934305.1). Taxonomy (GTDB): domain Archaea; phylum Thermoproteota; class Nitrososphaeria_A; order Caldarchaeales; family Caldarchaeaceae; genus Caldarchaeum; species Caldarchaeum subterraneum_E. Next base: position 9,062 of record CALHAG010000016.1, read on the forward strand.
AGCGCTTCAGAGGGCTATGCTCAGGCTGGGGCTGAAGCCGCGCATCGTGAAGAAAACTGGGACAAGCGACATGAACACACTCGTAGCCGTGACACCCAACATCGTTGCATGCGGACCCGGCGACTCAACCCTAGCCCACACATCCGCCGAAGCAGTCGAAATAAAAGACATCATGACAGCGGCCCAGATATATGTGGAGTTCGTCAGAGAGATGGACTCAGCTCAGCAATCTCTTTAAACAATCTTCGAGAACACGCCGCTCCACTTCTACACGGTTTCTAATCTCCTCAACCGTTTTGAGGAGCTTTTCAACGTTCTCGGAGACCATGGTTGGGTTTGCCGAGCCAGGTGCCGTGTAGCGTTTAACGGCGGCGTCTGGGTTCATCAGAGAAAGAACTTCCCCGATTGCGTATAGTGGTTTTAGCCCATGCTCTTGGAAGATTGTGTCGAGCCTCTCCTGTGTGAGGTTTTGTTCGGCGATGCTTCGGCTGATTTTCGCCGCTATCTGATGTGCTTTCCTGAAGCCTATTCCATGTTTCAGGGTTAGGTGGTTTGCGAGCTCGACTGCGGCCGTGGGAGGGGCGCAGGCCTCCCAGGCCTTCTCCCTGTTAACCTCAATTTTCTCCACGAGTTTTCTCATCATATGGAGGCTTTCAGAAACCTCTCTAAAAGCCTGCCAAACCTTCGGAGTCACCTGCTGTAGGTCAAGGTTGTAGCCGCTCGGCTGCCGCGACAAAATCCCCGAAACCGTGGCGAGAAGCCCCAGCACCTCCGAGGCCTTTGTCCTCATTATCTCGGCTACGACGGGGTTTCTCTTCTGCGGCATGATGCTGCTGGTGGCGGCGAGCTCCTCAGGTATCTGGATGAGGCCGAACTCCTCCGACGCGTAGAGAACAATCTCCTCAGCGAATGAGGATAGAACCAAGGCTGTGACATGTAGAGGAGACAGAACTAGGGTAAGAAATTCGCGGGAAGCCGTGGCCTCAAGGGCGTTCAAGCTCGTTCTCCTAAACCCGAGGAGCTGAGCTATGTATTCGCGGTCCACGGGCACGGATGTTCCCGCAACAGCCGCGGAGCCGAGGGGAGACTCCTCACATGCCTCAAGCATGGTGAGAAGTGAGTTGCAGCACCTCAGTAGGCGGATTGCATAGGACTGTAAAACAAACCCGAACGTAGCGGGAGCGGCTCTCTGGAGATGGGTGTAAACAGGGAAAACCGTGGCCGCATGCTCGCCGCTTTTCCTCACAAGCGATTCAACAGCATCGAGCGCCATATCAGCGATTTTGTATGCTCTACGTCTCACCTCGATTTTCACGGCCGCGACGACCGCGTCATTCCTGCTTTTGCCGAGAGCGAGCATCTCAGCGGCCTCGGGTGCTTTTTCGGAAAGAAGTTGCTCGAGATAGATGTGGATATCCTCTACTGTGGGTGGTGGTGTTTGCCGAGTTTGGAGAAGATGTCTCAGGGTTGTGAGAGCCTTTTCCGCCGACTCCCTGTTTAGGAGGCCTTGTTTCTCGAGCATTTTGATGTGGGCCGCGTTGACGTAAACCGTGGTCTCGTAAATTTCTGTGTCGAATGCCGCGGATGATGTGTAGCGTGCCGCGTCCTCATCCATCCCTCGCGATAACGCCGCTCTATGTGGCGCATCCATCAGCTACTCCTTCTCCCTCAGACTGCTAAGCCGTGTCTCGAGGCTCCACAGCTTTGAAAAGCCTTCACCAGCCCTCTGGTCAAAAACACTCTCACGAGCATAGGTGATGTATTTTGGCGAGTAGAGCGGCTTCTCTCCACGCCGACCAACTACCCGCAGCGAGCCTTTGTAAAGCCTTAGACGCACCTCCCCATCCAACCCCTTCTGCGACTCGTCGATAAACGCGTCAAGAGCCTTTCGCAGCGGGTCCATCCATAGACCCGAGTAGACAAGATCCGCCCAAAGGTTATCCACCTGCTGCTTGAATGCTTGGAACCGTCTCCCAAGAAACATCTTCTCAAGATCCATGTGCGCGTTGATTAGGATGAGGGCCGCGGGGACCTCGTAAACCTCTCGGGACTTTAGGCCAACGACGCGGTCCTCTACATGGTCGACCAACCCGTAGCCATGCATCCCTCCCAACACATTCAGCATTCTAACAAGTGTCACGAGATCTTTTCTGTCGCCGTTGATGTATTCGGGGACACCGTTTCTGAAGCCTATGGTGAATTCCTCGGGCTTGTCAGGTGTTTGGTCGAGGGGTTTAACGAGTTTGAAAGCCTCGGTTGGCGGCTCCGTCCATGGGTCTTCGAGTTCAGCGGCCTCTATAGAGCGGCCCCAGAGGTTCTCATCTATGCTGAAGCGGCTTTTGACAGGGTTGACGGGAAGGTTGTGCTCCAGTGCATACTCGATCTCCTCATCTCTGCTCATATTCCACTCTCTTACAGGAGCGATTATCTTGAGGTCCGGTGCAACGGCTGCGAAGGTCGCGTCAAACCGCAGCTGGTCGTTCCCTTTCCCCGTGCATCCATGGGCAACCGCGTCACATCCCTCCTTCAAAGCAACCTTCGCAGTCTCTTCGGCTATCAAAGGCCTGCTCAAAGCAGATGAAAGAGGATAGCTCCTTTCATACATCGCGTTCGCCTTAATCGCCCGTGAAAGAAACTCGTCGGCAAATTTTTTCTTCGCATCTATGCTGTAGTGCTTGACGGCGCCGCTTTTGTAAGCCTTCTCCTCTATTTCGGAAAAATCCTCATCCTGTCCAACGTCGACTGTAACTGTCACCACCTCGGCGTTGTATCTCTGGCTTATCCACTTAATCATCACAGTTGTGTCAAGTCCACCGCTGTAAGCTAACGCCACCTTCATGGCTTCTCAAATGAGATGACCTATTCTTAAGCCTAACCAGTGTCTTCACCAGACTTGGCGGCTGTCTCATCAATTTTCCTGAGAATAGTATCCCTTCTCAGTATGCCTGCTTCCAGAAGGTTAACCACCGAATTGGGGGAAGCAGTGCCTGTGAGTCGTCCGAAAGGGCCCTTTATCTGCCTCCACTTCAAGTCGGTGTTACCGCTCTTGGACCGGTAAATCACTCCGAGAACATCGGCGACCTTCACAAACTTGACGTCACGCATCTCACGCAGCGGAACCTTTGACACCGCTTCGACATAGATGGTGCCGTGCTCAGGATCTCTTTCGGGAAAAACCGATGTGTCATGCAGATAGGCTGCGGGCATGTAGGATGCACAAGTATTCAGTATGATGAATTGCCTGAATTTCTCGAGATGAGTCTTTTCATCGATTTCAACCATTTTTTACCACCCTGTGTTGCGCGACCTGAATTCTATTCGTGTCTCTTTCTTCTTTGGCATGATTTTGTCAAGGATTAGTTTGAGAGTTTCGTCGTCCACGGGGAGCCTGATGTTGCCTGTCTGGGAGACCTGAATAAGGTAGGTTTCAACCCTCTCGGCTATGTCGGGTTTGATGAGCTTGAGGTTGTTGAGCCTCTGCCTCGCCTCAGGTGTGAGTATGGCTCTCATTACGGCGGCTCGCTCAAGCTCCCTCTGCCTACGGGCCTGTTCCTCGGCAGCCCTCGCCTGAAGCTCGGCCATCTTTTGCTGACGTATTCTTTCCAGCTCCTCGTCTTCAGCCGACATCCTGTCCAAAATCCGTTATTCTAAGAGATAAATTTAACCTAAACGGCCTCGTATTCCATCAAACTAAGTAGATAAGCTTTTGAAAGCTCTTCCGCCGAAGGAATCTTTATCGAGAGGTTGAGAAGCTTCGCCACAGCTTCTACGGCTCTTTTAGCGGCGAAGAAGTCTGGAGCCATTTCAGCGGTTTCGACCAGCATGGAGAAGTTCTTCAACCCAGCCTCTGAAGCGAGAACCGTGAGAAGCCCCGCGGCGCCGACAATCTGTCCACTATATCTCACCCCATCCACCACTTTCATCCACCGCTCCAGCAGCTCCTCGTCAGTCGAGGAGCAGTAGACCGTTCTTTTCTCTGAAACCGTTTCCTTACCGTATCCCCCGATGGTGAAAACTGTTGAGCAGCCGATGTCTTTCGCTACCTGGATTATCTTGGTGCAGAGGTCGTATTGTCCGTAGCTGGTCGAGGGCTGTGCGTTGCCGTATAGAATGAGAAGCGGAGGGTCATGCTCAGCGACATAGATGTCTGCGAAACTGAAGATGATTTTGCCCTCTGAGATGTATCCAATGGCGGGGAAAAACGGTGAGTAGAACCTGACAACTTTCCTCGCCTTGAGGTTTTTGAGAAGATAGGCAACCGCGACCTTCGCCACAAGACCTATGCCCGGCAACCCCTCCACCAAAATACCGTCAGAAACCCTTACGTCCCTGCCCCCGTCCACAAAGCTTACCTCTGTCTCCAGCATACTGACCCTACTTCCAACACCGTGTTAATAATTGTTTACGCCTCGACTATATAAATGGAGAACCTCCACACACCGTGATGAAGGCCGAGCTGGAGGTGAAGCACAAAGACCTTTTGGCGCGTGTTGGAACGCTTCACGTAGGAGGAAAAAAGGTTGAGACACCTGCCTTCGTTCCCGTGATAAACCCCGTGAGCCAAGTTGTTCCACCTGAAGAAATGAGGAGAAAATTCAGGTGTGGAATAGTCATCACGAACGCTTACATTTTGTTTAAAAGGTTTCGGTCAAGAGCTGTTGAGGAGGGTGTTCACAGGATTATCGGCTTCGACGGCGTGGTCATGACCGACTCCGGCGGCTACCAGGTGCTTGTCTACGGCGATGTCGAGGCCTCGCCCGATGATATCGCGTTTTTCCAAGAAGCTATTGGCTCGGACATAGCTGTGCCCCTTGATAGGCCGACGGGTTTGGTGGGCCGTCGAGAGGCCGAGAAAACTGTTGAGGAGACTCTCGCTAATGTGAGGCGGACTGTTGAGCTTGTGGGGCATGATGGACGCTGTGTCTGGGTGGGGCCTATACAGGGTGGACTGTACTGGGACCTTGTCCAAAAATGTGTCGAAGAGTATAAGCGACTCGGCTTTAGCCTCTACTGTCTCGGCAGCCCAACCCCGTTGATGACCGCCTACAGATACCGCGAGCTTGTCTCGATGATAACCACGACGCGTCAGGTGCTCGGCACCGTCAAACCCCTCCACCTCTTCGGCGCAGGACACCCCATGATGTTTGGGCTGGCAGTTGCTCTTGGTGTGGACATGTTTGACTCGGCTTCTTACGCTCTTTTCGCCAAAGAGGGCCGCTACATTTTGCCCGAGGGAACTGTACGCTTGGAGCAGCTCAGCTACTTGCCCTGCAGCTGCGAGGTCTGCACACGGTTTTCGGCGAAAGAGCTGCGAGAGCTCGAAAGCGGAGAACGGTTTAGAAACCTTGCACTCCACAATCTGTCCGTCTGTTTTCAGGAGGTCGAGGCAATTAAGCAGGCTATTTGGGAGGGCAGGTTGTATGAGATGCTGGAGAGAAAGGCACGCTCACATCCAGCCGTCTATGAAGCATTTCAACAAATCATCACTGACGAGGAAACGCTAAAAACCATGGCCCAGCATACACCGATCTCAAAACGGCGAGGGCTGTTTCTTTTCGACGCCACAAGTTTGCAGAGACCCGAATACAGGAGGATGGTTGAGTGGGTGAAGCGCTGGAGCCCTTCATGCGTAGAGGCCGCTGTCCTAGTCAGCCACAGAGCAGTCACCAACAAAAAGCCTGAAAAGCTGTTTGACCAGGTTGCACAGGTGGTGGGTGACGGCTGTTTCGAAGTATTTGTCCACGACACACCATATGGATTGGTGCCGCTCTCGCTCTACCACGTTTTCCCCATCTCCCAAACAACATATCCCGAAACACTTGTCAAGCAACTTGAAGACAGAATCTTCCGCGAAGCAGCCGAAACCCTCTCCAAACACGGCTTCAAAAAAATAATCATCATCGAGACAAAACGAGAAACCTACCCCGGATACAGCCGCAAACTGGCCCACAGTCTACAAACCCGCCTACATCGGCAAATCATCTACACAACGTCTAAATAGGTCTAATACCAAAAAATTCGCCGAAAAACCCCGGGCCGGTGGTCTAGCCTGGTATGACGCCACCCTGACGCGGTGGAGGTCGGCGGTTCAAGTCCGCCCCGGCCCACTACACATGAATTAAGCTTATTTTGCGCTAAGACGTTATATCAGTGATGAGTGAGTTAGTTGAGGATAAAGGTTTTTGGCGAGATTTTGCGAGCACGGCTGCTTTCTTTTCGCCGGCGGTAAGCCCGCTCCAGCGCGAGTTTGGTGTGAGCTCCAAGGATTTAATGCGTAAAATAGGCGAAGAGTTTGGTAGAAAGGCTTCGGAATCAATTCCGGAAAAAGAGCTTCTCGCATCTCTCAACCATCTCTCCGAAGTTTGGAGAAAACACTCCGTTGGAAGACTAGAGGTAATAACCGAGGAAACATTAACCATCAGAATATCTGACTGCATAATTTGCGGGCAAATACCCGAGCTCGGCAAATTCTTTGAATGCAGCTTTCACGAAGGCTTTCTAAACGGTTTCCTCAGCCACAGACTAAAAACACCTGTCAAAGTATGGCAGGAAAGAGGTGAACCAGGGCAAGGGGGCACATGGACACGAACATTCAAAACAGATATCAAGCTCTGAAAAACAATCCCTTTTTTATTTAAGCTGTAAACCATAGAAGGTGAAAACGCAACGCGTCGCGAAATGTAAGACGATTTTGTCGACAACACTTATATGCCGTTTTATGTGAGATGAATTGTTGACCGCTGTGTCGCTGGATGGCTTGGTGAGGGCGGAGATAGTGGTTGACGGTGATGTTCAGGGGGTTGGGTTTAGGTATTTTGTTAGGAGGGCTGCGAGGCGGCTCGGTGTAAAAGGGCTTGTCGAGAATCTTGAAAACGGAGCCGTGAAAATAGTCGCCGAATCCACCAAAGATAAGGTCGAGAGGCTGATAGAGACGATCAAATCCGCTCCACCGCCCATACATGTCGACGAAACAACAGTAACATACACCAAGCCGACTGGCGAATTCAAAACATTCAAGATAATTGTGAAGGATTTGGCGGAGGAGATGGTGGAAGGCTTTGCAACAGGAGCTTCTTACTTCGAGATAATGTTCGATAAACAGGATAAGGCTCTTGCGAAGCTGGACACGTTGATTGAGAAGCAGGACTTGATGTTGCATAAGCAGGACCAGATGCTGGAGAAGCAGGATCTTATGCTCCATAAACAGGACTTGATGCTTCAAAAGCAGGACATAATGATACAGAAGCAGGATGAAATGTTGCAGAAGCAGGATAAGATGCTGGAGAAGCAGGACTTGATGTTGCGAAAACAGGACGAGATGTTGCAGAAGCAGGACTTGATGTTACAGAAAACGGACCTGATGCTTCAAAAACAGGACATAATGATACAAAAGCAGGACCAGATGCTGGAGAAGCAAGACCAGATGCTTGGGAAGCAGGACCAGATGCTTCAGAAACAGGACTTGATGCTTCAAAAGCAGGATGAGATTTTGGGGAGGCATGATGTTTTGGTGGAGGAGGTTAGGGGGTTGAGACGGGATATCTCATCTCTCTTTGAGGAGAGGATTGCCCGCATCGAGAGGGATATTGCGGAGATTAAGGCGCGGCTTGGTCTCACAGGCTAAAGGAATTTGTTTAATTCTTATTACTGACGTGGAGTTGTTGGCGTCATGTATGGGGACCGGCGGGCCATAAGCACGGTCATCGCGGCGTTGGTGGTTACTGTTGTGTTTCTGGGCCTTGTTTCCGCTGCTCTCGGTATGCTTTACGCTCTTCAGGCTTCTTCGAGCGAGGCTGTTAGGAGGGAGGCGGAGAGGGCTATGGAGGCTTTCTTCATGATTTACTGGGTGAACAGCACGCATGTTAGGCTTTTCAACAACCACAGCAGCTTAGCCGTTGTAATCAGGTACTGGATATCATCTGACAGCGGCGGTGTGAACGTTATAGGGCCGCTTAATTCGGTGGATTGGTCTGTCCAGCCGAAAACATTCAGGGATGTTTTGGCTGCGGAGTCTCCACGCAATCCTAGCCGTCAATACAAGGTTGTCTCGGAGAGGGGGAGCGTTTTTACTGTTGGTGATGCTCCGTCGGAGCCCTGGTCTTTGTTTAGTCTGAGGGATGAGATGAGGTTGGTGAGGCCAGGGTTTAGCAGCGGTGTTAATGGGCCTTTGACCCAGCTTGTTTTGGCTACGGGGCCAGACTTCACAGGTGGTCCGGTGACCGTCAGCTGTGTCTCGGTCACACCAGCGCCGGCTTCATGCTCCAGCTGGTCTGTGTCCTTCAACCCCTCTAGCCCCGTTACCGTGCCACCCGGTGGTGCTGTGGTGGTGAATATTTTGGCCAGCGTTCCGGCAGGCACTCCCATAGGGACATATTTTATGAGGATACGTGTTGACACGGGCGGGTTTGCGAGAGAGTTTCTCCTCAGGGTTGCTGTGGGTGATTTCACATTCGGCTTCACTCCGTCATCGATTAGCCTTGAGCAGGGCTGCGCCACAACCATCGGCTTAGTAGTAACACCAACCAACTACCGGTCGGATGTTGGTTTCCGGGTCTCCACGATCTTTCCACCCGACACGAGGATTAACTACGCCGCATCCCCCGACCCGGTGCCGGTCAGGGATGCCGTGACCACGGCCGACTTCTACGTCCACGTAAACGCCAGGCCCACCGGTTCAGGCACTAGGACTGTCGTGGTTGCGGGAGATGACGGCCTCGGCCCCGTTAAGACCAGCTCCTTTGTGATGACTGTGTTACCGGATTTCTGTATTTTGGTACCCTCTGGTGGGGGGAGTTTCGTTGTAAACGTCTTGATGCCCGCTGTTGTTGGATGTCGAGGAGACGCGGTGTCGGTTCCCGTCGAGATTTCGAGCTTGGGCGGATGGAGTGGCACCGTCACTTTGACGTTCACAGAATCACCAAACAACAACGTCATCAGAACCGAGACCTTTACACCCAATCCCGTAACAGTGACCGCAGGCGGAACACATACCGCCACATTTAGCTTCGTTATATGGAGTGATGGGACAGTGACAGTAATAGGTGAGAGCGGCTCCTTAACCTCCACCAGTAGCTTCACAGTGTCTAGGTTACCGCCTGCCGTATGCTGAGAAGCGCTGAGTAATCGGAAACACATTCCATAATTTAGGGAAATCATCATGGCTCAGTACTCCAAACTTCTAACAAAAATAGATAAATTCGGCCCGGGATATTTTTTGTGTCCGTGACTGTAAGAAACAATTTTCTCCCCAATCTTAGGGATTTGGCCACGGTGAATGATTGCGGTAAATTTGCCTGGCCGAGATACTTTTGGTCGTGTTTGTTTCGGAGTTGTTTGCCTTTGGGTTCGCGTGGTCTTAGCTATATTGTGGGTGTGCTTCTGGTGCTTGGGGTTACTTTGGCGGCTGTGGTTGTTTTTACGCAGGCTGCTGGTTTTCAGTTTGGTGTGTTGAACCAGTTTGCGGCTTTGGATGTTCGTCGTGCGGGGGAAAGCTTGGTGGTTGCCGAGGCTCATGGGAGCGGTGTCATCATATTCTACAACAACGGCGTACTCCCTGTCTGCGTCGCGGAGGTCCATGTTGTGCAGCTCGGCAGCGGAGTGGTCATCAACCCATGCTTGGAGATAAACCCCCGAGCCTATGCCTCCTACCCTCTCCTAGCATCTGGATGGCCAACGGGCGAATACACGCTTCTGGTGAGAACATCATCAGGCAAAATTTTTTCCTTCCATGTGTTTGTGCCATAAATCTCCGCGTATGAATTGGGGGCTATTGGCCAAAAGAACTTCATCAAAGTTTTTATGATCGGAAAAGGCCCGTGGCCACATGACTCGTTCAGGAGCTAGAGGTTTGAGCCCTCTTGTAGCCGTTATCCTGTTGATAGCGATAACCGTTGCAGCCGCCGTCGTCGTCTCAGGTGTGTTCTTCAACCTCGCAGGCATAGCGGGCAGAAGACCCACGGCAGTAATAGACCAAGTAAGGGTCGTCGCCACCCCAGCCGGGGCCGGTACATGGGCCATAGTGGTCAAGAACACAGGAGACGTCCCAATAACAACCATTGCAGCCACTTATCCGGGTGGATGCGCCCCAGCGTCAACGACTTTCGCCCCGCTTCCTCTCAACCCAGGAGGAACTGCCGCAGCAACGGCCAACGTTGCTACCGGCTGTACATTGGGAACAACTTACCGTATAGTCCTTACCATCACATTCCAAGATGGTTCTCAACAGGTTCTGGCTACACAGGCTACAGCCGTTATAGCATAAATAAACCAACGCCACTTATTTATTTTTGTGAGAGCAGTTTGGCACAATTTTCCACCGGCGAGAATGGTTCAAAAAGAGATTTTACCCAGTATCTTCTAGAAAATGGGGGAATGAGGTCGAAGGGTCTCAGCTATATCGTCGGGGTCTTGTTGATACTGGGGGTTACTCTGGCTGCTGTGGGGGTTTACACGGCCGTGGCCTCGCAGCAATCCAACATCCTAATGCAGTTCAACATCCTTGACATTCGCAGGGCCGGCGAAAGCCTCGTAGTCGTCGAATATCACAGGGCTTCAGGCCAGCTGGTCCTCTACAACAACGGCCAGGTCCCTACCTGCCTCGTCGAGGTTGTGGCCGTTGGCGTGGGAGCCGTCTACAGCAACCCCTCCTGCAGCCTCATCGACCCCTTGAGGACAGACACGATATCCCTCGGCCTGGTAAGCCCGCCACAGAAGATCACGCTAGTAGCCAGAACCATAAACAACAAAATCCTCACCTACACAATCACCTAAACACATAAACCCCACCCAACCCAAAAAATACCGGGAAAAATTGGCGACAAAACTACGCCGCGAAACCATCAAACTCCTCAAAGAAGACTAAGAATTCCGCTACACCGTAGCAGGCCTCATAGGCCTCGACCAAATACTACAACGACACGACGAAATCGAGCAAGGACTAACAGGGCTCCGAGAAGAACAGCTCAAACTCTGGGAAAACAGCAACAAGCTATAGGAGGGGGTGAAAGCATTACGGGAAGGGCAGAACAGGTTGTGGGAGGAGTTTAAGGCGTCACACGAGGGCCAGAACAGGCTTTTCGAGGGCTACAACCGTCTTGAGAAGGCTTTGGAAGAGCTTGCAGCTGTTCAGAAGAACCTGGCTAAGCAGGTTGGAGCCCTCTCCGACACCACTGGCTTCGGCATAGATGACATCGCACGCGTCATCGTCCCTGGCTGGCTGCTCCGCATCGAGGGAATAAAGATGACCGACGAGTTTGTGAGAAGATGGGTCGTGGTCGGCGGCGAGGAGATTGAGGTGAACCTCTACGGCGAAGGCTACGGGAACGGTGAAAAGATGACTATTATCGGGGAGGCTAAATCCAGGATTTACAGAAACGAGGTCATCAGCTTCGACAGGTGGGTGAGCCTTGTTGAAAAAGCCTTGGGCGGAACGGTTTACAAGTTTATGTGCGGATACCTCGTCCACCCATCTGCCGAGGAAGAGGCGAAAAAGAGAAACATAACCCTCATAGCATCATACATGCGCTAAACAAAAGCAGAAGCTATGGAATAGACAAGCAACGTGGCGAGCACACCTGCTCCAGCTCTCCAGCAAGCAGCTATCGTCTGGTCCTCAATACGTCCCACAACCACGCCCAACACATATGAGACAAGCATCGCAAGAGGAAGAACAGGCTCTATGCTTGGAACAGCTATGAGGCGCTGAACCTCCGTCGCCACATCTTGTGGAAGACCCGTGAAAGGTGCGAGCGTTATGGCTGAGACGGCGATGATTGCTGCGCCGCTTGCTATCGCAAGCGCTGTGTAGAGCTTCATACGTGCACGGGCCCCTGTGAAGCTTAGGTAGATGGAGAGGGCGAGCCTCGCCAAGAGGCTGAGGGCCTCAGCCCCCAGTCCACCCAGCCGCGCAATCTTCACGGTCTCCATCGCCAAAGCCATGAACCTGTTATACGGGTTTATCTCAAGCCCATGTGCAATAGCCATCGCGTACCGCTTGTACCTCGGGTCAGCGACAGCCTCGAGACTTCGTCCAAGCGGATACCCTGCTCTCAGCCGAGCCGCCACACCATCCAACAGGAGAAAAGATGCCTCACCCTCGGCAACAGCCCTCCGGACATACATGAAGTGGACAAACAAGCCCCACACAAGCGTCGCCACCCCCGCAACCACACCAAGCAGCACAGGCATGAAACCCAGCAGACTCGTAGCCAAAACCCCTCCAAAGACGAAGATGACCGCCGTCGAGATGAATGTGATGCTGCGTGGAAGATCTACGAGATGCAACGGCTCCGAGGCGCTGGACACAACGTAGAGAACAGCGGCGGCCGCAATAGCGATGACAACAGAATAGATAAGCGGAAACCCGCCCAGCAGCCCGCCCACCACATAAATCAACGGAATCAACAATATCACAGATACGACAACCTCCCCGAGCGTCTCCACACTGTCCACGTATCTTTTCCACCTGTCTGACTCACGTGAAATGGCCTGCTCAATCAGTTTCTCAACCTTCTCGACGACACCGAAGCCACTCTCCAAATCCTCGCCAAGCGAACCCAGCAACAGCGTGAACTCACGGCTCGGATGAACATACTGTTTCAAACCATCGGCAAGAGTCCTCCTCTCAGACTCCCGCACCAGAAAAGACGAGACCTCGGAAAGGTGTTTGATATATCTTCTCCGCGAGGCTGCTTCTCTAAGGGACTGTAGCATTGTTTTTCCGCTCTTGAGGAAGACGTAGAGGATGACGAGGAAAAACGTCTGCTCCTTCTCTGCGCTGCTGCTCTTCTCCGATTCCTGTAGACGCCCGTATAGTCCAATCACTGTGGCAGCTAACCCAGCCATACTGAGATAGGGCCAATAAACCAGAACAAAATCAAGAATAGAACGTGTCACCGAGGTATCAAGCAACTTTGACGACCTCCACTTCGACACCGAATGTCTCCGCTGTCTTCAGAGCAGCTTCGGCGAACTCGACACCCGCCATTATCCAGCGTATTCTACCCAAGGCCCCGGGGATGCTGGTTTTCTCCACGTCGAGCCTTTTAACAGCAAACCTGAGAAGCGTCTCGGCGTCGACAAAGTATCCAACCTCGTAGACGCGTGTCTCCTCCACCCTTACAGCCAGCAAGCTGATTTGATGCGTGGCTCCGCTGACTCCGCGCAGGGACACGTTTTCAGATACTTTGAACCCCTCCTCGAGAAGCTTTCTAAGCAATACTCTGAGTGGGCTGCGGACCTCAAGCAGCAGTGAGCCGCTCTCCGTAGGCGTGTAGCGGCGGAGCGTCAGATAAACCATGTCAGACGCCTTGGCACTGAAGCCGCATGAAACACATTCGGACACAACCTCAGGATGTTCAAAAACCTCTCCACAGCTGTTGCATACAAACCTTCCATGACTGTTTACAAAATCCTTTCTCTCAAGAACGTCGCCGCATTTTGGGCAAGTTTTCACAGAGGAGAGCAGTGTCTCAGGTATAGATGCCCCACAGTTATGAACATGAACAATAACTTTTTCGATGTCCTCTGAGCTGCATGCGGGACAGTTTAGATGAGGCTGGAAAAGCCCCTTCCCGCATCTCACGCATGTCGCAATCTTCTTCTCGAAAACACTCTTAACAAGCCCACGTGACTCCAGCCTGTCGAGAATCTTGAATAGTGAGGATCGGTCAAGCTTCATCGGAGGGTCTGCAACCAGTTTGACCTCGCCTGTCTTGGCGTCTACCTCAAATATCTTCACACCCTTTTCCGAGCCCTGCATAAGATGGCTAAGCCAAGAAAGCACCTCGTATTCTTCGGCGGAGAAGTCAATCAGCGACAAGCCGCAGCTCTCTCCGAAGCTTCTCCACCCGCTCAGATAATTGCTCCGCCCTCAGCTCCTCCCCCGAGGAAAGTACGGTCTCGAGAATGCTCAGCTTGTTTTCGTAGTCTCTTCTGAGTGATGGGTTGTGCACCAACATAGGTGAATTCACGATCAGCTGCTTAGCTGTCTCGGGAAAGAATTTTCCAGTATCTTCGTCGAACCAGCTTATCAAATGCTCGCTCCCAGTCCTCTCAATCTCCCAGACACCGATAACCCTCCTGCCCTTCGAGGTGTTCCGCACAATCGCCACCACGTTGAGGAACGAGAGCTCCTCCTTTAGAACACCCATGCTGGCACCGGTCAGCCTCTGGTAAACATCCTCGAGGCTTTCGGCGTGAATGGTCGACGCCATACCGTGGCCTGTTGCGGCTGCCGAAAACATAACCCTTGCCTCAACACCCCTAACCTCCCCCACAATGGTGTAGTCAGGCCTGTGTCGGAGGCTGAGCCTCAGGATATCTGCCAGGGAGTAGGCTGTTTCGCCAAGGGTTCGCCTCGTGACGAATCGGTGCCAGTTTCTATGCCATGAGAGGTTTATCTCGGGATGATAGTCCTCGAGCGTCAAAAGCTTAGCGTTGGATGGAAGCAGCTGGAGAAGTGCCGAGAGAAGCGTTGTTTTACCGCTTCCCGTCGGCCCAGCAACCATGACGAATTTCTTGTTCTCGAGAGCTGTCCAGAGGTAGGCGGCAGTTATGACCGTCAAGGTTCCCTTTTTTATCAGGTCGATGATGGTGTAGGGGCTGCGTGGAAACTTGCGTACAGTGATCGTGCTTGTGCCTGGAGTGAGTTCGCCTGCGTAGGTTAGCGCTATTCGGTCGCCTTCGACTGTCATGATCTCGGCTGCGGGTTTGGCGATGCTCAGCTCCGCCCCGTTCCGCTCGGCAAGCAGCCTCGCCTGTTTATCAAGCTCCTCAGCCGTGAGCACGATGCTGGTCTCTATCCAGCCGAGGTCTGGGTGACGCCTGTGAATGACGTATACCGGACCCGGCTTCGTAATGGTTATGTCCTCGAGACCCTCATCCCTCAGAAGAGGCTCAAGCTTCCAACCACCCCGCAAATTCTTCCACAGAAAATATCTCAACACCTTTACACGGTCCTCATCTATATCATATTCTTCAAGAAGCTTGAAGGGGTCCACACCTTTCTTCAAATACTGTTGCTCAACCCGTCTAATAATCTCCTCCTCTTCATCCGATAGGCTGGGCTCTTCAACGACATACCTATACCGGTTCTCCTGCCTAATTATACTGACCTCAATAATCTCGTCTACTCTCTACCGGTCGATGACTTCGGGAGAAGAGGTTTCCTCAACCTCTAAAACCTCCTCCACCACAACATCATCACTCTTCCGCTTCCTGAATAGACGCACCGCCGCCAAAGAAGCGGCTATCACCACCCCCGCCAGAACCAGTACCCCCAGCCAGCTTCCCGTGAAAAAACTCAACAGTCCAAAGTCCTCCAACAACACCCTCGCCGAAGATCATGGCCGCGGTAAATATACTCTTATCTGCCCTCATTTTGGAAAAATATTATCTAAATACCTTAATAGTTTGGGCAAATGCTTTCAACGATCTTTTCGGAGACGGGGTAGATTATTTTCCGTGGAGGGTGTAAACAGTTTTTACCCGGATATGTTTAGAGGAGGTATGTTTAGGAAAGTTTTGGTCGCTGTGGATGGCTCCGAGTTTAGCAGAAAGGCTGTAGATGTGGCGGTTGGTTTATGTAAACAGATGGGAGCCGAGCTTATTTTCCTTCACGTTGTGCAGCAGCCGCCTTATCTGTTCGCCGCGTCGGGTGTTCCTCCAGCGGCTTTGAAGCAGTTTTATGAAGATGCTGTGAGGGAGGGGAGACGCTATGTTGAGGAGGCTGTTGAGACGGCTGCGAGGATGGGTGTGAAGGCTGTTGGAGAGGTGTTGGAGATGAGGCCCTCGGTTGTCGAGGCCATCACCGGCTTCGCCGAAACACATGGTGTAGACCTTGTCGTTACTGGGACGAGGGGTTTAAGCGGCTTCAAGAAAGTGGTGCTGGGAAGCGTGGCGAGCGGGGTCGTGTCCCACGCCCACTGCTCAGTCCTCGTCGTCAAGTAGCCTGTTTGCGGAGACCAAGGGCGGCAAGCTCGTCGAGAACCTTTGAGACGAATCTGTCTACATCCTCCGGCTTGACACCTTTCTCCGCCAGCATCTTCTTAATGAGTGTCTCAACTTTCCAGTAGCTTTTGTAGCGTTCGTTGAGGGTCCGCCATTTTATCTCCGCAAGAGGCGTGGCTATGGCTGGGTCATAGCTAAGCAGCCCCTTCACCATCAGGAAGGCGATTATAGGGTATCCTATGTAGTTTCGGTAGAAGGTTCCGTTGTCGTCGCTGTTGGCGATTTTTTTCTCTATGTCGACGTAGACCTTGTAGGTTCGCGTGCCCTCGGAGGCGTCAACCAAACAATTTCTATCATCCAAGACCTTGATCCTGCCGCCTGCCACAGCGCCCAGAGCCTCCAAAACCTTGACCCGCGGAGGAACCGCGAGCAAAACCTCTGCCACACCGAGAAAAAACCCGCTCCCACTCTATATCCTTATCCTAAGACTTCTCAAAACCAGACATAGAATCAGGAAAATCATCAAAACCATGACAGAGGATGCGCCCGGAGCGAGGGCGAGGTAGTATGAGATGAAGACACCCAAGGTCGTAGCCGTTGTGCCGAACAGGATAGATAGCAGGATTGATATTTTGAAAGAGTTTGAGATGAGCGAAGCCGCCATAGTCGGTATTGCGAGAAGCGCCGTGACGAGAAGGACGCCGGCTATCTTTATGCCGGTAACGATTGAGAGTCCCGCGGCTACGGCGAAGACAAATGTGTATGCCCCGACCTGCACACCTCTAACTTTCGCGAGCTCCTCGCTCACCGTATAGACCAGTGTTTTCCCGAAGTTTCCGGCGACGAAGAGGGTTACAGCCGCGGCGACAGATACTCCCAAAATGATGTCTTCGACTTGGACTAGCAGGAGGCTTCCGAAGAGGACGGCGTTGAGGTTCACCCTTGCGCCTAGGGAGATGGCGAGGGAGGCTGTTGCCCCGCCTACTGCGAGTAATGCAGCGAGGGCTTGGTCGCCTGATACGTGAAACCGTCTCATAAGCTGGAGAATTGCGTAGATAGCTGCAACGGGAGCAAGGTATGTGAGAAGAGTTTCTCTGAAGCCGAGAAGGCTCGATAAAGCGATTACTGCGAATGCTGCGTGGGAGGAGGCGTCGCCTAGGAGAGAGAGCCTCTTGGGAACGAGATAGTTTCCTATTAGGGGTAGCAGCAGCCCTGTCACAACCGCTGCACCTAAAGCCCTCTGCATAAACGGTTGCGACAAGACATCAATCATGTCTCAGACCATCTATGACCATGCTGAATCGTGTAGACGTGGAAGCCGTATATTCTGCAGAGCTCCTCTGAGCTGAGAAGATGAGTTATGTCGCCGTCGTAGAGAGCCGTCCGGTTAATGCATACAACTCTTGATGCAAGGGTTGAGATGGCCGCCACATCATGTGTCGCTATTATCACCGTCACACCCCAGTCCCTATTAACCCTGTTGATAACATTCATCAAAGCCGCGACGCCTGTCTGATCAACGTATACGGTGGGTTCGTCGAGGATGAGGAGCTGCGGCTTGTTTATCAGGGCGAGGGCTAGCATGGTTTTCTGCAAGTTTCCGCCGGAGAGGTCGCTGACACGTCTGTGTATGATTTTGTCCGGTTCATCCACCCCAACCAGTGAAAGGGTCTCGACGGGGTCAAGCGCTTTACCTGTATGCATACCCGAGCGGAGAAGCTCCCCGACGCTGAGCGGAGTTCTCTCGAAGAGTGTGGCAGCGTTCTGAGGCACATACCCAACCCTCCACCATTCTCTGAACCGTTGAACAGCGACGCCAAAAAGCCTGACCACACCGCTGTCGGGCCTCAGTACACCGACCATGGTCTTTAGCAACGTTGTCTTACCTCCGCCGTTTGGCCCGATAATGAAGAGCCTCTCACCCATGTTGACCCTCAAGCTGACCTTGGAAAGTATAGGTTGGTCTCGGGTATATGAGACCGTGACATCCTCTAGCTCTACCGCAGGTTCAGTGTTCAAACGTATCGACCAGCGCCGACAAATTATGACGCATCTTCATGATATATCCTTGTCCCCTTAGATAGTCGTCGTAATGTAGAGTCTCCATCGTGTATAGTGTTTTGATTTCCATTCCGAGGTCGCGGGCTATGTTTTCTAACACGGGGCTGATGCTACCATCCTCCGCGAAGATGGTCTTGACACCATTTCTCTCAATTAGTTCATAAATTTCTGCGAGATGCGCCGCCGACGGCTCCTCCTCTTCACCGCTTAGCACAGCCACCGTTTCGAGGCCGAAGGCTGTGGCGAGGTATCTGAAAGCGTTGTGCTGCGTGATGAAGGTTTTTCCACGATGTCTCGACAGCGCCTCCTCAAACTGTTGCCTGAGCTGCAGTATTTCCCGGATGTATGCCTCGCTGTTTTTCTGTATAGCCTCCTTTTTTTCCGGAAACTCGTCGGAGAGGATTTGTGCCATGTTTCGGACGACTGCGGCGAATCTTTCTGGGTCGAGCCAGAAATGCGGGTCATAGGCTCCGATTATATGTTCATGGTTCATGGCGTCGCCGTGTCCGTTTTCATAAGGCATTAACTCGACCCCTGTTGACACCTTAAAGGCCTTTACGTTAGCTGATGCCGCAAGCTTCTCCCCCCAGTCGTCAAACCCCTCCACTGTCCAGAAGAGTATCCTCGAGTTCCTCACCTTCTCCAGCACGTCGGGAGCCGGTTCCCAGTCATGGATCTCTGCGCCGGGTGGGAGAATCTGGTAAACCGTAACAGTGCCATCCGTCAGCCTATGCACCACTTCGCCCAAAAGACCCCAAGTCACCGCCACTGTCTCACTGTCTTGCTGCCCCTGAGTAAAGATATTTTGCGATGCTATGAATAATGTGGCGAGAACTGCTGCAGCGACTATGGAGAGGGTTATGATTGCTGTTTTTGCACGCATCTGAGATGCTTCACCTCTTTACCGTGTATGCATGTTGCGGGATTGTTGAGGCGTTGGCAAAGTCTTTTGACCACTTCGTCGCCGATGAGATAGTCTATTCGCCCAGCTTCTATGCAGGCTTCACCGGCTTCCAACCCTAGTTCTCTGTGAAAGAATGTTTCGAGGATGCGGTGGTTGTGTATGACCCGCAACGCGAGCGCGTGTCCCCGTGGTGTGAGCCTAAATTTTCCCCACCCTGTTCTGGCGACCAATTTTTTCTCGGAAAGCCTATTGAGAACATCTATGGCAGAGGCTGGTTTGACAGCGAATGTCTTGGCGAGCTCTCCTGTAGTTGGTGTGTGCTGGTTTTCATGAGCTCTGTACAGCTGTAGGAGATAGGATGTTTCTACCTGTTGGAGACTTATTTTAGGCACGTCCTAATATTAGGTTATGCCTAAATTTAAGCCTAAATAAACATCATGCCTCAACGGGTCTCTATGAAGGGTTCGACGGTTTACCGGGGAAAACTCTTTGACGTGGTGCATGTTGTTCACGAGGTTGATGGGGCTCGGTTTGTTAAGGAGATTGTTGTCCATCCGGGCGCAGTCGCGATTGTTCCTTTGATTAGCGATTCAGAGCTTGTTTTGGTTGAGCAGTATAGGGCTGCTGTGGATGAGGTGCTTGTCGAGGTTCCCGCCGGCACTTTGGAAAATGAATCGCCTGAAGAATGTGCGGTACGTGAGCTGGAGGAGGAGACCGGTTACATAGCAGGCTCTATTGAGAAAATCGGGGAATTCTATCTTGCCCCAGGCTATTCAACCGAGTTGATGCATGTCTTTCTCGCGAAAAACCTGCGTAAAACGGCGAGCCGCAATATGCCAGACGAGAAGATCAGAGTCATCACCTGCGGTGTGGAAGAAGCTTTTGAGATGGTTCGGAGGGGGAGGATAAGGGACGCGAAAAGCATCGCAGCCCTCTCCCTCGCTAGACTGGTCAACGGATTGGGCTGAAGTGCTGCCAGCCTCTTCTCTCCACAGGCTTACCCCGATAAAACACACCCTGCTCCTCGATGACAGACCCTATCCAGACAACCCTTCCCCCCAAACGCTCCAAAGCATTCTCCACAAAATTCCGGCATCCCGGCTTGACGGTGAGAACCAGCTCATACTCTTCACCGCCGTAGAAAACAGCCTCCACGACGTCAAGCATGTTGTCGACACAGTATTTCTGTGCTGTGGAGTCGATGGGCAGCGATTCAACCATGAAGCCCACCCTGTTAAGCTCGCTAAGCTGGTACAGCGACTCCGCCAATCCATCGCTCGAATCTATACAGGCCGAGACGCCTCCGCAGCCGGCGAGGGCCACACCCTCGTCAACACGGGCCACTGGGAAGTAAACCGCCTCAGACAAAACTTGTTCAACTGGCCGAGAATTCATAGCCGCATGTAGGCCGGCGAATGTTTTGCCGAACAAGCCTGTGCAGGCGAGCATGTCTCCCGGACATGTTCCGACGCGGCTGAGAAGTTTTTCGGAGGAGCCGAGCGCGGTTACGGATATGGATGGTGAACTGGTTTCGTTTATGTCTCCGCCGGCAATTGATGCTCCATATTTTTTCGCAGCCTCTTGGGCGCCGGTTATGAGTTCGACAAAATCGTTGAACTCTGTAGAGGGGTTGATCGAAAGAGAGAGAAGGATGTATCTTGGCCGCGCTCCCTTTGCAGCCAAGTCGCTAACAGCGGCTGTTACCGCTTTCCAGCCCGCTTGACGGGCCGTCATCCCCGGTGGAACATCCGTTTCCCAGACGAGGGTGTCCACAGATGCGACAAGCTGGCCTGTAAACCAGAAGGCTGCGGCATCGTCACCGGGCGGCAGAAGACCGTTCTCGGGCCAGTCAAGATGCTCAACCAAGTATCGTATCAAATATCTCTCCCCGAGCTCCGATAGTTTCGCCAACCCTGTTCACCGTCTCATCATTCTTTTAAGCATCGTCTTCAAACACCAGCGGAGGAAGTTGAAGATTTCTTTTTTCGAGAGCTTCGATTCGCCCGCCATTCTCGGCATGAAGACTAAGGGTATCTCGACGACCTTGTAGCCTTCGCGCAGCAGGCGATACAGCAGCTCCACTTGGAAGACGTAGCCCCTTTCAAATGGTTTTTCGACAAGGTGTTTGACGGCTCTTTGGCTGTAGGCTCTGTAGCCCGAGGTCATGTCCCTTACCCCCGCTCCCGTGGATATGCGTGCGAGGAGGTTTGCTCCTCTGCTGACAAGCATGCGGATAAGGTTCGATGACCATTTGCCTCCCTTGATGTAGCGCGAAGCAACAGCGGCATCGGCGCCGCTTTCAACGGCTTTGACAAGCTCGGGAACCAGCTCAACCGGGTGGGAGCCGTCGGCATCCATAGAAAGTATGACACGTGGACTTAGGGTGAGAGCTATTTTGAAGCCTTCGTAGTATGCGGAGCCGAGGCCTTTCTTCGCGCCTCTGTTATGCAAAATTACGCGGTGGTTTGTTTCGCCAATTTTTTTCACGACATCAGCTGTGCCGTCGGGGCTTCCGTCATCGACAACAACCGCCCAAAGGTTGGGGATAGGCAGCTCCATAAGCTGGTGGAGCACTCTCCCTATGTTCATCGCCTCGTTGTAAGTGGGGATGACCACACACACGTCGGCAGCCCTCTCCATACCGTCAGCGGATGTATCGCCGCCTTATTTTTAGGTAGACTTCCCAAAGTTTCTCAACAAGGTCGTGAACTTCTTTGGGTGTATTTTCTCGACCGTTTCCTGTGCTGGTGTAGCGGCGTGCGGCTGCGAGTATCTCGAACTCTTCTACGCTGATGACGTCGTTGATCATGAGGTCTGTCAAAAGGTCATAGTAGTGGGCTGTCCGTCCTACAAGGCCGGCGGCCCTGTGTAGGGATTTGACGAGTGTTTCCGCGGCTGTGTAGGCGTTTTCCAGAGCTTTTCTCACCTCCTTATCCACGGCTATTCTCGCTGACTTGAGCATCTCCTCAACCGGCGCCAGCTCCTCTTCCCTAAGTGTCAGCTTTCTGGGCTCAACTGCACGAAGCGACAAAATAGTTTTGTAGGCTGTGTTCAGCTTGATGAGCCGCTCCTCATACAGTTTTCTCACCTGTGGAGAAGCTTCTCGGGGAAGGTTGTCGGGGTGAAATTTTTTCACAAGACTTCGGTATGTTTTCTTTATCTCGTCAAGGGAGTCGTCCGGGTCTACTCCTAGAACCGAGAAGGGCCACTCCGAGGCCCTGCTTTTGCCGCTGCGTGCTCTCTGGAGGCTGTATGCGATTAGGGCTGCTGTCGCCCCTGTCAGGGCAACTGCGAGGGCCTCGAGAGGCGTCATAGGGGACGAGGTGTCAAACGGTTGACGATGTTTTTACGTTTTTGCACTCGAAATGTCTAAAATATTCCTAAGAATTATTTCGTGTAACGGGACAGCCTTTCCTGTCTTTATGTCGACCATGATGTAGGTTATGTGCCCATGGGCCAGAACCTCGCCTTGCATGTTCATCAGTTTGAAGACGACTTTGAGGGATTTGTTCCCCGCCTCAGCCGATACAATCTCCGCCTCGACCTCGTCATCATAGCCAGACGGCTTCTCTATTCTACAGTGGTACTCTCCTATGACGAGGGTTGAGTTCAACAAAGTGTCTCCCATCCTCAAACGGCCCTGTTTGTCGAAAACCACCCCCTGGCTGCGTAGGTGCTCTATGAAAGCTATGTCAAACCATTTGACGTATGTTGGGAAGTAGACGCGGCCCGTGGAGTCGGTGTCCTGAAACCCTATCCTGAACCTAGTCATGCGGATGGGGAAAAAGTGTAGAGTGTTATCTCTGGAGTTGCTTCTCTGAAACTTACCTTAACCCGTTGACCAACTCTTACCTGCTCGGGAGATGCCTCAACACGCGCATACATCCTCACACCCTCGTCTAGGTCAACCTCAGCAATGACGAAAGGAATATCACGCTGGAAATCAGGCGAATTAGCCACAACCCTGCGAATGACGGTGAAGGAGTGTATGGATCCTTTTCCGGAAGACTGTCTCCACCCGAGGTCGAGAGATCCGCATGAGGTGCAGGATGGCCTCGGATACCACTGTTTATGGCCGCATCTTCTACATTCTTGAATCATCAGTTGCCCGTTTTTTGCAGCCTGCCAAAAAGCCTGTGTGTATTCGGTTATTTGCGGAAGCGGGCGTTTGTATTCGCTCACCGCTACTCACCTCCGAATATTATGGCATAGTTGTTGATGAATGTTCCGCCGTGTTCCAGCGCTCCCACCGATGTTACGAGTGAGTATCGGAGGTCTTTGACCTGTCTCTCACCTGCCTCGCCCCTCTGCTGCCGCACAGCTTCGACGAGATGATGCATGCCGCCCGCCATTCCAGCTTGTCCGTATGAGAGGAGGCCGCCTCCCGTGTTCAGAGGCAGTTCTCCCCTATAGGTTATGTCTGTCTCCTCGAGGAATTTTCCAGCCTTACCTTTTTCGCAGAACCCGGCGTCCTCCAGCTGCATTATCACGACGGGGGTGTAGTCATCGTAGGCGTTGAAAAGCCCGATATCTTTTAGCTTGATCCCGCTCATCTC
This sequence comes from Candidatus Caldarchaeum subterraneum, assembly GCA_937934305.1. Taxonomy (GTDB): domain Archaea; phylum Thermoproteota; class Nitrososphaeria_A; order Caldarchaeales; family Caldarchaeaceae; genus Caldarchaeum; species Caldarchaeum subterraneum_E. Next base: position 32,531 of record CALHAG010000016.1, read on the forward strand.
CAAAGCTTGTTTGACAGCGTTTTTGACACCTGTTGTCGTGATGTCCTTTAGGCTGTTGGATGCGTCGAGGTTGTGCCATGAGCCGAAGCCCGCTACCTTAACAAGCTTGTCTGTGACCTTTTTCGCGACGGTGTCTCTTGAAAGTAGTAGGGCGAAGCCTCCGTTTACGAATGGGCAGATGTCGAGCATCCGCAGCGGGTCTGAGATAAGCGGCGAGTTGAGATATTCCTCCATCTTTAAGGGTGTGCGGAAGTATGCGTTGGGGTTTTTGGACGCGTTCTCCCGCTGGGAGACCGAGATTTTGCCGTAGTGTTCGGGCTTGTAGCCGTATTGATGTATTTGGCGCTGCATCATCATAGCGGCCATGCTGTTGGGCCCCATCATCCCCACGGGCATCAGGTAGTCGAGCTCATACCGCCAGGTTAGAGCCGCTTCTCCCGTGATGTTCATGGGTGTGTCGGCACCGAGGATGAGGAAGTGGTCGACGTAGCCGGCCTGTATTGCCAAGGCTCCCGCCACAAGCAGAGCAGCCCCATTAGCTCCGCCATGGTCTCCTCGTAGCAGCAACCGCGGCTCCAGTCCAAGGTTTTGAACAACCTCAGCCGACCAAATCTCCGCACGCGGATAAGCAGACCCGGTCACACCCACACCTATCCCCCTAAAATCACTTAGAGATAGGCCCGTCTGCTCGAGAACCATGTTCAGGGCCCATGCATAATATTGTTCAATTGTTAGCTTCTTCTCACCTTTGTCGACGCGTGCTCTGCTTACAGGTGTCTCCGCATATGCTGTAACAAATATTTTGGTCATGCGTCTCCACCTATTTGGGTTAATTTATTGGTTGCGAGAAGTTTTCTGGAGAATTTTCTGCAGCTGCTCAGGCTTGATGTGTGAAGACGTTATCTCTGTTTGGACAGCGTCTTCGACGGCGGCCACTATCGCGGGAATCGGTGCGCCGCATCCCTCGCCAACACCCTTGGCTCCGAGAGGTGTGAACGGCGAAGGTATCATAAACCTCTCCATCTTGAACATAGGTATCTCCACAGCTGTTGGCGCGAGATAATCTGAGAAATTGGATGTGAGAAGAACACCGTCCTCGTTGTATTCAAAGTTCTCGTAGAGAACTGCGCCGATGCCATGGTAAGCGGCCCCGTGAACCTGTCCATCTACTATAGCGGGGTTGATGACACGTCCGCAGTCGTCGACTATGGCGTAATCGAGGATTTTCACTTTGCCTGTTTCTGGGTCTACTTCGACGACTACTGCGTGTGCTTGGTAGGAGTATGTTAGGGTGAGGTTGCCAACCTTGTTTTCGTCAGGGGGCTGGAATGGTGGGCTGAATACGGCATGGGCTGTCAACCCGGGCTCCATGCCTTCGGGGAGCTCAAACGGGTTGGCGTAAGCTGTTCGCGCAATCCGTTTGAAGGAGACTTTTCTCTCCGGCGCGTCCCTGACATATGCAACCCCGCCCTGCACAACTATGTCCTCTTTCCTTGCCTCGAGAATCTTAGCCGCAACGGCTGCAACCATGTCCTTGAGCCTCTGAGCGGCCAAGTATGTGGCAACCATTCCTGTGCCGGCGAACCTGCTCGCATAGGTTCCCGAGTGGAGGGTGTAGGGATGGGAGCCTGAGTCAAACCCGGTTGCGACAGTGATGTCCTCGTAGTCTATGCCAAGCACGTCTGCGACTATCTGGGATGCGATGGTTTCATGGGACTGGCCCTGTGGAATGGTGCCGAGTTTGACGAGGATTTTTCCGTCGGGTGTCATCTGTACTGTGGCGGCCTCGCTTGTGCCGACGTTTGGGAGAGATGGGTTGAGCATCCTTACCTGCCCAAAGTTGGCCGCGCCCGAGTCAATCGTGACACCTACCCCCACACCTATGTATCTGCCCTCAGCCCTTAGCTGCTCCTGCCTCCTTCTCCAGCCCCAGTAATCAACCATCTCAGCCGCCTTCTCAAGAGCTCCAAAATAGTCTCCGCCGTCGTAGACGCATCCGTTGAGGGTTCGGTAGGGCTGCATATCTTTTGTCACGTAGTTGATTCTCCTCACCTCTACAGGGTCTTTGCCCAGTTCATGTGCTATTTTGTCCAGAACCCGCTCAATCATGAACTGGTGAGGTGCTCTGGAAAAGCCTCTGTTGGGCCCGGCAGGGCACTTGTTTGTGAAAACGGCGTACATCCGTTGTCGGAGATGCTTGAATTTGCAGCAGCCCGAGGCGACCTGAGCCCAGACAGTCAGCCCAGCCGGCTCGTGACGCGCATAGGCACCTATGTCATCGACTGTGACAACGTTTAGCCCGAGAAGGGTGCCGTCGTTCTTCACAGCCGCCTCAACGTTGAAATATCTATCGGCTCCGTGGGAGCTCGCCATCATGTGCTCCGACCTCGTCTCTATCCATTTGACAGGTCTTCCCACAAGCCTTGACAAGGCGGCTACCAGAACCATGTATGTATAGTTGATGATCTTGACGCCGAACCCTCCTCCGATGTCTTGCGTGATTATTCTCACGTGTGTGATGTCTGTGTCGAGGGCCCTGAGGATGGATGGGGAAAGGAACATGGGCATCTGGTTGTTGCAGTAGATTGTGTATCCGTCTTTTTCGTCGTAGGATGCGAGGACCCCGTTCGGCTCAAGAGGTGTTGAGCTGAAGCGGTGGAAGACGAGGCTTGTGCGGATAATGCGGTCGGCTTGAGCTGCTGCGCTATCGTAGTCGCCGTAGTTGTAGTCAACGGTGGCTGCGATGTTCGTGCCGGCTTCCTCGTGGATAAGCGGCCCTTCTCCACTCAAAACCTTCATTGGGTTTACAATAGGTTCAAGAGGCTCGTACTCTACATCAATAAGCTCAACAGCGTCACGGGCTTGGTACACGCTTTCTGCAACAACCGCTGCAACAGGTTCGCCGACAAACCTCACCTTCTTCACAGCCATCGAGTAGTCAACAACCTTCGACGCAGGTGGAACAGTCAACTGGGGAAATGGTTTGGTGACAGCCGCTATGTCCGCTCCTGTAAAAACTCCCAGAACACCATCAGCCCTAGCCGCACGCGAAACATCTATCGATTTAATCAATGCATGCGGATAAGGAGAACGGAGAAAAGAAACATAGGCCATGCGTGGGAGAACAACATCGTCGACAAACCTTCCGCGGCCCCTAACATGTCTCAGCCCCTCCTTGGTTTTAACTGGAGAGCCTACCACTTGGAAATTCATCAAATAGATAGAAGTGTGTCAATTATTAAAGTTAGAAACTCCTCGGCATGTTGAGGACCCGTGTGCCGATGTAGTTGAGAACCATCTCCTCAGGAACTGGCGCTGTTTTGAACAGCCTGGCGTCGCGGAAGAACCTCTCGATATCGTTGTCTTCGGCGAAACCGTTTCCTCCGAATGTTTGTACAGCTCTGTCAGCGGCCTTGAACGCGACCCTCGCGGCTGTGAAGGCAGCAACATTTGCTTCAAAAGCGCATTCTTTGCCGTTGTCAAAGAGCCAAGCGGCTTTTCGCGTCATCAGCCGTGCAACCTCGAGCTCAGCCTTCACCTCGGCCAAGGGAAACTGTATGGCTTGGTTGCTTCCGATGGGTCTTCCGAAAACACGTCTGTTGGAGGCGTAGTCCACGGACCTGTTGAGCAGGTGCTCGGCTACACCTATTGATATGGAGGCTGTGCAAACCCGTTCGGCGTTTAGGAGAGATGTAAGCGCCTCCCACCCCTTGTCCACCTCGCCGAGGACATGAGTCGCCGGAACCCAAGCATCCTCAAAGTAGACCACGTTGCTCGTAAGCGGCCTCAAAGCCATTCCAGGTATCTTTGATGTCTTGACGCCGGGCTGTTTTGCGTCTACGAGGAAGAGGGTTAGGCCTTCAGACTTTTTTCTTGCTTTATCTTTGGGTGTGGTGCGTGCAACTGTAATTATGATGTCGGCGAGGTGTGCGAGGGTTATCCAGATTTTCTGACCGTTAAGTCTGTAGCCGTCTCCTTCTCTAACGGCCGATGTTTGTATGTCGAAGGTGTTTACGCCGGCGTTTGGCTCCGTGTGTCCGAAGGAGCATATGAGCTCGCCCTTGACAAGTCTAGGCAAATAATTTTGTTTAACCTCCTCCCTGCCAAGCCTCTCGATAGTCATGCCGGCGAAAACATTTGTCCGCATCAACAAGTCTCCCGCCGGTAATCCTCCGCCTTCAGCCGCCACACCGATAATCGCCTCCGAGACCGCCTGCAGCCCGAGACCAAGCCCACCATACTGCTCACTGATGCAGATGCCGAGAAACCCCTGCTCAGCCGCCGTTTTCCAATATTCTTCTGGAAAACGCCTCTCTACATCAGCCTTACGCCAATACTCGAGCGGAAACCGTTTCATAAACTCGGAAACCGATCTTCTTATGAACAATATTTCCTCGTCTTCCTCGAAGTTCACATCACAAAAGATAATGCTGCTATTCTTTAGGATATTTCATGTCAATTCTCTAAAGCTTATATATTTCACAAATATTTGAAATGTGAATGAACCGTAAAATCGTCCTAGATGAAAACAGCCTGCCGAAATATTGGTACAACATTTTGCCTGATTTGCCGAAGCCTCTGCCACCGCCGATAGACCCGTCGACAAAAGGGCCCATCGACCCCGCCAAGCTCGAGAGAATCTTTCCCAAAGAGCTGATTCGGCAAGAGCTGAGCCCGGAGCGGTGGATACCCATTCCCGAAGAGGTGCGGGAAATTCTCCGAATTTGGAGACCGACTCCGCTCTATAGAGCAGTCAATCTCGAGAAGATGCTCAAGACACCTGCACGCATCTACTATAAGCACGAGGGTGTCTCGCCTCCTGGTTCGCACAAGCCAAACACAGCGGTGGCGCAGGCCTATTACAACATGAAAGAGGGTGTGGAGAGGTTGACGACGGAGACTGGTGCGGGACAGTGGGGAAGCGCTTTGTCCTTCGCCACGAGGATGTTTGGGCTTAAGTGCACCGTCTACATGGTGAGGGCGAGCTACCTGCAGAAACCCGCGCGCAAGATGTTGATGCATTCATGGGGTGCGGAGGTTTATCCAAGCCCAAGCGACAGAACAAACTTTGGTAGAAGCATGCTTGCAAAGGACCCGAACCATCCCGGCAGCCTCGGCATAGCCATAAGCGAAGCCCTCGAAGATTGTGTAACCCATGAGAACACCAAATACAGTCTCGGCAGCGTCCTCAACCACGTGCTTATGCATCAAACGGTCCAGGGCCTCGAGGCTCTTGAGCAGCTGAAACAGGTTGACGATTATCCAGACATAGTTGCGGGATGCGTCGGCGGTGGAAGCAGCTTCTCTGGTTTGACGTGGCCGTTCTACTATGAAGTGATTTCGAAGAAGGCTCCTAAGAAGGTTCAGTTCGTCGCCACAGAGCCGACAGCCTGCCCAACCATGACCAAGGGTATATACACCTACGACTTCGGGGACACAGCTAAGATGACGCCGCTCCTACCCATGTACACCCTCGGCTCAGACTTCGTACCTCCACCAATCCACGCAGGCGGGCTACGCTACCACGGCGACGCACCGACACTATGTCTTCTCCTCCACGAAGGCTGGATAAAACCATACGCATACGACCAAGTGTCTGTGTTTGAGGCGGCGGTGACTTTCGCGAGGGCTGAAGGGTTCCTGCCAGGGCCCGAGCCATCGCACACAATTCGCTTCGTCATCGACGAGGCCCTGCGATGCAAGCAAACGGGTGAGGAGAAGGTGATACTGTTCAACCTCTGTGGACACGGTGCCTTCGACCTCCACGCATACGAAGAGTTCTTCGAGGGCAAGCTGCCGCCATGGCAGTATCCTGAGGAGGAGATCAAGAAATCCATAGAGCGTCTAAGGAAGGAGCTGGATTGGCTGCCCGAGGTTGAGAAACAGTTCCTCGGCGCCTAACCCTCCCCACCATACACAGTGTTAGCCACCTCAACCATTTTTTTCACAGTTTTCTCCGGTATTCTCCTACCACCGACCTTGATTTTTCCCAGCTCATGCATATTTTCAGGTGTCAGCGCAGTGAAGACGTTTCTGAGTGTCCTGTAATGGCTGAGAAGCGCTTTGGCTGTCTCGTGTCCGCAGAGGCCTTCGAGAACGAATAAAGCCTGCTCCTCCGCCGTCAGCCCTTTTCTCTTAACTCGCAGCGGATATTCGCGGAACTCCTCAACCTCGCCGAGGGACTTGTTTTTCCACACGAGGTATGTGAGTGTTCCACGGATGTCTGGTGTGGGGATGATGGGTATCCCCCAGTCATGCACAATTTTGTCCATCAAAGCGAGGATGGAGACCTCTTTCCATCCCCGTTTTCTATACAGCCCGAGGTATCCCTCAAGGATGAGAACCTTCTCTCCCTCAAACATTTTCATGGTTGAGAGTTGTTCCCACAGCCTCCCCTTCAGGCTGTTTAGAAAATCCATCACAGTTTTCCTCTCCACCAAAGCATGCTTCTCCCTACCGACAATCAAGTAATCGCCTGCCTGCAGAGGCTTCACAGCAGTCTCGACAACTTTCGCCAGCGACTCCACCAACCTACTGTTTTCAGAAGCCTCGTTGCTGTCAACCACAATCATAAAAAACATCAGCCCGCGGTCGTTTTAAACACACCCCTTTCTGGATAACCTATAAATAATTCACATAAGCGATTAACTGCGTGAACAAGAGTATAAAGGCTGTAAGTAGAACGGCTGTTGTAGCACTGGTCGTTGTCGTGATAGCGGTCGCCGCTGTCGCGGGAATTTTTCTAACCGGTGTCTTTACACCTGAGCAGCAGAAGAGACAGATCATCATAGGGCTCTCGCTTCCTCTCACCAACCCTGTAGGCATCCACGCCAAATACGCCGCCGAGATGGCTGTCGAGGAGATAAACGCCGCAGGCGGAGTAGTACTCAACGGAACAAGATATGAGCTCGTTTTGGTAGCCGAGGACACTAACGAGATGGACCCGCTCATCCCAGTAGACCAAGGCGTTACAGCGTTTAAGAGGCTGGTCGAGGTTCACGGAGCCCACGTCATCGTGGGAGGTGTGAGAACAGACATCGTCGTCGCACAAACTCAGCTACTATCCCAGTACAAGATTGTCTACCTAGACATCGAGTCCAACCAGCGCATCGTCGAGGACCTTGTCCAAAACGACTATGAGAATTACAAGTACTATTTCCACTTCTTCGCTGGAGGACGCAACTCCAGCGCAGGGCCCTACATAGCAGCCATCCCCAGCGCGCTTCGAAACGCTGCACAAAACAACCCCAATTATCCCAACGTGACTAGGATTGCTCTTGTTGCCGAGAACGCTCTCTGGACTGTTGGCTTGGCCGGCAGGCCTGCGGGCAACTCCACGTTCTTCAAGAGACTGCAGGCCCAAGGCTTCGACCTAGTCTTCGCAGAGCTCTACCCAACCACTCAATCAGACTTCTCCAGCTACCTTGCAAGAATCAAAGAGAAGTGCGCCGGCTTGATTATCCTCCTGTTCTCAGGCCCGCCCGGAGTGGCTTTCACCAAGCAGTGGGCTGCTTATGACTGGTCCCCCTGTAAGAAACCGATAATCTTCGGACCCGGGCTGCTGGGCGGCTTCTCATGGTTCTGGACGCAGACTGAGGGTGCTGCACAGGGAACTATCTGGTGGCCAGCCACGGTCAAAGTCCCCGTCACGCCGAAGACCATACCCTTCATAGAGAAGTTTACGGGACGGTTTAAGGAGACACCGAACACAGCCGCCTTCGACACCTACGACGCCATATATGTCCTTAAAGAGGCCCTCGAGAGAGCAAACACATGGAAAGCCGATAGACTGGTAGCCGCCTTGGAGCAGACAGACTACGAGGGAGTGATCGGGCGGATACAGTTTAACAGGAAACTACACGGCCTCAACCTCGCGTTACCGAACCTCTACTGGTATTTTGGACAGTGGCAGAACGGCGAGCTCGTGCCTGTGTGGAGCCCAGACCAACCACAGACAGTCCGCAACCTAGTGCTGCCGTAACATGATAACCTCAGAGGCCGCGGCGACAGTACTGGTCTACGGATTCATAACCAGCCTCGTCTACGCCCTCTTCGCGGAGGGCTTCTCCCTTATTTTTGGTGTGGCCCGGATGATTGACGCCGCCTACGGCATGTGGTACACGGCAGCCGCGTACATGTCCTTCGCCCTCGTAACGGTATACAATATTCCTTCTTTGGTGACTTTTTTCGCAACGATCGCGGCTCTTTTCGCAGCGGGGTTCGTCTATTATTGGGCTGTGCTGCGCAGAATAAAGGACCACATAGAAATGATTATGACCACTTTCCTCATCGCCTTGGTCATCCAAAACCTGATAGTTCTTCTCTTCACCAACTTTCCGTGGTCGACGCCCGTGGTTCTGCCCGGGTCGACGTTGGTTTTCGGAGTCTCTGTATTCAACCAGCAGCTGGCCGCGGCTATTGCCGCATCGACGCTGCTCATTCTCCTCTGGCTACTTATCTACAGAACCAAGGTTGGGCTGGCGATACGGAGCGTTGCTCAGGATCTTGACGCTGCTGTCTGCGTGGGAATAAGACCCGAAAGAACCATGGCCCTTGTCCTCGGCCTCTCAACGGCTTTAGCAGGACTCGCAAGCCTGTTGGTCACACCACAGAGCACCATCACACCAGTTCTCGGATGGCCCATGCTCACCCTAGCCTTCGCCATCGTCGTGCTCGGAGGCCTTGGCGACTACCGTGGAACTCTTCTCGCAGCCTTCGTCATAGGTTATGTGGAGATAGCTGTCCAGAACCTCGTAAGCCCGCTTTACTCGGGAGCGGCGTCGCTCATCACCGTGCTGTTGACTCTGTGGCTGAGGCCAAAAGGAATATTTGGCAGAAGTGTAGAATGATGAAAAGGCTCGACAAAATTTTTGTGGTAACCTTGCTCGCGGTCTTAGCGGCGATGGCGGTATTGCCAATAGCGCTGAACTTGCGATTCATCATATTCATCCTCACGCTAACCAACATATTCGCCATGCTCGCGGTCAGCTGGAACCTCCTCTCAGGCTACATGGGGCTGCTCAGCCTCGGCCACTCGTTTTTCTTCGCTGGAGGAGGATACGCCGCAGCCATTTTGAGCATCTCCTACGGTGTGCCTCCTGTGGCCGCTGTTTTTCTCGGGGCCTTGGTCATCACGGGTCTAGGAAGCTTGATTGGTTTGCCGAGCCTCAAGCTACGAGGCCACTTCTTCGCGCTCGTCACACTAATAATTCCCATTATAGCTTATCAGGTGACCAACGCCATCCCCCAGCTAGGTGGACATGACGGCATCTTCGGAATACCGTCTCTCTTCCAGAGCGCTGAAGCATTCTACCTCGCGAGCTTGGCCGCCATGGCTGGAAGCGTGATGGTCAGCTACCTCGTCATGAGAAGCCGTCTCGGAATAATCTTCACATGCATAAAGGATGATGAAATAGCTGCGAAAGCCGCGGGAATAGATGTTCCACGCTACAAGCTTCTCGGCCTAGCCATCAGCATCTTCATAGCAGGTGTCGCCGGCGCTTTCTACGCCTATCTCAACGGAGTCATTAGCCCAGCCACCTATGAGCTCGAGAAAGCCAGCCTACCCCTGTTAATGACGCTGCTCGGGGGAAGAGCAACCATACTCGGCCCAGTCGTCGGGGCCTACATAATCGAGATACTGATAGAGACGCTGAAGATAGAAGTATTGGTTAGAGCACGTCTCCTGATATACTCGGCTCTGGCCTTACTTATCTTCATGATTTTCCCCAGCGGAATAGTCGGTTTTCTGAGGAGGAAGGTTTATGGAGATACTGCGGGTTGAGCAACTGATTAAACGCTTCGGCGGAATAGTCGCCGTCGACAACGTCTCCTTCACTCTCCAAAAAAACGAGATACTTGGAATCATTGGGCCCAACGGCGCCGGCAAAACAACGCTTTTCTCACTCATCTCGGGGACGGAGAAACCTGACTCGGGAAAAATCTACCTAAACGGCGAAGACATCACCAACACAAAACCATATCACCGCGCCCTCAAAGGGCTCGTCAGAACCTTCCAGATAGTCAGGCCCTTCAAATCTCTCACAGTTGAACAAAACCTCCACGCGCCTCTCACCGTTAGAAAAATCCACTTCAACCAGGAGGAGGCCATTCAGCTTCTCAAAAAACTCGGTCTGATTCAAAAAAGAAACATCCCCGCAGCTTATCTCACACATGGAGAAATGAAGAAACTCGAAGTAGCGAGAGGCCTTATAGCTAAGCCCCGCATCCTCATGCTTGACGAACCCTTCGGCGGCTTGACTGTCGCAGAAATAGGGGAAGTCACCTCTGTGCTAAGAGAGTATTATGAAGAGGGAGGTACGCTTGTGATTATTGAGCATAGGCTGCGTGAGTTGATGAAGCTTATTCAACGGGCTCTGGTGATGGACCAGGGTAAGCTGATTTTCGAGGGTGCGCCTGCCGATGTTGCTAAGAGCGAGGCAGTCATAAAAGCGTATCTGGGAACCGACACGGTGATTTGATTGGGGAAAATGCTTGAGGCTGTGGATCTGACCGCGGGCTACGGCCCTGTGACAATCATCGAGAACATCAACATCGAGGTTCATGAGAAGGAGATAGTGGCCGTTATTGGGCCTAACGGCGCCGGAAAGACGACGCTCATGCTTGCGCTGGCCGGGCTTGCAACCGTCAAATCAGGCAAGACACTGCTCAACGGCGAGGACGTAACACGGCTTCCGCCTTATGACCGCGTCGTCAAAGGCCTTGTTTTATCACTGGAGAGAAGACGGCTTTTCCCCGACATGACTGTGTATGAGAATGTGATGGCGGGCGCCTACAGACGAAAAGATAGAGAAGAAATCATGAAGGATTATGAAATGGTGTCTGAGCTTTTCCCCATCGTCGAGAAGAGGCGGAAACAGCTTGCGGGCACTCTCAGCGGTGGTGAGCAGCAGATGGTTGCGCTTGCCCGGGCCTTGATGGCGAGGCCCCGGATTCTTCTTCTCGACGAGCCTAGTGTGGGGCTGGCTCCCATAGCACGTATAGCCGTTTTTGAGAAGGTTAGAGAGATCAGGGAGAGGCAGGGTATCGCCATCCTAGTGGTGGAGCAGGACGCCGCTCTCGCTCTACAAACAGCCGACAGAGCCTACGTCATGGAGGGAGGAAGAATAGCCCTTGAAGGATCCGGCACCGGGCTACTCAACTCGCCGAAGATAAGAGAGAGCTACATAGGCCTCTGAAGACCAAGCCTCTCCGCAACATTTTCAGCAGCTATCTCAGACTCTTTAACCAGCTTCTCGGCATCCACTCCCTTGACTTTTCTCCCTTCGACGACAACTCTCCCGTCCACAATAACCGTGTCAACGGCGGCACCGGTAGCGGAGAAGACCAGGGCCTGGAACACGTCGCGTAGGGGGGTGAAGTCGGGGCCACGCATGTCGAGGAGAATGATGTCTGCTTTCTTTCCTTTTTCCAGCGAGCCAATTTGGTTTCCGAGTCCGAGAAGGTCTGCGGCTGTCGACGTAACAGCTCTGACAGCGTCTTTTGCAAGTGGCAGCGAGGCATTCATTCTCATGTCTCTGCAAAGCCCTGTGAAAAGAGACAAGGTCCTCAACATGTCTACGTGTTGAGCGGAGGGCGCCCCGTCACCACCCAGCCCAACACGCACGCCTCTCTCAAGCAGCTCGGGAAACACGCCACTAACACTGAGGCCCTTCCCCTTCTTGAGCGAAGAATAGGGGCAGGAAACAACACCAGCCCCCGAGGCAACAAGCCGCTCAACATCATCCATGCTCAGATGAATGCCGTGAAGAATGTTAACATCCCGGTTGAGAAGACCATGTTCAGATAGATACTGCACAGGGGTAACGCCCCAGCTTGACAAAGTTTTCTCAACCTCTTCCCTGAACGACGAAACATGTATGAATGTTTTCACACCATTTTCCCGAGCCCACTCCACCACCTGTCGAAGCAGGTTTTCGCTGCATGTGGTTACGCTGATAGGTGTGGCGCATATGGAGAGGCGGCCTCCATATCCTCCGTTGAGCTCATGATGCAAATGTGTTAGCTCCTTGAAAGCCTCGTCGGTTGTCTTGGGAATGATGTCAGCCCTGTCCCAGCACCATGTTGATGTGAGACAGCGGAGAGGGACCTCGTTCAACGTTTCGAGGGATGACGAGGGGTAGAGCAATCCTCCGTCGGCGAATGTTGTCACACCGTTCAAAGCCATCGCGTAGAGAGCAAGCTTGAAAGCAGTCTTCTCCTCCTCGGGGGTCAAGGCGGCGTGATAGGGTAGACAATAGTTGTTGAACCATGTTGTTTCGCCGTGCCCGTCTGGAAACATGGTTTGAGAAAGCTGCTCACGAGAGTGGTAATGGCAGTTCACGAGACCCGGCAAAACTATTTTCCACTCATCTCCGATAACAGTGTCGCAGCGGTGTTTCTTCTTAAGGTCTCCAAAATACCCGACATCGACTATCCTATTGTCTTCCACAACCACTGCCCCGTCCCTTAAAACACGGTTAAAATCATCTACAGTAACTACAAACCGTCCTCTGACGATAAACATGTCGGAACCATGAGATAAGGCGGTATAAAGTGTTACGCGTCCAAGTAGGGTGGGATGCGTTTTCGCCTGGACGGCTTCCTTAGGCCACTCGGGCGGTTGGGAGCGGCGGGCTGAGGATGTCCGGCCGAAGCCTCCATCCGTACACCCCCGCCCCATCAAACCCGTCTTCTACGGGAGCCCTCGTCGCCGGTATAGGCCCGTTGCCGAGCCCTCACCCGGCGAGTGGCTGCCTGTTTTCGGGAGCGGCTTCGGGCTTAGATGCTTTCAGCCCTTATCCGCGGGGGCGCAGCTGCCCGGCACTGCCCTGTAGGACAACCGGTACACCGTTGGCCCCGGCGCTCCGTTCCTCTCGTACTGGGAACACCTTCCCCTCAGGCAGCCAGCACTCCCAACAGGTAAAATCCGATCTGTCTCACGACGGTCTAAACCCAGCTCACGTTCCCCTTTAATCGGCGAACAGCCGCACCCTTGGCCGCTTCTGCACGGCCAGGTTGGGAAGAGCCGACATCGAGGTACCAAGCCGCGGGGTCGATTTATCCTCCCGCCCATTGTTGGAGGAGCGAAACCTTACGGCTGCAGCGCATTTTAGATGCAACTTTATCAACCAAAACAGGGAGTTGACCACGTGGAATTCTTAAAACAATCGATTCATCGTCCCTAACTGTGAAAAATTTTACGCCCAATCTTCTCAATAAGTAGGCGTAGAGTCCAAACTCAAAATTACCTGATTTTTTCCTCAACGACACGGAGATGGTTACTCTCTTTTTATTATGCTCACATCCGCCTTCCGCGTCGAGCAAACCTGCCATAAATGAAGCTGCAACCTCTTCTCCAGAGGAATCACATATTGCCCGTAACGATTGCTCGATTTGGTTCATGACTTTTGTTCTTAATGCACCATTCTGAACAAACACAGCGTATATCCACGGCCCAAACATTGTATTCTCTATCACCTCAACTGGGGTGGTTGGGAGGTTTATGGTAGTCGTTGGCTCGATGGTTATGTTGCTGCTCTTTTTTATGACAAGAATCTTAGGATTGTCTTGTTTCATCTTTTTTCGCAGGAACCAGTAAAAGGCGTCTATTAGTTCAACGTCTTTGTTTTTAATGCCTACCCTTGATTTTCCTCCCCATCTATCGCCTAGCCACAGTCCGATGTTATATGAGCATTCTTGGTCGAAGTAAATGTAACGTGGTAAGATGTCTCTGAACCGTTTGCCACCACTTGTACCCTCAACTATTATCAGCTCCTCGTCAACTGATCTGACATATCTACGGATGTAGGTGGGTGGCAAAGCTGCTAAGACGTCAAACGTCTCTAGACCCATCTCTCCTCTCTAATCCTCTGGATTATTTATCCGCTCCCCCAACGGGCGCGGGATGGGGACTCTCGCCCGCGACGAGCCTGTTATCCCTGGGGTAACTTTTCTGTCACCACCGGCCCCCACTGGTAGGAGCCGATGGATCGCTAGGCCTGGGTTTCCCCTCAGGGCCCCTGGCTTTCAAGGGCCCTGTCAAGCCGGCTTTTGCCCTTGCACTTCACGGCGGGTTTCTGTCCCGCCTAAGCCGACCTTTGGGCCCCCTCGATATTTTTTCGAGGGGGTGCCGCCCCAGCCAAACTGCCCACCTGCCGTTGTTCCAGCGCTCTCGCGCCGGTGAGAGATGCAGACAGACGTGGCCGGTGTTACATTGTCGCCTCCCCCCGCCCCCGGAGAGACGGGGATCGACGGCTCCCGGCTACGCTCTGCACATCCGTCCACATCCCAGCGACAGGCTGCAGTAAAGCTCCACAGGGTCTTCTTTCCCCGTTGGGAGTTCGTGGACTGTTCGCCCACGTTACGTGGGTTCACGGGGCTCCAGGCGGGGACAGTGGGGCCCTCGTTGATCCATTCATGCACGTCGGAACTCTCGGGGGGCTCGGAGGACCTGGCTCGGGTGTTGGAGTGGAACCGTTGAGTAAAACAGGATAATGTTTTTATGGGCTGCGCGGGAAACTTCAAGACAAAACTCGAACAGCCTACTTTTTCGTCTACCGAGTTTATAGAGGCGTGTATTAACTCCTACATCGGCCAGTACAGTCGCAATAAACTCTAGTGGTGGGCATCTGTTGACCTCATACCAAGACTGCCAAAACCTTATCCTATGTCCTTTTTTATCTCCTTCAGCGTCATAGAAACCGGCGATATACCATAGCTGTTGACTCAACGGTGCCCGTTCAATTATCGGCGGAGTATCCATGGGTCTATTGTCAACATGCGCATCCTCAATTAATTTTTCAACCATCCGCTTTGAGTTGACTTTTAGTTCAAAAAGCCCATCCCTTCTCATCCTCACCCTAATTTTACTAAAGCCAAACACATGCTGCATCACAGGTTTAATCACGTCAGTGAGCCATCTTGCGTCTTTCTGAACAAACTTCAGCTCATGCTCCGGGATGTACACGCATGCGTCGCGGATAGCGCCTAGCAAGTATGCATAGTATTCGTCGACGTCTCCCAACTACGCACCTGCCCACCTCTGTCTAAATGGAAAAATAAACCTTCCACTCCAAGCGCATTCCAGGTCGCCGTAGCCCTTACCCGACAAGGCATTTGGCTACCTTAAGAGAGTCAGAGTTACTCCCGGCGTTTACGGGCCCTTATACCGGTTGAACCCGGTTTTCGAGTACCCGCACTGGCCAGGATTCGATAGCCGTTCAAAACCTTTCGGTCTCGCGGCTACCTAGGTTTTTATTAAACTGTCAGGACCCCCTAGTCACTGCGACCTAAGGCCCCAGCCTCGCGGCCAAGGCCTCAGGCACCCCTTCTCCCGAAGTTACGGGGCTAATTTGCCGAGTTCCCTCGCCCTGGAGTGACCCCAGACGCCTTGGGCTTCTCACCCAGGGGCACCTGTGTCGGTTCTTGGCACGGTCTCCGGAGATCCTTGCCGATGTCTTTTTCATGGGCTCCAGGGATCAGCTGAACCGCCCATACGGGCGGCCGTTCACGCTTTCACCTGGTTCTCGGCTTTACGCCACTCCCCAGGCTTATGCGTTTAGACAGGGCTACGGCCCCGCTCAGCCTACCCCGAAGCGTCAGACACCGGCCTTGCGTCGCCGCACGTACTCCGGAGGCACCGGAATATTAACCGGTTTCCCTTTCGCCCTACCCGGTTAAGGTCGGGCTTAGGACCGGCTTACTCCCGGCCGACGACGCGTTGCCGGGAGACCCTTGCCCCTTCGGCGGCGGGGATTCTCACCCCGCTCCGCTGTTACTACCACCGGGATCTACATTGGCGGCCGGTCCACAGGACCTCACGGCCCTGCTTCCGCCCAACCGCCACGCCCCCCTACCTCCACCCAGCATCGGCTGGGTGAACCCGGGTTTCGGCGGCCCGCTTAGACCCGTCAATTTTCGGGGCCCCCCTCCTCGGCGGGTAAGCTGTTACGCACTTCTTAGCCGATGGCTGCTTCTAAGCCTACGGCCCCGCTGTCTTAGGAGGGAGACGCCCTTTGGTTTGTCACTTAGCGGGCACTTTGGGGCCTTAACCCGCGGTCTGGGTTGTTCCCCTCTCGGCGTGCGAGCTTACCCCGCACACCCCACTCCCGGCATCTACGGCGTCCGC
>CALHAG010000017.1 GCA_937934305.1 Candidatus Caldarchaeum subterraneum
TGGCGATGTATCTGGGACATGTTCTCACAAACTCTTTGAGGAAATTTTTTCCCTCATCCGTAAGAGCATCCATGAGGGCGCCAATATCTCTGTAGGTTTTCGCGTTTCTTAGATGAGGTTGGAGATGCTTAGAGACCGATGCCTGCCCCGATTGGATAAGGTGCTGAAGGGCCTCCGCAGAGTCGCGGAATCTTCTCCTCAACAGCGAATACAGCCTATCCCCCGAGACCCACGGCGGAGCCAACAACTCTTTTTTACGCATCTGCTCAGCGATGAAGCGTTCAGCGTTGCCGCTCCACACTGGAGGACCCAAATGCAACACAGCCGGCGGCAACACGTTTGACTCAAGCTCGAAAACCATGACACCTGTTTTTTCATCAGCCCATCTATCGCTCCTCACCACGGTGAACCCTAATCCGTCGAGTCCCCGCGACAATCCCTCGACGGTGTGGTTAAGCTCCCCCCAGAGAACATCCGGCGGCTGATTGGGCACGGTGAAGACGAGGCCGAGGAAACTCCGTCCCTCAACAGCTGCCTTCAGGGCTGTGTCGCCGAGAAAATATTCTATGCTTGGTTTTGTGAGGAAGAGTTTGGATTTGAGGATGAAGTTTGAGAGGGTTGTGAGCGAGACCGCTGCGGCTGTGTTGCGTCCCGGGTCGACGGGGTCAGGTAAATGAAGCACGGTCTCCTGCGGTGGCTTGGCTTCACCGATGACCACGGGAGGCCTCCATCTTGAAGCCGCTTGAACAAGAGAGGTGAAGGAGCCGAACCTTATTATCAAAAGCTCGCACACGTATCCGCTGAAGCCCCTTGTCTTCACCTCCGCTCCGTAAAGGTTGTCGTTCATGAGAAAGGCTTTGAGGAGACGGACATGGTCAGCTCCGCCGGGTGGGAGATTTTTCTTCACATAGGCGGTGTGGTAGGGTGTGCGGTCGACTGGTGTAATCCATTTCCCATACTCGGCGTCGTAGCAGGGCACGATGTTGATACGCACACTGTCCACAAACCCTTCCACATAGGGATGGCTCGCATACCTAAGCCGATAAACACCACCCATTCCCACAACGGCTTTCACGCCTTCCTCGACTACGCGGCGGCATGCTTCATCAACGGGAAACCTTGGCTGAAAATGAATGAAGATGTCGCTCTCCTCTCTGCCGCGGACCATCGTTCCCTTCGCGAAAGAACCCTCCACAGAGACACGGCCCTTACCGAACACGTCCTCAAGCCTCTGAACCAAACGCGCCGTAACATCCTCGGTTTTCTCAAGCGTCTCAGGCAAGGGCCTAAGCTTCTCAACCACATGACGCAGAACATCTTCAACCGATGTCAAAGATTCTTCACCGCCAAATCTGAGTAAACAGGCCCAGAAGAAGTAAGCACACTCTTCTTCAACACGATTCTGGTGACGAGTTGTTTGCCGAAGAAAGTGTCCCTGTTTCTGTTGATGACTTCGAGGAGCGGGCCACGGTTTCTGAGATACTTGACCCGGCAGATGGTTAGATGGGGGATGAACCTCTGCTCCTCAACCCTGATGCGTGGCAGACGTTTCCGAAGCTGGCTATGCACATCAGCCAAGTTATCCGCCCCATTTCTCACACCAACCCATATCACGTTAACTCTTCCCCCGCCCGGAAAATAGCCCACACCATTCATCCCTATCTCGAAAGGCTTCGCCTCTATGGAGCTTAGGGCTTTCTGGGCCTCGCTCACCTCTTCCTCATTCAATTCTCCGAGGAAAAGAAGTGTGATGTGAAGGTTCTCCGGCTCAACCGGTTTAAGGCCTTCTCCCGCTGCTCTAAGCAGCTCGTTCTGAATTGCTAACAGGTTTTTGACAGTCTCTTCATCCCGTATATCGACTGCGTAGAAGGCTCTAACCATGTAGACGCGCCTCCCTCAGGGAGACAAGTTTCTCAGCCAACATGTTAGCCAACTCCTCGAGCATACTGTCTCCGTTGAACACCTTAACCGCCTCCCTCGGTCTCCATGTTAGATAGATGTCATAGTATTGGCTCACAAGCTTCTGCAGCTCCTCGTCGAACTCGAGAACTCTATCGCTCGTGGCTGTTTTCTGTGCTGTTCGTCTACGCCGTGTCTCCTCATCCACCTCAACGACAACCGTGAGGTCTGGTTTCGCGAATATATTATCCCCAAGCATTTCAACAATCTCGATAAACCGGGTGAACAGCTTGTCCTCGACTTTTCTCCCGTATCTTCTCGACCAGAGGGCGAATCCATACACAACAGAGCAGAGGCTGTAGCGGTCTATCATCATGTAGTCTGGTTTCTTCTCTTCTATGATTTTCTTGATAGCTGTGCTGTCGTCCGACGTGTTTGCGAGGAAGAGGAGCATCCGTGTCAACGGGTCTGTGTCGGGTCTGTTACCGTGTTGAACCGCGAAAATGCCTGTCGGCGAGTTGCTGGGTGTCTTGTAGGTCTCGACACCGTGTCCCTTCTCAGCAAGCCTGTTGACCACGGCGTTCATCAAGGTTGTTTTACCCGAGCCATCGACACCCTCCCAAGCCACCACAAAAGATGAGCCGAGCATCCGGCGAGAAAGGCCTGCAATTTTTATTAAGGGTTTCAGCGGCGCCAAAGCTTAAAAACGGCGTTTGAGAAGATTATCTGTGGTGAGATATGCCTGTTACGCTTCGTGTGAAGGATGTGATGGATAAGAAGGTTGTTGAGATTGATGAGAACGCGACTGTTGCTGATGCTGTAAAGGCGATGCTTGATAACGAGGTTTGGTCGCTTGTGGTGACGAGGCAGAAGCTTCCAATAGGGGTTGTGACCGAGCGGGATGTTATTAGGAGATGCATAGGCAAGGGCCGTCCCATGACGATTAAAGTTGGGGAAATAATGTCTACGCCAATAGAGACCATCTCTCCCGACGCCTCCCTCGGAGAGGCCATGGCCAAGCTTGTTGAGAAGAACATCCGCAGGCTTTTCGTGATTGAAAACGGTAAGATAATCGGCAGAGTTACCCAGACCGAGCTTTTCGAGAACACTTTGAACGTTATGATGGCGCTGTCGGCGCTCAAGTCACAGCTTTGAAGCTCTCAGCCACAGTCACAGCTCCCGTAAACTTTACAGAGGACGAGGAAAAAGTAGCCGAAGCACTTCTCAACATTTTTCCAAAGGCTGTTCTCATCCAAAAAGGTGATGGAAAAGTCGTCGCCCATGTTGAGGGAGCTGCAGGTTTTGAGAGGCTGCGGATGATAATCCGTTCGCGCCGCATCAGGAATACTGTGAGAGCTCTTCTCAACAAGGGCCTGAGAGAAAACACAGTAACGTTTTATCTAAACAAGCAGGCCGCCTCCGTCGGCAAGGTCTCGTTTTTTGAAGAGGGCGAGGTAATGGCTCTCGGGCCGATAACCGTGGTCGTTGAAACAGATGAGCCGGAGAGATTTATCGAGTGGCTGACCGAATAAGCTATCTCAGCGGAACAAGGTATGTTTCAAAGTCTTCCGCGACATATGACTCGGGGAAAAATGCTCGGGCTTCGATGAGTAGTTTCTCGGGGTCTTCGTAGCGTGGGCTTATGTGGAAGAGGTAGAGGCGTTTGGCCGAGGCTTCTGCCGCTGTCTTGGCTGCGTCTTCGGCGGTTGAGTGGCCCTGTTCAAATGCTTTTTCGCGGAGGGAGCTGTCGAATGTCGCGTCATGTATGAGGACATCAGCGTCCTGTGCAGCCTTCACCACTTCTTCACAGGGTCTTGTGTCCCCTGTGTAGACGATTTTTCTCCCAGGCCTCGGCGGCCCTAGGGCCTCCTCGGGTGTTATCACCCTTCCACCATACTCTACTGCATCGCCTCTCTGAAGCCGGCCCCAGAGCGGGCCCCTAGGCACCCCGAGGCTCTCTAGGAACTCTACCCTCATTTTACCTGGGCGGTCATCTTCCTTGACCACGTATCCGAGGGAGTTTATTGTGTGGTCTGTTTTGAAGGAGGTTACCGTGACTGTGTCTATTCGGACTGTGTCACCTGGGGATAGCTCGTGAACGTTGATGGCGAAGTTTAGGGTGCCGAGGTGGGGGAGTGTGAGTGCTTTGATGAGTGTGGCGGTGTTTTTGGGGCCGTAGATGTTGACTTCTTTTTCGCGGCCGTTCATCGAGAGCGTGAAGAGTAGGCCGGGGACGCCGAGGACGTGGTCGCCGTGGAGATGTGTGAGAAATATGTGGAAGCCGGGTTTAACGCCGAGACCTGAGGATATGAACTGGCGTTGCGTCCCTTCACCACAGTCCATCAACAAAATTGATTTGCTCACCCGTATGGCCACCGACGGCATCCCTCTTCTCCGGGTGGGCATACCGCCGCTTGTCCCGAGAAAAACAATCCTCATCTCATTCACGCTTCATCACCACAACCCGCCTCGTCAAACTTCTGTGGACATAGAGGTCATGGTGCTCGAGCACTCTGAAGCCTGTGAAGGCGTCGACGAGGTCGGGATACGCCGTGTGGGGAACTGTGACAGCAAGCCGAGCATCATCGGTCAAGACGTTGACCACGTCCTCTGCAAAAGCTTTCAGCAGGTTTTTGAACGGCATTCCACCGAGTGTAGCGGACCTTCCATATGGCGGGTCTGTAGCCACCGCGTCGAAAAATCTTCTAAAAGGTAGATGCCGGGCGTCTCCCTGGACCACATGGCCGAGGCCAACTCCGTAGAACTGCATGTTTCTCCACATTCCGTTGCACACCCATGTCTTAACCTCGACACCGAGACATACGTGGCCGAGAAGACCGGCCTCTATGATGAGTGCGCCTGAGCCGGCGAAAGGGTCCAGAACCCGCGAGCCGCGGCTGTTTATTGCGAGGTTGACGAGGCATCGGGCCAGCTTAGGCTGCATGGCGGAGGGGACGCGGAAGGGTCTGTTGCCTGCTTTTCTCTCGGAGAAAAAGTGTTTGGGCTTCTCCGAGATAAGCAGTCCGGTGAAACAGTTGCTCGGGGTGATGACTGCGGCGAACCTTGCGTCGGGCGTGGTTAGGTTTACCCTCATCCAGGGGATGTGCATCTTTATTGCCGCGGCCAGCTTCTTCTCAACATCCACAGAGTTCACATCCACTCCACCCACCTCATAGACCGAAACATCGAAGCTCCGCCTACCCTCCACAGCCTCCGCCAAATTATCGGAAAAAACAACCTCCTCATAATCTCTGCCCATCCCCAGCCAAACAGCCGCCAGCTTCGTGTAAGCCGAGCGATGCACAATCTCAGCGGCCAACCTATTGTCAACCTCCGCAGAAGCTACTCTCTCATCAACCCTCTCAGCATCTACCCCGCCGAGCACTTTTACCAAGTGACGTAGCTCCGAGTATGAGAGTGTAGGTTTTTCACCCGATAGAAGAAAGAAAACCGCCAAGCCTGTTTTCAGCTTAGATGTGAGGCGATTAACCCCGCGACCGACGCGTAGCCATATGGGTTAGGCACCGTGTCCGTGGTGAAAATCAGGTCAGCGCCCGCCGAGGATATCTTCTCAGCTGCCGAGCCGATGAACAATCCATGAACAGCGGCGACAATAATTTTCGAGGGATTATATGCCTTGAGCTGCTGAATTGTTTTAGCCATGGTTGTTCCGGTGCTTATGATGTCGTCAACCACCACCACTTGCCTACCTCTCTCTATCTCCTCCACCTTGACCTCCACTTCTCCTGTCTCGGGGCTTCGCATAGTCTTGACGGCTATGTAGTCTGTTTCGATGACTGAGGCGACTGCGGCGGCCATCTCCGAGCCTTTTTTACCCGGCGAGACTATGAGCGGCTTCTCCACACCCGCTTGTATGATGTAGGAGGCGAGGAGACCTGATGCGTCGATGTTTGTCAGCTTCACCGCCGACTGGTCTGCCGTCCAAGGAGAATGTATGTTGACTGTTATGGCTTCATCAGCTCCAACGGCCCTGAGCGATTTTAGCAGAGCTTGGATGCTGACAGGCTCCCCTTCGAGAAACACTCTGTCCTGACGAGCGTAGGCCATGTAGGGAATAACTGTTTTCACCGACTTCGCGCCCATGCGTGTGACCGCGTCCACCAGCAGCAGAAGCTTGACAAAGTTGATGTCCTGCGGCGGATGCGTGCCCTGGACAACAATCACATCCTCTCCACGCACATCACCCGACAGCCTGACATAGGATTCGCCGTCGGGGAAAACCTTGGCAAAGACATCGACAGCCTCGACGTTCATGTATCTCGCCACTTTTTCAGCCAGCTGAGCAGAGGAAGGGCCTTTCACAACCTTCAAGCCAAAAACCTCTATCGGATGCAGAACTTAATGTTTGCGTGTTTTTGGGTAATGCTTATATGGGTTAACGGCGGCGTGTTTGGCATGGAGAAGAAGCTGGAGCAGGTGGAGATTCCTGAGCCGAGCCTGCCCGTTTGCGAGGCAATCCTGATGCCTGTCTCCGACGAATACACCTACATCCACCACAACTTCATCCAAATAGGTGTCTTCAAGTACATAGAGAAGGCTCCATAGATGAGCTACGGCTACGACGAGTTCGAGTCCAAGCTCGGCCAATTCATCTACACTATGGTGATGTATGAAAGGCTCCGAGACTATCTGCTGGATAAGCTTAAGGGCAAAGACCGTGTCTCCGTGAGGATAAACCTGGGCGCGGATAAGCAGGGCAATCAAGTGGTTATGGATGTTGTGCTCACAGCTGTGCGTCCTCAGCTGCTTGGAGAGGCTAAGCCTGAGAAGCCTTCGCGTAAAACGCTTGTGATGGTTCTAAGTAATGAGAAGGTTGTGGGTGAGCGTGGTCAGATAGCAGCTGAGATGGAGAGGCTTGTGATGGAGAGTTTGAAGTGGTGGCATGGATACTTCGGTGACAAGGATAGGCTGATGCTTAACGAGTGGGTGGCTGAGAGGGTGGAGGTCTTGGACGCGCCCGTGGTTGGAACCGTTGTAGAAGTCCCTGTGAGACGTGTCATATACCAGCCCGCGGCCACGGCGCCCATGAGCGAAGAAGAGCTGGAAACCTTGGCGCAATATGTCGAAATCCTCGGCCCCGTCGTCGTCAGGCCCTTGGACAACGGGTTCTTCGAGCTCGTGGCTGGTCACAGGGTTTTCGACGTTTTGGTCAACAGGCTTGGCTACGAGAGCGTGAGGGCTCTTGTCCTCGATGTCGACGACACCGCGGCATCGAGCATGCGTGCGGAATATGAGGAGAAAGTTGAAAAACTTGTCAAAACAGCTTTGAATAGATAGGCCGTGTCACCGATTTTGCGGAAAATCCAGGGCATCTTCACAGAGGGGCCTCCCAACTTCTCCATGTTAACTGAAAACGTCGCAGGAAGCGGGCTGCCCAGCACACGGAGGCACATCAAGTTTCTCCGACAACAGGGAATAACCGCGATAATCAGCCTCACCGAGAAGCCTCTTCCACCACAGCTCCTCGAAAACGAGAACATCAAGTATTTTCACTACCCCCTCGCCGACCATCAGGCAGCAGACCCCGCCAAAATCCTTGAAATAGTCAAGCATCTGCAGAAGCTTGTCTCCTCAGGTGAGAAAGTGCTTGTCCACTGTCTCGCTGGGCTGGGGAGGACGGGGATGGTGCTGACGGCTTACACGATGCTGGAGAAAAACCTCGACTGGAGAACTGCTCTGGAGACTGTGCGGAGCATTCGACCCGGCTCGGTGGAGAAGAATCAGGAGAATTGTTTACGGGAGTTTGAGAAGCTGGCTAAACCTGGCTCTTGATGCTGGCCGCTATCCGGGGCCCTATGCTCGGCACCTGTGCAAGCTCCTCGGCAGATGCTCGACGCAGGTCCTCTATTGTTCTATAGCCTGCGTTGTAGAGGTTACGGGCCCTGACGCGGCCCACGCCCTTCAAGGCTACGAGGGGCAGTAGCTCGGGTCTGACACCGTGCTCAACTCTCTCAGACAACAGCTCAAACAAGTGCACCAAATCACCGTGTCCAACGACTTTCATAAGCTGTGAAGCCGCGTAGGAAATCCAGCTAACCCTCTCCCGGAGAACCGCGAGGTCTCCCGGCTCGACACCCCACCGCTCATACAGCTCACCCTCACCAACCTCCTCAATCCAAGCATTCATCAAAACAGCTGTCTTGACCGAGTCGAGGAAAAGCTCATAATCATCGGGGCTTTCAACGGGGTCGGGAACCTGGAAAAACTGTTCACGGTTCTCTTCAACAAACCTCTCAAGCCTCGCCGAATCTACTCTACGCATCGGCACGCTCGGCACCTCAGACGTGTTGCACACCACCTGCAGCAGACTCAGCTCCGTCATCAGCCTAGGCCTGTTTTCACAAGTCCGAATTATCGCGAGAGCGGTCAACGGGTCTATGTAGAGCTCGGCTACACGTTTACCCAGCCGTGTAGCCTCCAAGCCATCAACAGCTTCAACAAACCCATGCCGCGCGAGAAAATCGACGACACCCGTGAGTGATTTGCGGAGAAGGGCCGAGCCAAACTGGTGACAGAGAAAAGTCGACTCAAAGAACTTGACGAGGCCGTCGAAGGATTTGACGGGTTCAGAGGCTATGACCGCGAGTGTCTGTATTCTGAGATGATGTTCGCCTCCCAGCCTAGACCATACTCTTTCAGGCTTCCCCTTGATGTATTTCTCCATGATGAGCTCAAGCTCCTCCTCATTTCTCGCAACAGTCAACGCCTCGCCCACGGTGTCGAACCCGGGCCGCCCCGCTCGTCCGCAGAACTGTTTATACTCGGTGACAGAGATGTTTCTAAGGCCTTCGCCCACCTCATATCTCCGCAGCTCTGGAATGATGACCACGCGTGCGGGCAGGTTTACTCCAGCGGCTAAGGTGGGTGTGGCGGCGAGAACCTTGAGAACCCTGTTTCTAAAAGCCTTCTCCACAAACCTGCGGTGTACAGCGCCGAGACCAGCGTGGTGGAAACAGGCGCCCTGACGCATCAAAGCCGCGACTCTGTCGGTGAAAGACGATGCCTCCGCCGACAATAGAAGCTCGTCAGCCAAGCCATTCAGCTTATCTCGCTCATCATCCGTGACCAGAGTCTCCCGAGAGAGAGCCGCCGCAGCCTTCTCAGCATACTGCTCAGCCCGTTTACGAGTGTTCGCGAAGACGATGACCTGCCCCCCATCCTGCACGACCTCAAGCAAAAGCGATATGACAGGGTTGTAGTCAAGCTCCCTCACCTTCCGCCGAGCCCTGTCGCTGTACCGTATCTCGCCGTCATAGTAAACACCCTCTCGCAGGGGCACCGGTCTCCAGTCGAGGCTGATAAGCTCCGCTCCAAGCCACGCCGCTATCTCGTCGGCGTTGGGTGCTGTAGCGCTTAGTGCGAGGAGCTGGGCTCTTGGGTTTCTGTTGCGGAGGCGTGTGAGAGTCATCTCGAGGGTGGGGCCTCTGTCTGTGTCGCCGAGCATGTGGACTTCGTCGGCGACGAGAAGGGAGACGCTGTCTATCCATGGGGCGCCGTGTCTCAGCAGGCTGTCGGCTTTCTCGTTGGTGGTGATTATGACGTCGTAGCTGGCGAGCCATGGGTCGGCGGAGTCATAGTCACCTGTGCTGGCTACTGCTTTGAACTCGTCTCCGAGAAAATCGGTGAACTCCTGAAGCTTCTCAGCCGCGAGGGCCCTGAGCGGTGTGAGATAGAGAACCTTGCCACCGCGCGTCACATGGTTGTAGGCAGCCATCATCGCTATCAGGGTCTTTCCAGATGCCGTCGGCGTAGCAACCATCAGAGGCCTCCCATCCAACAACCCCTTTGACAGGGCAAGCGACTGAGGCGGATAAAACGTGGTTATCCCTATTCTCTCGAGGGCGCGGCGAATGTGTGGAGGCGTGTCAGCGGGTGAGCGGTACTCTGTCATCCAATCACCGGATTTTCCCCCATCTATATACGCATGGCCCCTTTTTCTTCGATGTGCCGCGGGTTTCCTCATGTGACCTTGTATGCGCCTGTGCGGGGCATGAATATTCGGCCGTCGGTGATTAGACGTGTTAGTAGCCTCGTTATCTCTTCCTCGGATAACCCTTCCTGGAGAAGGGCTGTTCTCAGCTCCTGCTCCGCCGCGTAGCCGCTCTGTTCCTCAAACTTCTTGATGGTGTCGATGACGAGCTTCATCTTCTCCCTCACACTCTTCGGCTTGCCTGTCATGATGGTGTCGATGTCCGGTGCACCGCTCTCTATGTCCACACCAACCTCCTGCAGACTCTTCCTCATCAAGAGAATCGCCGCAGCCGCATCCTCCTCATCAGCCACGTTCCTAAGACGCGCCCGTGCATGGGCCTCCGTTAACCTTATCAAAGACTCAAACTGACGCGCCGTTATGCTCACCGTCGCAGTCTTCTCATACATCGCCCTCATCTTCAGGTAAAAGTCTTCAAGCTGTTTGAGGGCCTTGGGCGAAATAGAGGGCTCAATCCTCTTGGCGTATGCTATGTATTTTCGCAGCACATCGGGAGCGATTGGGGGAGCTTTCTCTGGTTCACCTATCTGGTGAAGCGCCGAGATGTGTGAGGAGATTTTCCTGTCTGTGTCGGGGTTGGGTTCGTCGCGTAACACGAACATCAGGTCGAAGCGTGATAGGATGGTTATGGGTAGGTTGATGTTTTCGACGAAGTTTTTGTAGGGGTCGTATCTGCCGAGGTAGGGGTTGGCTGCCGCGAGAACCGCTGTCCGAGCGTTCAGGGTAGCCACTATTCCGCCCTTTGCGACGCTGACGGTCTGCTGAGCCATCGCCTCATGAATAGCCACCCTATCCTCCTCCCTCATCTTATCAATCTCGTCTATGCAGCAGACACCCATGTCAGCCAAAACCATGGCACCCGCCTCGAGGACCATCCCACCCTCCTTCTCACGTATCACAGCCGCTGTCAACCCGGCCGCGGTGGAGCCGCGACCAGATGTGTAGATGCCTCGGGGGGCCAGGCTCGCCACATACTGGAGAAGCTGGCTCTTCCCTGTGCCCGGGTCGCCGACAAGCAGGATGTTGATGTCTCCTCTGACACGGAGGCCGTCGGGGAAAACCTTGGTTCTTCCGCCGACTAGAAGAAGCAAGATGGATTTCTTGATGTGTTCAAGGCCGTAAATAGATGGGGCCACCGATTCTGTGAGCTTGTTGATGATGAACGGGTCTTCGGCCATTTTCTTGAATAGCCTCTCATCCTCGGGTGTGATTTGGACCGATTGGGGCTCCTTGCTCGCCGGCTCTACGCTGACGGCTTCAAGGTATATGCGGAATGTTTTGAGCAGCCCCTCTGCACCACGCTCCTGCACAGACTCCACAACGCCGACGGCTATGACCCTGTCACCGGGCCTCACAACATCAACCAAATCATCTCTCACACGGACCTCTATGACACGTGGAAGCTGGCCCGGCGGAAGGTCTTCCGGCTTCTCCTGCACACCCAGCACCTGATAATCCATGTAGCTGGACTCTTCGGGAACCAGCTCAAAGCTCGGCCTCTTGCTCCCCCTGCATGTCCTATCGAGACAACCCTCGGGTGTCATAAGCTTTTGAGAAACCTGCTCAACCTCCTGAAGATTGCCGCAGTAGCGGCAGCGGAAAACACCAACCCTGAGTAGGGGCTTCACAGCCGACGCCTTAGAAACCATGCCATCTATCATCACAAGCTTACGGAGATGCTCCGACCTCACCTCGCGGATAGCCGTGACGGTGGGAAGCGAAACAACTCTCGCCGTAAACATTTTGACCGCGGAAGCATATTCAGGGTCCTCAATCTGCAGCTGCCGAAAACATGCCCTGTTTAGAACCTTGAGCAGGGCAGTAGGTTTTTCAACCAGCTCTCGCGCAAATTTCTCATCAAATTTAATGAGGTCGTTGAAGTCGACTGGGATGCTGCGGCGTTTCTTCACAGCCGCTTCTCTCAGCAGCTCACGATACTTCTCCGACTTGAAGAAGTTGACCAGCTTTTCTTCAAGAGGTTGCTCCGCCATCTCCACCCCCTTCTCCCGACCCTATCGCTTTCAGCCACTCGTCGACAACTCTGTAAACAGCCTTATACAAGGCCTCCTCCTCGGGCGTCATCCGCCGCATAATCTCGCCGTCAAGCCTCTTAGCCGCTATGCTGACAATCTTCATCATACGCATCGTGAGAATATCCCGCAGCTTTTTCACCACATAATCATCCTGAACACCCTCCCTCAACAACTCCACGTAGAAATGCTTCTGCAACGGCTGAAGCTCTCCAGGGTTGTTCTTCTCCCGCCACTCTATCTGAAGAAGCTGGTTAGCCAGCGACTGTTTCGAAACATACTCTGCACACCTTCTCGCCACAAGCACATCCGCCACCCATCTCCACACATTCAGAACAGTCCCTTTCTTAAGGTCCTCCAAGCTTCGACCAGCGTAGCTGAGACGAGGAACATCCACGGTCAACGTCACCTTGACCATTGAATGCAGATTCTCGACACGGTTCTCCTCAACCACATCCCTAAGCCCTGTAAACATCCTGCATCCATTATGAAGTAAGGTACTTAAAGATACTTTAGCGGTGAGCGGCCGGTAATTCGATTGTGGGAACCGGGGTAATATTTTTGTATCCGGTGATGTAATTTTCACGGGTTGAGGATAGCGGTTGTGGGATTGGGTGTCGCGGGGAGCTATCTTCTGCGGCGGCTCTCGCTGGAGCACGAGGTTGTGGGCTTTGATAGACAGCGGAGAGAAAACTTCAAAGCAATATGCGCGTGGGGCACCTCAAGAAACCAGATAAAGAAAATCCTCCAAAAAGTTGAGATAGACTTTGACGAATATGTTCTACATCTCGGGGAAAGCCTCATCCTCGACAACGGCAGAGAAACGTCAACAATCCCCCTCATAGGTCTATGCACATATGACAAAAAGCGGCTGGAGCTCGATATGACCAAGGGCCTCAAAGTCTTCTACGGAACCACACCCACCGTCAAAGAGTTAGAAAAAGATTTCGACCTCATCATCGACGCCACAGGTATCTCGAGAAGCCTTCTACCCCCCGCTGCCCATGACGAGATTGTCCCATGCTTCCAGTACAGGGTCAACTACAACGATAAACCTCCTTTCGAAGACTTCTACGTCAGGATTTTCAGCGGCTGGGACGGTTACCTCTGGTTTTTCCCTCTCGGCGACGGCGAGGCCTACGTGGGCGCCGGCCACATGAAAGGCAAACAAGTAGCCGAAGTGAACATGTTCATGAAACGCTATGGTGGCCAACCTGTCGAGAAACTTGGGAAATCTGTGCGTATAGCGCCACCCGAGTTCATGATACCCTTTTCCGATGGAAAAGTCGTCGGGGTCGGCGAATCCATAGGAACGGTGTTTCCTCTACTAGGTGAAGGCATACTGCCAAGCCTCGAGTGCGCGGAGATATTTGCTCAGACGATTGGCGACGGAGAAGCTTACAGGAACAAGGTCCTCGAAACCTTCAAACCCTTCTCAGACATGTACAGACTCATCAAACTGCGTCAAAGCAACCAGCTTAGCCTCGTCAGACATATGCCCCTCGTGCTCCGCTGCTACAGGTACATGAAGGAGCGGGAGGAGCGGTTCGGGCTGGTCATCCGCAAGAGTGATTTGATGCTTATCATCAACGCTTGAATAAGGTTTTTAAATTGGAAGAAAACCTTTCCGACAAGGTGGTCGGAGCTAAAGCTCGTTTGTAGAAACTGTGGTTCAGAGTATCCCAACGAGCTGAGGAACGTTTGCGACAAGTGTCTCGGGGCCCTTGACGTTGTCTATGAAGAGGTAGCTGATGGTCTGCGCGGCAGAATAGCCAGCAGCCATGTCCGCGGTGTCTGGCGCTATGCAGAGCTGCTTCCTGTAGAGGAGAGACATAGGGTCGACATCGGCGCAGGCGGCACAGCCCTTGTTCACGCACGTGAGCTGGGCCGGGTGATAGGCGTCCGCAACCTCTACATAAAAAACGATACGACAAACCCCTCATTCTCATTCAAAGACAGGCCTGCGTCGGTGGCCGTCTCGAAAGCGCGAGAGTTTGGCCTCAGGATTGTTGGATGCGCTTCGACAGGCAACCTGGCCTCGGCCACAGTCGCTCACGCTGTTGCAGCCGGGTTGACAGGCTTCGTCCTCATGCCCGACACCGTCGAGTTGCCCAAGGTGCGGCAAGCCTCGATATACGGTGGAAAAGTCATCCTCGTCGACGGCACATACGACGACGTCAACCGCCTCGCCTACCTCCTCGTCGACACAGCTGAGGTCGGAATAGTCAACGTCAACCTAAGACCCTTCTACGTAGAGGGCTCCAAGACCATGATGTTCGAGACTGTGGAGGCTCTGGGCTGGCGCGCCCCCCAGCACATCGTGGTTCCCATGGCCAGCGGCGCATTATTCGGAGCACTGTATAAAGGTCTTCACGAGCTTGAGGCATTCGGCGCTATATCTGACGCCGACACCGTTTTCCACGGAGTTCAGCCCACAGGATGCTCACCAATATCAACCGCTTTTGAAAAAGGCGCGGATGAAGTCACGCCGGTCAGGAAACCCGAGACCCTTGTGAAAAGCCTCGCAATAGGCAACCCCGGCGACGGAATATATGCCCTAAACGTGGCGCGGAAAACAGGCGGCACATGTCAAAAAGTCTCCGACGACGAAACAGTCGAGGCGGTGAAGCTTCTCGCCAAGTATACGGGGATTTTCGCCGAGCCCGGTGGAGCAATCACGGTTGCGGCGGTAAAGCAGATGAGGGAGAACGGTGTCATTGACGCGGGTGACGAGGTTGTCTGCTGCGTGACAGGCGCCGGCTTCAAGGTTGACGAGGTTGTTGAACAGGTCAGCGGCCCCGCCTACGTCGTCCCAGCACGTCTCGACAAAATCCTCGAAACCCTCCAAACCAACCAACCCCTGTCACATTAAAACATCTTCTGCACCGACTTCGTCGAATAAACCACCACAACCGAGTCCCTAAGCCTCTTGTTAGGCACCACAATCAAGCATTCGTCGCCCGAGATAACTGTCCTCGTCAGAGATATCTCGATGATTTTGCCGCGTTTTCCATCGATTTCTACCTCGGCTCCTATGTTGATGTATGGGTCGAGGGCGATTGAGATGCTGGCGAAGACGTCGCTGACATAGGGGACGAGAGCGAGGGCGAACAACAAACCGAGGGCACCGGCAGTGGCGAGAACACCTACAACAAACTCGAAAAGCCGCCAAACATAGCCCACGTAGCCGACATAGACACCCGCCACCAATATCAGCGCAACATAGAGAACCTTACGATGCTCCTGCCTAAACTTGGCACGGAGAACAAACCTCAAAAACACAACAACCAAACCAAAAACAACAGACGCAACAAGCGTCTCCACAACCTGCTCAACAAGCATAACCAAGAAAATGAAAAGCCAGATAAAACGTTATGCAGGCTGCTCAGAGCTCAAGATCCCAGTCACCGGTTCAGACTGGTCAGACTCATCATAGCAGTCACATAAATTGTTCAGCGTGTTCTTAAGGTTTTGGCTTGCTATGGCCGGTATATGCCGTTTGAGAGCTGTTCGAGTTTTTGCTCCACGTTTCGCCAGTCCGGGTTATTGCTCAGCGTGTATGTGAGGCTGTTTCCGTGGATGGCGTAGCCTGTTTCTGCGAGGAAGTCGAGGTGCGATATTGTCTCGAGTAGGGCTAGCCATTTGTCCAGCGGCGTGAGCGAGGAGAAGCTTCCCTTCGACCACCTGATTTCCTCGGCTACTTCCCTTATCGATGTTCGGCCTTTCTCCAGCGCCGACGCCGCCTGCCTAAGCCTCTCACGATGATGGCTGAAAATCTCCCTTACTCTCGGCATCGGGTCTTTTATCAAGGGCCCATGCGAGGGGACAAGCATCTCGACATCAAGCGACGCCACTTTTACGAGGCTCTCGAGATAGTTTCTTAGAGGATGGTAGCCGGGTAGAGGCACGTAGGCGACGTTGCTGGTTTCTTTGACCAGTATGAGGTCTCCGGTGATGGCGTGGTTCTCGCCGACGAGAATGACGTGTCCCGGAGTGTGTCCAGGAGTGTGCATAAGACGCCACATGGACATCGCCATGCCGTCTTCCGCGAAAAAGTCTGGAGCCGGCAGAACCTTGAGCACGTGCAAAGCCTCTTGGAGAAAATCAACTGACACGTCTGCGAACATTCTGTGGATGCTTTTGTCGAGGTTGATTGCTTGGTTCAGGGTCTCTAGCTCGAGCCTGTGGTAGATGATTGGAATGTTTTTGGCTTTTTTCACGGCCAGGGCCCCGCCAGAGTGGTCTATGTGAAGATGCGTCAAGACAATGCTTGAAAGCCTTCGTTTTTCCAGAATATTTAGAAGCTGGGGCACAGTTTCGCCGTATCCTGTGTCAACAAGTATTCTTTTTTCATCTTCTTTGAGCAGGAAGCAGCGGACGGGAAGTTCAACGTCTCCGTCCAGCTCGACAACTTCAACACCTTCAGCCAGTTCCCAGGTCTCCGCCAACCCGGATAAACAGACGCGGAGGTGTGTTTTAAACCACGATGTTTAGAAACCCTTTTTTCAGACCATAAAATATTCTCGGTCATGGATAGGTTTCTGGAGCTTAGGCGATTGGTTTCGCCGGGGGTGGCGCTTGTTCATCCGATAACGATTATGCGGGGGGAGAACGCTGTGCTCATGGACTCCGAGGGCCGCAGATACATCGACTTCACCTCTGGGATAGGTGTGGTGAACCTTGGACACGGTAACCCCGAGATAGGTGAAGCGGTGGAAAAAGCGTTGAAGAATTTATGGCATCTCTGTTTCATGGTGGCCAATTACCCGGGCTACGTGGAAGTTGTTGAGAAGCTTGTCGAAACTGTTCCCGGAGATTTTGAGAAGCGTGGTGCCTTGTTTAACAGCGGGGCCGAGGCGGTGGAAAACGCTGTCAAAATAGCCCGGCACGTAACCAAGAGACCCTACGCCGTCTCATTCGAGAATTCTTTCCACGGCCGCACATATCTCGCCATGGCTTTGACAGGCAAGTATGAGCCCTACAAGGTTGATTTCGAGCCGTTTCCATCCGCCGTTGAGCATGTCCCATTCCCCTACTGCTACCGCTGCCCATTTGGACAGAGCTACCCCGGCTGCGGCCTCGAGTGCATGGACTATGTCAAAAAACATTTCTTCAAGACAAGAGTTCCACCGCATAAGATAGCCTGTTTCATCATCGAGCCTATACAGGGGGAGGGAGGGTTTGTTCCAGCTCCGCCAGAGTATCTGAGGGAGCTGCGCAGCGTCTGCGACGAGCATGGCATAGTGTTTATTGACGACGAGGTTCAGACGGGTTTCTGTAGAACAGGCCGCTTCTACGCGATTGAGCACAGCGGCGTGGCTCCCGACCTTGTGACAGTGGGCAAAGCACTTGCCAACGGCCTTCCCTTGTCAGCGGTTGCTGGAAAAGCTTCGCTCATGGATAACATGCCACCTGGCTCGCTTGGGTCAACCTTCGGAGGAAACCCTGTCGCATGCGCAGCCGCTGTGAAGGTCTTCGAGATTATGAAGCGTGACGACTTGGCTGGAAGAGCTATGCGTCTGGGCGAGTTGATCGCTGAGAGACTTGGCGAGTTTTTTGAAAGGTTTGAGCTGGTGGGTGATGTGAGGGGGCTTGGTGTGATGAGGGCTTTTGAGCTGGTGAAAGATAGGAGGAGCAAGGAGCCTGCCGTCAAGGAGACATCTATGATTCTTGAGCATGCACGCCGCCGTGGCCTCCTCCTGCTCAAAGCCGGGCTATACTCGAACGTGGTGAGGCTTCATCCACCGTTGACCATAGAAGAGGAGCTGCTGAACAAGGGCCTCGACACTGTTGAGGAATGTCTGAAAGAGGTTTCTAAGCAGCCAAGCTAAACTGTTTCTTCACTTCTCTGAAAGCCTCCTCCGCCGCAGCGACTGTCAGCTCCACATCCTCGTCCGTGTGCATAGTCGACAACAAGATTCTCTCACCATCATCCGCATAAATGTAGACTCCTTTTTCAAACATCTTAAGGGCCCAGGCGGTGTATGCTGCCGAGTTTGTCTGCAGCTTTTCTCTGTAGGATGTTACTTCGGGTAGGTTGGTGAAGTATACTTGGAACAATGGGCCGAGACCTTGCACTATCGCTTCTACACCCGTGTCATCTATGGCCTGCCGAAGCCCCTTCATCAGCTTCTCGCCTGTCGAGTGGAGACGCTGGAATGCTTCGCCATTGTTTGCGAGCAGGATGTCGAGGTTGGCTGAGGCGCCTGCGAGGCTGAGTGGATGAGCGTTGTATGTTCCGCCGAACCCTATCTTTCCAGGCCCGATGTTTTCGAGGATGTCTCTGCGGCCTGTGACCGCGGCGATTGGCACACCTCCTCCCAACGCTTTGCCGAACGTCGCCAAATCGGCTTTTACGCCGAAATATTCCTGAGCTCCACCAGGTGCAAGCCTGAACCCTGTAATCACCTCATCAAATATCAGCAGAGCATCAGCTTCCTCAGCCAGCTCCTTCAAGGCTTTGAGGAACCCGGGCTTGGGCAGGATTACTCCGTTGTTAGCCATGACTGGTTCGGCGATGATTGCTGCGAGGTTGCTGCGGTTTCTCCGGACTATTTTCCGAAGTGCTTCGAGGTTGTTCCACGGCGCTATGGTGACGGTTTTGCCGACTGACTCGGGTATGCCTGGATAGTAGGGGATTCGGAACGGCGAGATCTCGAGGCCGGGGTTGGATGACTCGACGCTCCACAGAACGTAGTCGTGATGGCCGTGGTAGGAGCCCTCGAACTTGATTATCTTTGTCTTGCCCGTCACAGCCCTCGCAATCCTGATGGCCTCCATCGTAGCCTCGGTGCCTGTTGACGCGAAGAGAACCATCTCAGCGTTGGGGACAACTCGCTGAATCTTCGACGCAACCTCAATCTCCAGCTCAACAGGTGTACCGCTCATCAAAAGCTCCTCCGCCTGCTTCTTCACAGCCTCAACAATCCGTGGATGACAGTGGCCGTTTATCAGCGAGCCGAAGCCCAGCAGATAATCGATGTACATGTTGCCGTCGACGTCCCAGACACGTGAACCCCTCCCCCGGACAGCGAACATCGGGTTGGGTATCCGGGTTCTCATAACCGACGAAGCGCCGGTGGGGATAATCTTCTTCGCCTCATTCAGCAGTGTCTCTGACTTTGAGGATTTTCTTTGTAGGAGTGAGTTCATCATGGTTCCATCACTGGCCTCTGTAGTTTTCTGCCAGATTTATCCTTTTTTTGCCAGGAAATAGAAAAATCCACCGTAAAATAGTTAAAAACTGCAGAAAACCCCGTTAGCGGGTTTAGCTACCCGCTTGTATAAAAAACGGCGAACCGTTTTGAGGCTCATAATCGGTAAAGCGTGGTCCCGAAGCTTGAAAAACGTTTAAAAGATGTTTTGGGGCTGGAGAAGCTTTTATCTGGTTTTTCGCGGTTTATGGGGCGTTTTTCTCGGTTTTTTCATCAGCGACTTTTAGGGCGCTGTCAAGAGCTTCGACGCCTTTGTCGATGTCCTCCTTCTCGACGATGAGCGGAGGCGCCACCACGAGATGATTTATCCAAGACATGACGAAGACGCCTTGCTTCATCATCTCCGCGGCCACTTGGTCAACCACGAGCGGTGCGCCGCTGTATTTGTCTTTCGGCACGTTGAAGGGCGCCCTTGACCTCTGGTTCTTGGTGAGGTCAACAGCCCAGAAAAGCCCTAGGCCCCGCACCTCGCCAACTGATGGATGCTTGTCCCCAACCTCCTTCAACCGCTTACCGAGATACTCGCCCATTCTCCTCGACCGGTCGATAAGGTTCAGCCTCCTGTACTCGTCTATAGCCGCCACAGCCGCCGCGAGTGTGAGAGGATGGGCTTCGTAGGTGTGGCCGTGTGGGAAAAAGTGGTCTTCGAAGTATTCGCTGATTTTCTCAGACGTGGCTGTGAGGCCGAGAGGAAGGTAAGCTGATGTGATACCTTTAGCGGTGGTGAGGATGTCTGGCTCGACGTTCCAGTGGTTGACGGCGAACCATTCCCCTGTACGCCCCCATCCACTCATAACCTCGTCAGCGATAAGCAAAACACCGTGTCGCCGCGTTATCTCACGCAGCTTCGGCATATACTCGGGCGGAGGCACTATCACACCGTTGGTCCCCACGACAGGCTCCACAATCACCGCCGCCACGTTTCCGTCATAGCTCAGCATGTAGTCAACATAGTCGGCGCAAGCGACTCCACATTCGGGATAGGTAAGCTTGAGGGGGCAGCGGTAACAGTAGGGGTCGGGGGCAAACACGGTGCCGGGGACGGTGTCGACTGCTTCTGCATACCAGCGGCGTATGTCTCCGGTGACCGCGAGAGAGGCGGCTGTTGCTCCATGATAGGAGCGGTAGCGGGCGATTATCTTGTGTCTGCCTGTGTAAATGCGCGCTATCTTGAGAGCCGCCTCGTTGGCCTCTGTTCCAGAAGTTGAGTAGAAGAATTTTCTCAGCCCCGGGGGAAGTATCTCCACCAGTTTTCTGCTAAGCTCCGCCCTGACTTCGCATGTGAAAGCAGGCATGAGATAAGGTGTTTTCTCGAGATAGTTTTTCACAGCCTCGATAACGTTTCTGTTACGGTGGCCGAGGTTGACGCAGACCAGTTGAGAGGAGAAGTCGAGATATTTTTTGCCCGAGGCGTCGGTGAAGTAGCATCCCTCTGCGTCAACTATGTGGAGAGGCTTCCACCCCCTCTGCTTTCTCCAAGTTCCATACGTGTATCTTACTGTGTCTTCAACCACTTCATCCATGTCGCAAAAACACCTAAACTCCCTTTGGCAATAAAGCTTTAGGTTGTTCAGCGAATTTTTATAACCCGCATCCCACTCCATTTTACATGGCCAAGCTTGTTGGTGTAGCTGTCAAGCGGAAGGAGGACCCTCGTCTTGTAAAAGGTGAATCGGTTTACGTCGACGATATCAGGCTTCCGGGGATGCTGTATGCTGTTTTTGTGAGAAGCCCCCACGCACATGCAAGAATAAAGTCGCTAGATGTGTCGGCGGCGAGAAGGGTTAGGGGCGTGGCAGCGGTTTACACGGGCAAGGACCTGCAGGGAAAAGTGGGTTCGCAGGTGGTTGAAACAATCATGGATGAGAAGAGGTTTGTCCAGAGACAGCCTCTAGCAGTCGACGTTGTCAAGTTTGTCGGCGAGCCGGTGGCTGTGGTTGTCGCGGAAGACCTTTACACGGCGCGGGACGCAGCCGAGCTTGTCCAAGTAGAGTATGAGCCTTTGCCCGCTGTTGTCGACCCAGAGAAAGCCCTTGAGAAAGATTCTCCCCGTGTTCATGAGACGCTCGAGGATAATGTTTGCTACAGGTGGCGGAGGGTTTACGGCGATGTGGAGAAGTTGTTCAAAGAGGCTGACGAGGTTGTGGAGACGCGTCTGGTTATTCAGCGTCTCGCTCCATCGGCAATGGAGCCGCGCGGTGTTGTCGCCCACTATGATGGCTACAACAGAATGCTTACTGTCTGGTCCTCGACACAGTTTCCACATCGTCTCCGCACATGGATATCCACGTCGCTGAACATGGCTGAGAACAGGGTGAGAGTAATTGCGCCCGAGGTGGGAGGAGGCTTCGGCTCCAAGCTCAACCACTATCCTGAGGAAGTAATCATACCCTACCTAGCCATAAAACTCGGCAGACCCGTAAAATGGTTCGAGAACAGGTCTGAAAACCTCTCAGCCACAACACATGGAAGAGACATGATAGCAAATGTCTCCGCGGCGGTCAAGAGGACTGGCGAGATTCTCGCGGTTCGTCTCAAGCTGTTGGCTGACCTCGGCGCATACAGCTACGTCTACACCCAGGATAACCCGATTATGGCTGCGAGGATGATTCAGGGCTGCTATATGATTCAGGGCCTCGACCTCGAGGTGATAGGCGTTTACACCAACAAAATGGCCACGGATGCTTACCGCGGCGCCGGCAGACCCGAGGCATCATACATCATCGAAAGAACTGTCGACGCCGTTGCCCGTAGGCTTGGAATGGACCCTGCGGAGGTTAGGCGCAGAAACTTCATACCCGCGGAGAAGCTGCCCTACAAGACTTTGACCGGATTTGTCTACGACTCAGGTGACTATGCGAAGGCTTTGGACACTCTTCTCGCCGCGGCCGACTATGAGGGGTTGAAGAAGATGAGGGATGAGCATCGGAAACAGGGCCGCTATCTCGGGATAGGCCTCTCCACGTTCATCGAGGTGTGTAACTTCTCCTACCAGAGCGCATCGGTCCGCGTTGAACCGAGTGGAAAAACTCTTGTCTTCACCAGCACATCCCCCCATGGACAGGGTGAGGAGACAGCGTTTGCGCAAATAGTATCCGATGCTCTCGGCGTCTCTATTGATGATGTGCAGGTTATTCACGGCGACACCTTAGCCATTCCCTATGGGTGGGGAACCGCGGGCAGCTGGACACTCACCTCGGGAGGAAACGCCATCCTAAACGCATGCAAACAGATAAGGCAAAAGATGGTAGCCATCGCAGCCCATCATCTCGAATGCAGCCCCGAAGACATAGAAGTCGAGGATGGAAGATTCTTTGTCAAGGACGCTCCCGAGAAAGGTGTCTCGTTTGAAGAGGTGGCGGCCATGGCTTATGACCCTGAGAAGCTGCCCGAGGGAGTTGAGATGGGTCTCGCCGCAACAAGCTTCTACAACCCAGACCTCACATTCCCCTACGGAGCATACCTAGCACTGGTCGAAGTATTTCCGGAGACGGGGGAGGTTGAGGTCAAGAAAGCCTTCCTCGTAAACGACGTCGGCAAAGTAGTCAACCCGATGCTCGTAGAGGGCCAGATACACGGCGGAGCTGTGCAAGCGCTTGGACAGGCGCTGTATGAGGAGGTTGTCTACGGCGAGAACGGAGCCCTGTTGACAAGCTCTTTCGCCGACTATCTCCTGCCTTCGGCGACGGAGATACCTGAAATGGTTCTGCAACGGATGGAGACGCCTGCCCCGAATCCCTTAGGCACGAAAGGGGTGGGCGAGCTGGCGACCATCGGTTTCACACAGGCCATCGTAAACGCGGTTGAAGACGCGCTGTCACCCCTCGGAATAAGGATAGAGAAAACACCTCTCACACCGTATAGAGTCTGGTCGCTCGCCAACATGGGTCAGCGGCGTTAAGCATCCATGTGTGGGAGGGTATGCGGATAGCTGTTTTGGGCGGCGCAGGGCTCACGGGCCAAGCGGCTGTGCGAAACCTGCTGGAGAACAAGAAGGTATCCGAGGTCTTGGTGGGCGATGTCAACGAGAAAGCTCTCGAGAGACTCTCCAACATGTATGGAAGCGGTAAGCTGACCACGGCGAAGATAGATGCACGAAGCATCGAAGAGACCGCGGCGTTTCTTAGAGGATGCGACGTCGTCATCAACTCCGTCCAATACTATTACAACCTCGAGGTTATGCAGGCGGCTCTAAAAGCGGGTGTGCACTATGTCGACCACGGCGGCCTCTACCACGTGACCTTGAAACAGCTCGAGCTGGACGGGTTGTTCAAGTCGAAGAACCTGACAGCCCTGGTTGGTATGGGTGCGCAGCCTGGGTTAACAAACCTAGTCGCCAAACATGCCAGCGAACAACTTGATGAGATGAAGGCTGTCTATATCAGAGATGGCTCTGTCGACCTCACCGAGAACCCTCCTCTCTTCACATGGTCACCGCTCACACTTTTCGATGAGATGACGCTGGATGCCGTGGTTCTTCGCAACGGCCAGCTCGTGTCAGTTCCACCGCTGAGCTTGATGGAGAGGGTTGAGTTTCCCCAGCCGGTCGGCGTCCTCGACACATACGTAACCATACACTCTGAGCTGGCCACTTTTCCGCGAAGCTTCCACGACAAGGGTTTAAGCGAATGCGACTGGATGGAGGGTAGCCCCGACCTACTCTTTGTTAAGAAACTCGCCGACATCGGTTTCGCCTCATCAAGCGACATCGAGATAGGGGGCTGCAGAGTGTCTCCGCGAAGTTTTCTTCTCAAATTGTTGGAGTCGAGAGGTTTGGTGGGATACCGTGGAGACCAGACGCCGAATGATTGGGAGATAACAAGGCTCATCATACATGGTAAACGATTGGGGAAAAACGTCAAACTTGTCTACGACATCCTGTTTCCCCCAAAGCCTGAGTGGAGAATGAGCTGCGCCCAAACAGGAGTAGGCATCCCATCCTCAACCGCGGCCATGATGATAGCCGAGGGTGAAATTAAACAACGCGGCGTCATACCTCCCGAGACATGCATCAACCCCGACGAGTTTCTCAAAAAAGCAGAGACCCACGGAATAAAGACAACAGTCAAGGAATACGATGCATAGGATTTCCGAAAAAATTTATATGCCTACCTCGTCCACTAAGATGTAATGTCGCAGCCTTCGCGACGCTCATTTCTCAGAACAGTCGGCTCCATAGTGGCCGCGGGCATAGCGGGTGCAGCGGGTGGATACGTCGCCGGCTCAGAAATAACCCGTAGCCAGCTCAGTGGACAGGCGGCTAACGTGGCTAACGAGACTATTCGCGCCCTCGAGGCTGAGATAAAAGAGCTGAAGGAGAAGCTCGCGCAGTATGAGATAAAGGATAAGGAGGTCAGGTTCTACTTCTGGTCAGAAACTATTCCCGAGCAGTTGCTAACGTTTTTCGAGGAAAAGACAGGTGTGAAAGTTGTTTTCGATACTTTCGAGAGCAGTGACGAGGTTTTCGCCAAGCTTTTCACGGGCCAGATGCCCTATGACGTTACCTCGGTAACCATGGGTGGGATGACGCGGCAAGAGCATGAGCGCTACCTCACCAAACTCGACCTAAACCGCATACCCAACTTCAAGAGATACGCCTTCACCGGCTTCATAAAGGAAATTCTGAACCCGCCCTTCGACCCCAACCGCGACTACTCGGTGCCCATAGAGCTGGGAACAACCGGCGTCTCCTTTAGAACGGACAAGATAGCTGAGGATGATTGGCCCACCGGTTTCAGAGACTCCCTCTTCGACTTCGAAGGCTTCCTCCGCAAATACAGTCCAAGAGATGGTGTGAAGAGGGCCACGATGATTCCCGGAGGCGTCGAAACCATTCCAGTGGTCATCAAAGCAATCATGGGCAAGTCGATAAACGACATCACACCAGAAAACATCAACGAGGCGAAGGAAATCCTGATTCAGCAGAAGCCCTATCTCGCCACATACGGGGGGCCCTCGGAGTTTGTCCCCGGCCTCGCGGAAGGAAGGTTCTGGGTATCCGAGACATGGGTTTGGCAGGATTCCGCCAACAACGTAGACTACGTGGCTCCAGAAGAGGGCTCCGAAATCTGGGAAGACTCGCTCGTCATACCCAAGTCGGCGAAAAACATCGACGCCGCCTATGCCTTGATAAACTATTTGCTCGAGCCCGCTGTCCAAGTGGCTCACGTGCTCTACAACAGCCTAGTAACTCCTAACAGCCTCGCCTATGAGATGCTGCCCGACGATGTGAAAGAGGACACAAGCATCTACCCGCCTCCAGAGGTTATCTCAAAATATGAGATGTGGCTGAACCGAACACCGGAGCAGAAGGAGATGTTGACCAAGGCGTGGCTAGAGGTTTTGGCCGCGTAGCTACCTTGACCTGAACCGTGTGTACAATATGGCGAGGGTAATAGAGATGATGAGTGAGATAGTCGCGACCGCGTTGACCTCGGGCGATATACCTCTTCCACGACCGCCCACCGCGTTCCATATGTAGACAGGCAGTGTTTCGAAGCCTGGGCCACGTGTGAACTGTGTCTTGATGAAGCTGTCCCAAGACCATGTGAATATGAGGAGACCTCCCGTGATTATGCCGGGCATCAACAGAGGCAGCGTCACGTTCAGAAAAGTCTTCAGCCCCGAGGCGCCCAACACCCGTGCCGCGTCTTCGTAGACTTTTGGGAGACCAGCCATCCTCGCCCTCAAAACCACGTAAACCAGCGGAAACCATACGAGATGACCGAGAATCACCGCACCCACACCAAACGGTAGATTAACCCATAGAAAGAAGAGAACAAGAGTCAAAGCCTCGGCAATCTCAGGCACGATTAACGAGAGATAGAGAACGTTGTTAACCCCTGATTGGATGCGTGCCGAAACCTTGTCGACGGCCACCGCCGCTAGTAGAGCCATTAAAACAGCTGCACCGGTTACTACGCCGGCTATCCAGAAACTATTGTAGACCGCTGACAAAATCCTCTCGTTTGAGAAGGCTCTAACGTACCAGTCGAGGGTAAAGCCTTTCCATTCAACCATTGAGCGGCCTGCGTTGAAGGAGCCGATGACCAGCGCCGCGAGAGGAGCGTAGAGAAAAGCGAAGATGAGTAGAACAGCTCCCTTTAGCAGAAAGTCGCCCATCCTCATATCGTCAGCTCCTCTCTGGAATACTTGAGGTAGAGAGTGATGCCGACAAGCACCAATGCGATGTAGACAAGCGAGAGAGCTGAGCCCCAGTTCCAGTTACGTGCTGATATGAAGGCTGAGTATATCATGGTGCCTACGAAGACTTCGCTGGGGCCTCCCAGAAACGAGGGGATGACGAATTCTCCCGCTGCGGGTATGAAGGTGAGAAGAGTGCCCGCTATGAGCCCGGGTTTGCTGAGAGGCAGCGTTATCCTGAGAAAGGCTGTGAATGAGTTTGCGCCGAGAGTTTTCGCGGCCTCGATGACTGTTTTGCTTATTTTCTCAAGGCTGGCGTATAGGGGGAGTATCATGAAGGGTAAGTATCCGTAGAGCATTCCGAGCATGACGGCGAACTCGTTGTAGATGAGGAACAGAGGCTGCTGAATGACTCCGAGGTTGATTAGAATCGAGTTGACAACGCCCTCGGGCCCGAGAAGTGATAGGACAGCGTAGGCTCTGAGGACAAACGTTACCCAGAGAGGTAGAATTACGAGAAGTATGAGGAAGTTTTTGTAGCGGCCTCCTCTGAAGGCGATGAAATAGGCGACGGGGAAACCTAGAAGAATGCATCCCACTGTTGTCGCCAAGGCATATGCGAGGGAGCGGCCGAGAATTCTGAGGAAAACCGGGTCAAGAGCGTCTTGGAAATAGCGGAGCGTGAAAAACTCTCCACGAGCCCGCTGCGCCTCGCTGGGAAGAATGATGCCAACGCTTACGCCGACAACTGTGAAAAACGGCACTAGAAAGAATAATATGTAGAAGAGGAGAGGCGGTAGAAGAAGTAGGAGAATCAGCCCCGTTTTTCTCTGATGCTTCATGGATGTCATCTCTCAATGAGGTAGGAGTCGGAGGCTTTCCAGCAGACTGGGACACGGTCGCCGAGATTGAGGTTTTGCAGAATTTCGGGTTCGTGGACATGAACCGTGAGAACCAGATTGTTGCCTATCTCGACCTTCAACATCGCGTAGGGGCCCATGTAGGTTTTGTCCACAACTGTTCCCGTGAACCTGTTCTCCTTGTCGATGGAGTCGCTGAGATAGATGCGTTCAGGTCTAATGGCTAGGTAGGCATGTTTACCAACTAATCCGTCAGCTGCTTCGGGAGCAATTCTTATCAACGGTAGACCATCTGCGGCGAAGACATTCTGCTCCTCAACTCTGCCCT
Organism: Candidatus Caldarchaeum subterraneum; assembly: GCA_937934305.1. GTDB lineage: Archaea > Thermoproteota > Nitrososphaeria_A > Caldarchaeales > Caldarchaeaceae > Caldarchaeum > Caldarchaeum subterraneum_E. The sequence continues at coordinate 27,486 of CALHAG010000017.1, forward strand.
CTATTAGGTTGGTTTCGCCGATGAAGTCCGCCACGAACCTGCTCAAAGGCCTTCTGTAAATCTCCTCGGGTGCGCCAACCTGAATCACTGCACCTTTCTCCATCACAGCTATTCTATCCGACATGGCGAAAGCCTCCGTCTGGTCATGTGTGACATAGATGAATGTTGTGCCAACTTTTTTCTGGAGACGCTTAAGCTCCAGCTGCATCTTCTGCCTTATCTTGAGGTCCAGAGGCCCAAGAGGCTCGTCGAGCAGTAGCACCTTCGGCTCAATAACAAGCGACCGCGCTATCTCAACACGTTGCCTCTCACCACCGCTGAGCTGATGCGACTTTTTCCACGCATATTTTTCGAAAGGCATGTTCATCAGCTCAAGGACGTTGCGAACCCTCTCCCGTATCTCCTGCCGTGGATACTTTCGCATCCTGAGGCCGAACGAGATGTTGTCATACACCGTCATGTGAGGGAAGATGGCAGTGCCTTGGAAAACCAGTCCAACACCTCGTTTATGTGGTGGGACGTTGTCGACGTTTCTCCCGCCTATCAGCACCTCGCCCTCGTCCTGCTGCTCCAACCCAGCTATAATCCTGAGAAGAGTGGTCTTGCCGCATCCGCTGGGCCCAAGCAGAGAAAAGAACTCGTTTTTCTCGATGGCGAGGCTCACGCCTCTAAGGGCCTCGACACCGCCTTCGTAAATTTTTTTGACGTTTCTAATCTCTACTTCAGCCATTTTCTCGCTTGTATAAAGGAGAGAGATTTCCCTGAAATAAGGTTTTTCAGAGAATCTCTTCTACACCAACCTGTATGTAGGCGTCTTTGAGCTGCTTGACAACTTTTTTCATCACCTCCAACGCCTTCTCCACATCCTCCCTGCTGTGCTGAACAGAGACAGTCCACTGCTCATCATATCCAAGGGCCTGTGGAATCACGCCGTTCACAAGCATGCCGACCACCCATGCAAACCATTTACCGAAGTCGTTGAATTTTACAAAGTCTCTCCAGTTGCGTATGGGGTGCTCGGTGAAGTATATTGTTCCGCTTGTCGCGATGTGTGAAATGTTGTATGCGATTTTTGCTTCTTCGAGGATGTCGCTGTAGCCTTTCGCAAGCTCTTTGCTGAGGCTCTGGGCATGGCGGAGATTGTCTTCGGTGAGTATCTTGGTCAAGGTTACGAGGGCAGCGTTCACGGATAATGGGTTGGAGTTGAAGGTTCCGCCGTGGGCGGTCTTGTTGGGCCCCACCATGTCGAAAACCTCTCTCCTCGACAGCACAGCCGAGAAGGGATATCCTCCTGCTATCGACTTTGCCGCAACCATTATGTCGCCCTTCACGCCGCACCACTCCTGCACCCCGCGGTAAAACTTGCCGCTTGTCTTAACCTCGTCGAAGATAAGGAGCGAGTTGTATTCATCCGCCAGCTTCCTCAACCCCTTCAAAAACTCCAGCGGAGGAATGACTACACCCATGTTCATAGCAATAGGCTCAAGAATAATGCCAGCAATGTCGTTACCGTGTTTCTGCATGATTTTCTCGACGGCGTCCAGGTCTCCGTAGGGTGCGACGGTTACGAGGTCGGCGAACTCCTGCGGCATACCCATGCTCGCTGGCACAGAGTTAGGTGTCTTGGGATGACCCGCTCTGTAGATGCTTGGCTTAACGCTCACCATCAAAGGCTCATGCGAACCGTGGAAACATCCCTCAAACTTGAGAATTTTCCTACGGCCTGTGAAGGCTCTCGCCAGCCTAACAGCCAGCATCGTCGCCTCCAGCCCAGTTGTCGCAAACCTCACCCTCTCATACCCAAACCGTTCTGTCAAAACCTTAGCCGTCTTCACCGAAGCCTCCGACTCGAAACCATAGATGGTGCCGTTCTCGATAACTTTCCTCATCTCCTCGACGAGAATAGGATGAGCATGGCCGACGCCAAGCGCCCCGAAAGCCATGTTAAAGTCCAGATACTCGTTCCCGTCCACATCCCATATTTTCGAGCCTTTTCCCCTGCTCATGTAGAGCGGGTAGGGGTCGAAGATGCGCCAGTTGCTGTGCACACCGTGGGGCGTTAACCCAAGGGCCTCATCATAAAGGGCCTTGCTACGCTTCGTGACCTCGAGAAACTTTTCCAGAAACGTTTTACCCTGCAACTCTCTCACAAATTTGTTGACGCAGGTGTTTATATCAGTTGCGCGAGCCGCTGACCATGTTGATGAAACGCCTAAGCACCCGGTAGCACTCGATTACATCCTTGATGGATACATGTTCTTGGCTGGAATGTGCGTAGGCTATGTCGCCTGGGCCATAGACTATGCATGGGATTCCTCCCTTATGGTATAGGGCGTTTCCATCCGTCTCAGACTCGATTAGACCTGTTTTGGGTTGCTGACCCGTCTCCATGCTGTAAGCCTGTTTGAGTTTATGGAGATATTGGTTCGTCTGCGGCAGAATGAAGCCATCGCATCCATGGAGCATGGTTAGCTCAACAACGGCTCCCAGCTCCTCCGCGGTCTCCTTAACCAGTCTGCGGACAATATCTAAACCGTCTCTGTAGCTTATCGAGGGATGCATGTGAACCAGTACTTCGCAGAAGGCCTTAGATGGAATAACCCAGCCACCATATCCACCCTCAAACCTCCCAAGGTTGATGATAGGCGACATCGGAAAATCAGAGTTCCTGACATCAAGCTCCGTCATCACCCGTCTCTCAAAAATCTCGTAGAAACGCATAAGTGACTTCACCGCGTTGCCGTCGGCGCGCGAGGCCCCGTGGCCGCTTTTTCCCGACGCTGTTAGCCTAAACTCCATGCATGACGCGTTGCCCACACATATGACGTTGCTGGTTGGCTCGGTTATCACACATATCTCGGCGCGCATTCCACGCCGCATAAGCTCCGCCGCCCCTCGTCCATACATCTCCTCATCAACCACAAACGCAAACGAGGCATTCGGCTCAGGCTCCATTTGTCGGAGACTCTCCAGCAGAAGAAGCAGGGAAACCACGCCACCCTTCATGTCGCATGCACCACGGCCATAAAGCTTGTCTCCGACAACACGGGGCCTGAAAGCATCAGCCATATCATACTCGGGAACCACGTCGAGATGACCGCAGAACAGCACATCACCTCCGTCGCCGATTCTGGTCACCACATTATACCCCGTCTTATACACCTCCTGCCTCTCGGCAACAAACCCCAGAGACTCCACATGCTCGGCTACAATGTCGCAAACCTTTTCCTCATGCCCCGAAAGGCTTGGAACAGCGACAAGTCTCGCTAAAAGCTGTAGAACCCGGTCGCTATCCATGGACAGTGAAGTAGGCTAATCTCATGCCAATAACTTTTCCTCAGAAGACTCTACGTAACTCAGTATCCCATGGCGTGTAAGCTGCTCAACTATTGGGGTAGGGTCAAGCTGCTCGGGAACACGCACACCCACCTCATCAATCTCTCCTCTTGCAATCATGGATGCGGCCACTGCGGGGACGGTGCCCGTCAAGTAAGAAGTCGCGTTAACCCTCATCAGCTTGTTGGCCTCTTCATGGCTCATCAGAGTGTATATGGTGTAGGTGACGGCTTTTCCCTTGGACACTCCATCAACCTCCACAACGAGGCTTGCATAGCCCTCGATATGTTTAGCTATCTCTGATGGCTTGGGAATGAGGGCCAAGAATACATCGCGAGGAGATACTGATGCATTTTTGACACGCATCCGCCGCGACCTCAGCAGCCCGATGCGTTTGAGAAGCTTGGTCGCGTTTATCAATTCATCGGCTAGAGCCAGCTTAAAGTCAACATAGCGAACCCCTTTCCCGATAAACCTCGGAAGCGTATACACCTCCTCATGGTTGACTGAGTAGACCGAAAGCTTGCCAACAGGCTCCGGAAACTCGTAAACCTCATAGCCGCTGAGCGCAGGCAACTTCCTGAACCGGCCGTTTACGTATACAAGCGAAGGAGAGAGTATCTCGTCGAAGAAAATCTCAGGGGAAAACAACGCTATCAGAGGATATTTTCTGCTTTTCGAATATTCGCCGTCCCTTATCTTGATGGAGTTGACTCTGTCAAGCTTGTCTGCGGCATATCTTGCGTAGATGTTTGACAGACCAGGGTCCTCTCCCATGCAGATAAGCGCGAGAACCTCTTTCCGCCGCCAGCCCCTATCCATGGCCAGCTGCTTATCAACATCGTCACTCGCCAAATCCATGTAGTTCACACCATAGCGTAGACAAGTCTTCATCAGCTCAAGGTTTATCGTAGGGCTTGCGGAATTTATCACGAGGTCTGCGTCTTTAACCACTTCATCGAAGCCGTCTCCGCCCACAATACGTGTCTCAACCCTACTCCGCAGCATGCGTTTAATTCGTCTCAGCCTCAGCTCGTCGATGTCAGCAACACTCAGCGAGACCCCGCTTTCACCAGCGAGATGCTTAGCTATTACCTCTCCAACCGCCCCTATACCAAGAACGAGCACACGCATCCAGAAACCACCCATGCATCAACAACACAGAGAAAAACCACTAAAGCATCAGACAGACTCCCAGCCCCCAAACAAGACCGCGTATGACGCGGCCATCATCCTCACAAAAATCTCCTCAACATCGGTATATATCATTTCAGACCCCATCTTAAACAGATATGGTTAATTAGTAACCATCCGTGTAAAAGGCATGGCTTGTTTACAGAATATTTTTACACGTTTCTTCGGAGACTCCCACCCGAGACTGGGCATGCATTTGGTTTAAGTTTGCTTTCACACGCACCCATCAGAGTGGACTTTGATGTGCAAAGTTTTAGCGTTAACACGTCTTTCGGCCGGTTGAGAAACCCAATAGGCTTGGCTGCAGGTTTTGATAAACAGGGAAAATATGTCAAGGCCCTGCAGCGGCTTGGGTTCGGGTATATTGTGGCAGGGACTGTTACGAGGATGCGTAGAGAGGGTCTTCCCAAGCCACGGATCGTTAGACGGGAAAAGGAGGAGGCGCTGGTGAACGCCATGGGCTTCCCCAACCCTGGTCTGGAAAAATTTCTGGAAAACATCTCCAAGAACAAGCCCTATGAAGTCCCGGTCGTGATAAGTGTTGCCGACGAAAATCCGCAGCATCTTCTCGAATGCTACGGAGAGGCCCAGAGGCACGCCGACGCCATAGAGATAAACATAAGCTCGCCCAACACCCCGCAGCTGAGACACTACTTCAACCCAGCTCTCTTCAGAGATGTTGCCGAGTCGTTGGCAGCCGAGAAAACCAAGCCCACCTACCTCAAAATCCCTCCCTACAGCAACTCGGAGGAAAAAGAAGCCATATACCGTGTTGTGAAGATTTGGTTTGAAACAGGGTTCACAGGCGTCACCGCTGTAAACGCTTTACTAGTTGACGAGCCACGGGTTTCAGCCCGTAAAGGAGGCCTCAGCGGTAAACCGCTTCTCCCCTACATGCTCCGCGTTGTTTCAGAAGTCCGGGAAATGGTTGGCTCAGGTTTTGAAATCCACGCATTAGGTGGAGTATTCACGGGCAAAGATGTGTATGAGGCGTTGAGAAGAGGAGCCAACACGGTACAGCTCTACACGGCGCTTGTCTACAGAGGGCCTTACACGGTTAAGAAAATCTTGGAAGAGCTCAGGCATGTTATGGCTGAGAAGGGAGTGGATTCGGTCGAGAGCATCACCGTTTAGCGGAAGTATCCGGGGATGCCGAACAGGTTTCCGAGGAACTCACCGAAGAGAAACGTCGCTGCGGCGGTACCCATAATCAGAAGGGTGTTTTCCAGAACCTCTCTTTTGAAGCTGGTCTCGTTGACTACGGCGACGTAGTATGTGAAAATGGAGGCGAGGATTATGGCGAGAGCCACGGAGGCTGTGAAGGCTTCGAGCATGTCGTGTGTGAGGAAGTAGGGTAATGCGAGGATGATTGTTGACAGTAGGTATACCACGCCAGTTACCAGGCCCGAGGTGAATGATTTTTGTCTGAGCTCGCTCTTCGCCTTGAGGTATGCGGCGACGCCCATGGAGATGGATGCGGCGAAGCCCACAACCAGTCCTGCGACACCCGCTATCAGCGTAGAAGAAGTTACCCCAAGAAAACCGGCGTGAACACCTGAGACCTCGATGATTGAGTCGGATAACCCCAGAGCTATGAAGCCTATGTATCTCAATATTGGTTCGTCGATTTGGTTTTGGAGAGTTTTCTCATGCTCCTCCTCGTCTCGGAGAAATTGCTCGACTTTTTCCCGATGTTGTTCCTCAACCTTGTATACGATTTTGCGGTATCTGTTGATGACCTCGGTTTCGTGGCGTTCGAGGAATTTGATGACGAAGGTTATTCCAAGCAGGCGTCTCAAGAACATGATGAGCCAGAAGCGGAGTTTGCTGAAAGCAGGCCTCTGGTCCGGTGCAAGTGTTCTCCAAAACTCGTAGTGCTCCTTCTCCATCTCAGAAAGCTTAACCAGCATTTCCCTCCGCTGTCCATTCTTCTCCCTCTGTGCAAGCTCCCTGTATACGACGTGGTCAAAGTATTCGTCGTCACGGAAAAAAGAGGCGTCAGCCGAAATGTCAACAGGGTCGGCATCAGTCATATCTCTACCCTGTGTAAAGGTAGTTTTTGAAGTTGAGCATTATGAGGGCTATGTGTTTGATGTTTGCAGTGAAGTCTGTGAGACGTATGTTTTCGTCGGGGCCGTGTGGGGAGGAGCCGTGGTATCCGCATCCTGTTGAGACGCATGGTGTTTCGAGGATTTCTGTTATGACGTACATCGGTCCCGAAGCTGCTCCTGAAGGAATTATGATTGGAGATTTTCCGTAGGCTGTTGCGGCGGTGTCTGCTACGAGCTTGGGGAGAAAGTTGTCGGGGCTTGTCCGTGCAGCTGGATAGGCTTGGTGAATGTGTAGCTTGATGTCGGTTGCGCCGTTTTTCTCGAGATGCTGTAGAAGAAGCTGCTTTATCTTCTCGGGGTTTTGTCGTGGAACTAGACGTATGTCAAGCTTTGCCGAGGCCTTGGATGGTATGATGGTTTTACTGCCGGGGCCTATGTAGCCGGCGTAGAGGCCGTTGAGGTTGATGGTTGGCTCGAGAAACAGCTGTCTTAACGGGTTCTGCTCAGCCGTTTTGAGAAGTTTATGGGGTGGGCTGAACTCCGCTATGTCAAGCTTCTCCAGCAGTTCCTCGCCCTCGTATACGACATCGTCGTAGAAACCTTCTATCGTTACTCTGCCGTCGGGGCCCCGCATCGTGGAAAGAGCTTGCACAAGCCTCCACGCCGGGTTCTCGACAACTGCTCCCCACGAAGAGTGCAGGTCGCTGGCCGGGCCCTCTTTCTCCAGCTCCACATATAGCATCCCTTTCTGCCCAAGGTAGATAACGGGTGAGCCGCTTCTGCTCACGTATCCATATTCCCATATGCATCCGTCGGCGAAGAGCTTGTCACGGTTTTCGCGGACAAATTTTTCAAGTCCGGGGCTACCGACCTCCTCACCCCCCTCTATCAAAAACTTCAGGTTCACAGGCATTTCCCCCAAGGTGCTGAGGATGGCTTCAACTGCTGCGAGACGGGCGGCGATGTTGCCTTTGTTGTCAGCCGCGCCCCTTCCAAAGAGTTTGCCGTTTCTGACAGCGGGTGTGAAGGGTGGTGTTGTCCATTTTTCTAATGGTTCAGCGGGTTGGACATCGTAGTGATTGTAGAACATAAGCGTCGCATGTGCCTCGTAGTTCATCGTGCCAAGCAACATGGGGCCACCGCCCTCAGGGTTGCTGAACCTCTCCACACGGAATCCATGGTTCTCCAACATCTCCGCAACAAGGTCGGCGCATTCCTCGAGACCGCTGCCATAGGTCGAGACGCTTGGAACAGTTATCAGACGCTTAGCATACTCTAGATACTTGTCACGGTTTTCTTCCACGTGTCGGAAAAGAGGAGTTAGGTTCACCATTTTGTTCGGTCGCCTTCAAGCAGCCCGCTGCCGATATGTATTCTGTCGATGTGTTTGGAGAGCTCGGCCTCGGTCTTGAAGACGGAGTCACAGTAGGGGCATCTGAACTCTTTTTTCTCGGAACTCATCCATAGACATAACATAAGGCGGCGTATTAAGTCTTGTCTAAGCTGAGCTGGTTGACGGCGTTTCGGATGATTTTTACGCTTTCGCGGAATTTGGTGAGCTCGTCGGGGGATAGGCTTGGCTCCAGCACCTTCTCCACCCCCTCTGCTCCCAGCACACAGGGGAGAACCGCGTAAACGTCTTTTTCCCCGTATTGGCCGGTGAGTAGTGTTGATGTGGGGATGATGGATTTCTGGTCCTTGAGTATCGCCTCGACCATGACAGCAACCCCTGCCCCAGGAGCGTGATGCGCCGACCAGCCCTTCAGCCTGATGATTTCCGCTCCCATTTTACGCGTCGCCTCCACAATCTCCGCCGTGCTTTTCTCATCCATGTATTTGCTTAGAGGCTCGGTCCCCACATAGGTGTGGCTGGGCAGCAGAACCATCGAGTCGCCGTGCTCGCCGATAACCATCCCCCTGATAGACTTGTAGCTCACACCGAGTCTGTTTCTGATGAGGTAACGGTATCTCCCCACGTCAAGCAGTCCGCTGAAGCCCATCACACGTCTGCTCTCGAACCCAGTAACCCTGTAAGCCACATACGCCATGACATCAAGCGGATTGGTTACAACAATTACCTTAGACTTTGGAGCGTTCTCCCTTATGTGTCTCGAAACCTCCTTGATTATTTCCGCGTTCTTGAGCAAGAGGTCGAGCCTCGTCATATCGGGTTTGCGTGTGAGTCCCGCGGTGACCACGACGACGTCGGAGCCCTGTATGTCTCGGTAGTCGTTTGAGCCTTTCACATCGACATCGAGGTCCAATATTGCGCATGCATGGTTTAGGTCAAGGGCCTCGCCCTGCGGAAGACCTTGAATAACATCCAGCAAAACTATGTCCCCCAGCTCGCGGAGAGCAATCTGCAAAGCAGCCGAGGTCCCAACCCTTCCACTCCCAACAACGGTGATTAACGGCATATAAAATCATCTTAACCGCAGGTAAAATAGCTTCAGCCGTTTTTTCTAAAATACTCGTACAAGCCCATGGCTGAAATTTTGACAAGGTTTTGGGCGTAGATGGGAAGCTTTTCACCCGCCTCCTTCTCAAGCATCCGTTCAAGAGCGATGTATATTCCGCCGACACCAGCTCCCCCTCTATACGCCTTCTCAGCCACCGCCACAAACTCACGTGTCTTCTCTATGAGAAAATCTACATGAGCCTCGTCTGTTTCACGGCTGCCGAAATGAGGTGTGTGGAAGATTTTGGAGCCGAGTTTTCCGAGCTTGGCGAGGCTGTCTATGAACTGGTTGAGGTCGAAGCTTGGGGGTGGTGTCGAGGGAATGATGAAGGGTTTGCCGGGATATTTTATGGGGACGGCGTCGGCTGTGATGACGGAGCCGTCGCTGACAGCGACTGTGAATTGATGAGGAGCGTGGCCTGGTGTGTAGATGAATGTTAGCTCAACGTCTCCTAAGACGAGAGTTTCGCCGTCGCCTGCGCTGTGAACACGATGCTCCTCCACGGGCTTCACTTCCCCGAAAACCTGTAAAATGTCTGGGCCATAGACCTCGAGGACGCTGGCCACGAGCCTCGATGGGTCAACCAGATGTTTAACGGCTCTCTGGTGAGCGATTACCTCCGCTTCTCTGAAGTGTTCTGCGAGTCTCCATACCGCTCCCGAGTGGTCCAAGTGAACATGTGTCGGGATAATGTAGTCGAGCCTGGTGACACCCATCTCCTTCAAAGCGTTTATCACGACATCGGCAGTCGACGAGTATCCTGCGTCCACCAAAGCGGTTTTCCGCCCTCTCACGAGGTAGCATGCGACGATTTTCTCAAACCCGAGAGCCCTTGTATCAATGAGGTAAACCTTCTCCGAGACCCGCAACCTACTTCAACTCAATTATCTCCGCCTGTTCCTTATAGGTTTGGAGCAGGACCGCCTTCGGTGGAACCATGTAGTAGCGGCATGAGAAAACCGTCAAAAGCCTTCCGCCGAAGATGTATCGGTATCCGTCGGGCATGGGTTGGTGAGAGCGTATCAGCAGCCTTAAGCCGTTTTGCTCCATGAAGCTTGTGAAGACGTCTTCCCCGAAGTATAGCGCGCCGCCTCCACGGTCGCTCTCAGCAAACCCTTTGACACCGGGATGAGGGTCGTTCCACAACAGCTGAAAAGCGACAGGATGCTCGGGGTCGTCTTCCCCGCGCTCAAGCTTCTCAACCTCTTCGACCATGTGCAAACCTCTGGCAATTCCACCGTGGACAAAGAAAACATCTCGCCAGCGTAGCGCGTACGGAAGCTGTGCAAATGCTTTGAGGAATTGCTGGTAGGTTTTGAGGCCGTGTCTGCGCGTGACGGTGTCGAGGAAGCCGTAGTATGTGTTCATGGTGAGTGTTTCATGGTTTCCGCGGAGTAGGAGAAGTCTATTCGGCTCGGCGAGCTTCCGCTCAAAGAGTAGCGTGATGTTTTCTATCTGGTAAGGGCCTCTGTCCACGTAGTCGCCGAGAAAAACTGCTACAGCATCTTTCTCATCAGCGTAGTCGAGGGCTTTTTTTGTGGAGTCTACGTCTCCGTGGGTGTCGCCGACAACAAGAAGAGGCGAGCTATCTGTTCTAAGGAGCGAGGGTTCTTTACGCAGTATTTCGGCGACTTGTTCAGCGAGTTGCGGTAAATCTGTCATTTGAGGAGTTGGACGAGTTTGTCGGCGACTTCGCCGGGTGTGGATGCGACGTGGACGCCTGCTTCGGTGAGTGCTTTGACCTTGCTTGCGGGGTCTCCTGCACCAAGCGATATGATGGCCCCCGCATGGCCCATCCGTTTCTCTGGAGGAGCTGTTCTCCCCGCTATATAGGCCACAACAGGCTTGGGGTACCTTGTTTTCACGATGTATTCGGCGGCCCTCTCCTCAAGGTCTCCACCTATCTCACCGATGAGAACAACAGCTTCCGTCTCCTCATCCCTTCTAAACATCTCAAGCACATCTATGAAGTTGAGGCCAACAACGGGGTCACCTCCTATGCCTATGCATGTTGACTGGCCGAGGCCTTTGACGGTCACGGCGTGGGCTATCTCGTAGGTGAGCGTGCCGCTGCGGGAAACAATCCCCACGCGTCCTCTCTTGAAGATGTGGCCGGGCATGATGCCTACCTTTGCGGCGCCGGGTGTGATGACGCCGGGGCAGTTGGGGCCGACTATGTTTGAGCCGCGGAGCCTCGCGTATGCGATGAACTTCATTGCGTCATGGATGGGGACATGCTCCGTGATGACGACGACGAGCTTTATCCCCGCGTCAAGCGCCTCGATAACCGCGTCACCAGCGTAGGGAGCTGGAACCATCACCATAGATGTGTTTATCTCGGGATGCTGCGCCACCGCCTCCTCAACCGAGTCATAAACAGGCACACCTTCGATAGATTGGCCACTTTTTCCAGGCGTCACCCCTGCCAAAACTTTGGTACCGTACTTGAGCATGGCTTTTGTGTGGAAGGCGCCCTGCCTGCCGGTGATGCCTTGAACGAGGACGCGTGTGTCTTCGTTGACGAGGATTGCCATGTTTTTCTCACCTCGCGAGCTCAGCGGCTTTCGCGGCCGCTTCCTCCATGCTGTCTAGTGGGTAGATGCCGTTTTCGACGAGGATGCGTTTGCCCTCCTCCTCGTTTGTGCCCATCATCCTCACCACAATCTTCTTCCCCGCGCCGACGGATTTGTATGCAGAGACAAGGCCGCGGGCCACCTCATCACATCGCGTAATCCCTCCGAGTATGTTGACGAACACCACCTTCACCCGTGGATGTGTCAGCAGCAGCCTAGCGGCCTTTTCCACAACATCTTCAGCAGCTCCGCCGCCGACGTCGAGAAAGTTTGCCGGGCTTCCGCCCTTCAGCTTAACCATGTCCATCGTCGCCATCGTCAACCCCGCCCCGTTACCGATAATGCCTATTTCACCGTCAAGCTCCACCGCGGCAAACCCGAGACGACGGGCCTCAGCCTCCAACCCCGTCCCCGACTCAGGCCGACTAAACTCACCACGCCTAAACAACGCATTATCGTCGACAATAATTTTGGAGTCAAGAGCGACTAGTCTGTTATCAGGTGTTATGACCAGCGGGTTTATTTCAGCCAGCTCACAGTCGTTTTCGACAAACAGTCGGTATAGACCGCGGAGGATTGTGGCTGCCTGCTGCGCAAGCTTCTGGTCAAGCTTCATGAAGCTGATGATTTTTCTCACCTGATAGTCGGCGAGGCCCAGCAAAGGGTTTACCTCTGTCTTCAAAACGTGGCCGGGGCTTGTTCTCGCCAGTTCCTCAATCTCCACACCGCCTTCGGCCGATGCGATTACCACGGGCGCACGCTTGAACCTGTCAACTATGATGCCGAGATAAAGCTCCTTCACCACCTCAGTATACTCTGTCACAATGAGCGACTCAACCTTCTCACCCTTAATCTCCGAGCCCAGCATTTTGCCCGCCAACATC
>CALHAG010000018.1 GCA_937934305.1 Candidatus Caldarchaeum subterraneum
GAACTTCGGATTCGCCGAACTGATTTTTCTTTATCAGTGGAAAGACAATAGTTACTGGTTCTCCCTCTGTTAGGTTGTTGACTTTCTCCGATACGGGGCCCCATGCGGCTCCGCTGTAGATTTTGTCCCCAACTCTGAGCCAGAACCGTATAAGCTGTCGAGCGCCAAACCGTGTCTCAACCATAGATAGTTGTGTTTTTCTCAAAAACTCCGCCTGTAGACAGACGTCGACAAGTCTTCCGTCAAAAGATTCCAACTCACCCCTAAACAGAGGCAACTCTCCAAACTCACAAGATTCGTCCAAATCTTCATGATCTTCACAATAAATATGAGGTACGTTGTTCAAGTCGAGAACAAAGATGTTTCTGCACAAAACATTTCCAGAAGCCTTCTCCAGCTGGGGTGCTCTGTAAAGTTTTTTCCCGTCCCATAGGACTGTGACTTCGTCGAAGCAGCGTGCCACAGGACGGGCTTTAACATTCCCCGCTTTTTCCAGCACATTTTTGACGAGGGATATGTCTTCGCCGACATACTCTATGCATGTGTCGTAGGATGTGAAGAACTCTTTTCCACGATGCTTTAGGTTGGCGGCGACAAATTTTTTCCCACGGGCGCGGATGAAGAAAGAAGCGTGCTCCCTATATGCATGAAGCAGGTAGATGTTTTTTCCATCTGTGACAATCACGTCATTCAATAGGATTCCGTCGCCGGCTTCCCGTGCGCCTGTGTCATAAACAACAACACCCCAGATGTCGGAGCTCTCATCCTCGGCCGCCTCGCTCAACGGTTTCAAAAGATTTTCCAGAGGAGGAACTTCTGGGGAATCTTTCTTGATAACTGTGTTGGGAGAGAGACGAATAGTTATCCTGTTGTTCCTCCTGACCACCGTGCAGCCGTGGGCTGCCAAAACATCACCCACTCGTATCTCCCGCAAAATATCTGCATCGTCTCCCAAAACTTCAACCGAGCCTGTACCGTCTGATAGCTTAAGCACGATGTATGCTCGCCCGTCCTGCGACACACCAGTCCTTTTCCCAAGAACCCTTCCCACTATGTTAATGTTCTGAAGACCTGGAGTGATGTTTTTCAGCTGGAGATATTCGCCGAAATCCTTTCCCGATATAAGCTCCTGAGCAATCCTCATCTCCTCGAGTATTATCAGCAGGGCTCCACGCCTCGTTAGAAAAGGTGAGCTTCGAAGCTTCTCCTCAACCATTTTGTCGAGAACAGCCTTATCCAGCGAACGGTTCCTCTCAAGTATCGCTTTCTCCAGCTCTTCTTCACGCATCCCAGAATGGGTACTCATGACTAAATAAAAACCAGCTATGATGAGGTTTCCTGAAAATTCTTAAATACCGTATTCATATGAAATTTTTCGAGGTGTTTGGAGTGTCTGGAGGTGGACGTCTTCCAGAGAGGTGTTGGCCTTCCAGCTGGGCGCTGCGTTTAAGCCCAGTTTATTAGGCGAAAACAAGCTCGAGACATTGATATTTTATGCGAAGGTTTTGACTCGGCTTGGCTATAGGTATCTTGTAGTCGATTCGGAGAGGGCTGTTGATGACTTGTCTTTGAAGGGTTTCGAGCAGCTTGTCTCGGTCTGTAAACTTCTCGGATTCCCTGAGCCGGTTATTACTGTACCTGTTAGACGCGCTGATTGTTGGGAAAGGCTTGATACTGTGGTCGATGTGGTGAGCCAAGAGGGGTTCGGCGGCGTCTGCCTTGTCGCAGGAAACTCCGCCTACCTTACACCTGAGGAAAAATCGCAGAAGGCCGGCAGTCTTTTGCTTGAGGCCGCGGAAGCATTTCGTAGAAAATGCCGGTTTAATCTGTTGATGGTTGGGACCGAGCGTGTCGAGAAAACGGCTGCGAAAATAGCGGCGAATCATGGGGCCGTGCCCGTCATGCTCATGACACCTCGCCTCCTTGAAGAGACAAGGCTTTATTCTCATAATGGTTTACGAAAAGCCGTTTATGTTCCTTACTTTTTCGGCGAAGAGCTGCCAGGAGACGTGGCAGAGAAGGTTAATGCCTATGTTTCGAGACGAGTTGGAAACAAAAACATAGATGAAGTGTGGAGGCAATACGTATACACTGGGCCTTTCAACGAATTCGCACAACTACTACGGAAGTTATCGGAGAACAACATCGACATTTTCATCGGCTATCCGCTGGATAAACGGGTCAGACAATTGACTGCACTCTCTAAGGCCGCGACAAGCTTATCAACGGCTTAGTCCTGACAACTGCTCTGCGGCGACTCCCTCGGACATCTACATAGACCTCATAACCATCGACTTGAAGAGAGGGCGGAAGATACGCAAGACCAAACCCTCTGCCTATTAGAGGTGAAAGACAGCCACTCGTCACAACACCGGCCTCAACATCTCCCACATACACCTTGTAGCCGGGCCTCGGCACACCCGGCTCCATCATCTCCACCAACGAGAGTTTCTTGACAGGGCCCTTGGCTTGTTTTCTCTCAAGAGCCTCTTTTCCGATGAAAAACTGTTTATCCATTTTGACGGCCCAGAAGAGACCTGCTTCAAATGGGTCGTTTCTCTCGTCAAAATCCTGTCCATAAAGCGGGAAGCCAGCCTCTATTCTGCAGACGTCGCGGCACGCCAGCCCGCATGGCTTGACCCCTTTTTCCATAAAGAATGACCAAACTTTTTCATAGAGCTGCTGTTCTCCGCATAGAGTCATCAACTCGTATCCGTCACCCCCCGTGTAGCCGCTTCGTGTCACCAGAAGCCTGCAGTCATCCACTGTCCTGAACCCGCCTTCAAACCACTTAAAACCAGAAACATCACCGACAAGACTCGAAACATATGAGGAAGACTTTGGGCCCTGAACCGCGAAGAATGCGCTGTTCTCCGTAATGTCTTCAACCAACACCTCTTCGTCTACGTTATTCTTCAACCATTCGAGCACGTGGCTTCTCGTCAAGGCGTTTGACACCATGAGATAACTGTCATACGTCACTTTGTAGACCGTCACATCGTCTATTATGCCTCCATCCATGTTAAGAATCAGGCTGTACTTCATTCTCCCCGGCTTTAGCTTCTCAACATCTATCGTCAAAACCTTCTGTAGAAACTTAGTAGCCCCGGGACCAGATATCTTCGTCCGAGTCATGTGGCTTATGTCGAAGATGCCCGCTTTTTTTCTAACTGCTTCGTGCTCCTCGCGGAGAGTGGAGAAGGTGATTACAGTCCGCCAGCCAGCGAACTCGCCCAGCTCCTTCGCAGTCTTCTCATGAAGATCAAGCAGAGGTATTTTGTTCATTCTGTTTCCTCTTCTTCATACGCATGCTGAGGGTTAAGTGTATTGGGTGGGAGGCTTTGGCCTCGTTTATGCGGCCTACCGCTGTGTTGTGGGGAGCAGACTTAACCAGCTCAGGGGATTCGTAGCATTCCTGCACCACCTTGGACAGGACTTCGTAGAAGTTGTCAAGCGTCTCCTTGCTCTCTGTCTCAGTTGGCTCAACCATGAAAGCCTCCTCAACAATCAGCGGAAAATATATCGTGGGTGCGTGGACGCCGTAGTCGAGGAGACGCTTCGCTACTTCGAGCGCGCCCAGTCCCGTCTCTTTTCGCAGCTTGGCGAGGCTTACGACAAACTCGTGTTTCCTTGGACGTGATGGGTCGAAGGGAAGCGTGACGCCTCTCAGCTGCCTCACCTTGCTCAGCAGATAGTTTGAGGATGTGACCGCGTAGAGAGCTGCTCTTCTCAGGCCTTCGCCGCCCATCGCTAAGATGTAGGCGTATGCACGTAGGAGGACCGCGAAGTTTCCTGTGAAAAGCTTCACAGGGCCTATGCTTGAGGAGCCGCCGTCTTCCAACACAAATCGGCCTTCGCTGTTTTTCACAACTCTTGGAGGAGGCAGATATTTAGCCAGCTTGGCGACAACTCCGACCGGGCCAGCTCCGGGGCCTCCGCCTCCATGTGGTGTGGAAAATGTTTTGTGGAGGTTGAGGTGGACTATGTCGAAACCCATGTCCCCCGGCCTCGCTACACCTACTATGGCGTTGAGGTTTGCGCCGTCATAGTATAGTAGGGAGTCGTTTTGATGCATGATTCGGACAATTTCTTCGATGTCTTTCTCGAACAACCCTATGGTGTTGGGGTTTGTCAGCATGATGCCGGCTATGTCGCCGTCAACCATTTTCTCTAGCATCTCGAGGTCGACGCATCCATCCTCGCGTGTTCTCACAACTGATACCTCGAAACCCGCCATGGCTGCGCTTGCAGGGTTTGTTCCATGGGCGGAGTCTGGGACGATGATTTTCGGCCTAGGCTTGCCCTCTTTCTCACTATGGTATGCTCTGATTATTAGGCATCCGACCAGCTCTCCATGTGCACCGGCCGCGGGAACCATCGAGAAAGCATCCATGCCCGTCAACGTCTTCAGCGCCTGCTCAAGGTTGTATAGAATCTCGAGGCATCCCTGAACTGTTTCCGCTGGCTGGAGGGGATGAATGTCGGCCACCAGCTCAGCCAGTTGGTTGTTGACAACGGGGTTGTATTTCATGGTGCAGCTGCCGAGTGGGTAGAAGCCTGTGGAGATGCTGTAGTTCATCTGGCTAAGGCGGGTGAAGTGTCGCACGACAGTCAGCTCGGATAGCTCCGGCAGGTTCAAACTATCTCTGAGAAGGTTTTTCGGAACCTTGCCAAGGCTTCTCTCACCCGCCTCTCTAACCTCCTGTGGATTAATTGGGGTCGTGAACCCTGTGACGCCAGGCCGCGATAGCTCGTAGACAAGTTTCTCATCCCAGCAAGCCTGTCGATACATCAAACCACCTCCTTCACGGTCTCCACATATTCCCGGATGTCCTCTACGCTATGCACCTCTGTCACACATATCAGCACTCCGTCGCCCAGCTGCGGAAAATCCTCTCTTATCCTGATGCCTCCAACTATGCCGATGCTGAGAAGCTTTGTCAACAGCTTTTCAGATGAGTGACCTTCTTTTCTGTAGGTGAACTCCATGTAGTGTGGAGCGTTGAGCAGCGGCGCCTTTACCCCGTCCACTTTCTGAAGTGCCTCGATGAAGAAGGCTGTTTTTTCGAAGATGTGGCGGGCGAGTGATTGTAAACCATGTTTGCCCAGAAGCGACAGATAGGCTGCGGCTGTGATGGCGCAGAGGGCTTGGTTGGTGCATATGTTTGAGGTGGCTTTCTCCCGTTTAATGTCTTGTTCACGGGCCCTTAACACCATCGTGAAGGCTCGCCTCTTGTCTCCGAGTGTCTCAGCCATCCCCACCATCCGGCCCGGCATACTGTGGATAAGCTTTCGGTCATCTCTACATCCCAGTATTCCGAGAAGAGGGCCGCCGAAATTCATCGGAAGCCCAAGCGGCTGCCCCTCGCCGACAACGATGTCAGCTCCCAAAGCACCAGGAGGACGCAACAGCCCGAGAGAGGTTGGCTCCGCACCCACTATGAACAAGGCGTTTCTGTCATGAGTTATCTCACCGACGGCTTCAACATTTTCCACAACGGCTCCCAAGTAGCAAGGGTTCTCGACATAAACAGCAGAAGTCTCATGGTCAACCAATGTTTTCAAACTCTCCTCATCCACTCTACCCCTGTCGTCGAACGATGCCTTTACAAGCCTGAGGCCCAGCGGCTTGACATATGTTTCGGCCACACGTATTCTGCCGGGGCCGCAGTGACCCGCGTATACGATTTTGTTCCGGCCGTTGTATCTATACGCCATTCTAAAGGCCTCTCCAACGGCTGTGGCCCAGTCATACATTGATGAGTTGACGGCGTCTATTTCGTAGAGGTCTGCGACGAGGCTCTGGAACTCGAACAAAGCTGTTAAAACTCCCTGCGATATCTCGGGCTGGTAAGGGGTGTAGCTTGTGACAAACTCGCTTCTCGAAACAATCTCTTTCACAGCGGCTGGAACATGATGAGGCCACACACCTCCTCCTAAAAAGAGGCGGAGGCCCTGTCGGTTCTTCGCCAAAATGTTCTTAACATGTTTGATTAGCTCAGGTTCAGACAAGGGTCCTTCAACGCCCGGCGGTGAACTGAGAATATACTTGGAGGGAATGTCTGAGTAAAGGTCCATTATGTTTTTGACGCCTATCGCCTGAAGCATCTGGCGCAGGTCTTCGTCGGTGTGATGCCCGATGTAGGCAATAACCTTGTCCATCCTTGGCCCACATCATTCATTGACTGATACTTATACCGATACCGTTTAAAACAAGCCAGATGAAGAGACTTTGTGAACATCCGTTACCCCCTGATTGTGCTTAACTTCAAGACATACAGGGAATCTATCGGAAAAAAGGCTTTAGAGCTCGCGAAAACAGCTGAGAAGGCTGCTGAGGAGACGGGGGTGTCCGTGGCGGTTTGTCCATCCCTGGTTGACCTTGCGAATGTGGCGTCAAATGTTTCGGTGCATGTTTTTGCTCAGCACTGCGACCCCTACTTGCCCGGGGCATACACAGGCTCCGTCGTGGCTGAGGCGTTGAAGGAAGCTGGGGCGGTAGGCTCCCTTCTCAACCATTCAGAGAAAAAGCTTAGGCTGAGCGATTTATCCGAGGCGGTTAACAGGCTTAGAGTCAACGGGCTTGTCTCCATTGTCTGCGCCGACGACCCCTACGCTGCTACGGCCGCAGCAGCGCTCGGCCCCGACGTGTTGGCTGTGGAGCCTCCTGAGTTGATTGGCACCGGCATATCTGTTTCGAGGGCGAAGCCCGAAGTGGTTACGGAGACTGTTTCACGAGTAAAGGCCATAGCGCCGAGTGTCAGGGTTCTTTGTGGAGCAGGTGTATCGACGGCCGAGGATGTTTCGAAGGCGATTGAGCTGGGGACGGATGGTGTTCTTTTAGCCAGCGCCTTTGTTAAGGCGAGCGACCCCATGGCTCTTCTCCTCAGAATGTGTGAAGCCGTTCTCGCTAAACAATCATGAGCTTCATTCTTCTACCTTCTCCGTCGAGGACATGGATGTCTCTCTCGTCACGGTAAGGAGCTGTCACAATAACCATCAGCTCACCCATCATGTTGTTGAGGTCTTCGACAGAAGGATACGGGGCCCCGGAGGGGTGAGAGTGAGCCACACCGAGAAAAGAGTGGTCAATGGGTAGTTGGTAGGGGTTGAAGGATGAGAAGCCTTCTCCATAGGTTGACTGAGGTGGAAAAGAGACTTCCTCAACAAAGTAGCCTGTCTTTTCACGCCGGCCGTGGAGAAGAACTATCACCTCATTTGGATGGATGTTGCGGGATATCTCGAGAAGAAGCGCCGCCACCTCTCTACGCATCTGTACAACTTCCTTAGCCATGATTCTATTTCCTAGGCCGATGCTGACCCTCCAAGATGTATACAACAGCCTCCCCTATGTAGGTGGCGTGGTCCGCTATTCTCTCAAGATATCTTAGAATAAGCATCGTCGCCATGTCGCATTTCTTAGACCCGGGCTTGTTTAGGCTTCTCTCTAGATGATTCTTGTAGGCTTTGTCGACTACCGAGTCCAGTTTTTCAAGCTCGGCGGCGAGCTCCAAATTTTTCTCCACGAAGCTTTTCACGCTCTTCTCTATCATGGTCTTAACCACTTCAGCTGTCTCGAGGACCTCGTTTTTCTCACATTCATGCAGTTCGCCGAATGTTGTTATCACCTGTGATATGTCGTAGGCGTATCTGCCGAAGCGTGAGAACCCATAGGCCACCTCCATGCATGAGCGGAGAAACCGGAGGTCAGTCGCCACAGGTTGGTAACGCGCTATCAGCTCGACTGCGAGGTCAGCCACCTCGTCCTGCAGCCAGCGAAGCTTCTCCGAAAGCTGGAAAACCTCGTTCTCGTTGGGTGTGCCTTTGATGAACCCTTCTACAGCGGCTTCGACAGCTGTTCGGCTGAGTGTAGCCATGTCGTTTAGCATGTTGACAAGCCGTTCCAGACCTATGTCCATCAGACGCGGCAAACCATCCTCAACCTATTCTTCCCGAGATATAGTCCTCCGTCCTCTTATCCCGCGGGTTGGTGAAAATCTCCTTTGTCGGCCCAAACTCGATGAGCCTGCCCACCATGTTCTCGTCAGGCATCATCACGGCTGTGTAGTCGGAGACGCGTGCTGCCTGCTGCATGTTGTGGGTGACTATGATTATGGTGTAGTCCTGTGAAATGTTTCGGAGAAGCTGTTCAATCTTTGCGGTTGATATTGGGTCGAGTGAGACGGTCGGCTCGTCGAGCAGGATGACGTCGGGGTCGACTGCAAGAGTTCTTGCGATGCAGAGACGCTGCTGCTGCCCTCCCGAGAGCGAGAAAGCCTGTGCATCAAGCCTGTCTTTCACCTCGTCCCAGAGAGCCGCTTTCACGAGAGCGTCCTTGACTTTCTCATATAGTTGCTGTTTAGTGAGCTTCACTCCGTTGACACGCAGCCCGAAGGCTACGTTATCGAAAATCGACATGGGGAAGGGGTTAGGCCTCTGGAAAACCATTCCGATGGCTGTTCTCACAGCCACTGGGTCAACATCTTT
The DNA here is from genome assembly GCA_937934305.1 of Candidatus Caldarchaeum subterraneum. Taxonomy (GTDB): domain Archaea; phylum Thermoproteota; class Nitrososphaeria_A; order Caldarchaeales; family Caldarchaeaceae; genus Caldarchaeum; species Caldarchaeum subterraneum_E. Next base: position 8,488 of record CALHAG010000018.1, read on the forward strand.
TGAATAAATGTCCAAGCCTCTGTAAAAGACCTTTCCCTGCACCTTAGCGTCAGGTATCAGGTCGTTCATTCGATTTATACATCTGAGTAGGGTTGATTTTCCGCAGCCCGAGGGACCTATGATGGCGGTTATCCTTGAACGCTCAAACTTGAGGTTGATATCTTTTATCGCATACTTGCGGCCATAGACAACTGTTAGGCCGACTGTTTCGACAACAACCCTGTCACCATTAGATAAATCCATGGGTTCTCTCTCCACCAATATTTTTTTCAGCATCGTCATTTATAGCATCACCCTCCTCTGGTAGCGATACCTAATAGCTATTGCAGCCGCGTTAAACATCATCAGCAAAGCCAGCAAAACAATTATCGCCGCAGAGGATAGCTCTTGGAACGCGGGCTGAGGCCTGCTTACCCAGTTGAATATCTGGAGAGGCATCACCGTAAACCTGTCAAAAATCGATGTGGGGTCGGTGCGTATGAACAGTAGACCGCTTATGACAAGTATTGGTGCCGCTTCGCCAATAGCTCTGGAAATGGCCAGTATAGCCCCGGTCATCATCATAGGCAGAGACCTTGGGAGAATTATGTGACGTGTAACCTGTAGCTTGGTTGCTCCGAGAGCGTAGGCACCGTGTTTCAACGCCTCTGGCACAGACTTGATTGCTTCCGCTGCCGATACAGTGACGAGAGGCAGGGTCATTATGCCGAGTGTAAATGCCCCCGCTATTATTGAGCGTCCGAGACCCAGTCCATAGGTGAGGATGCTTAGTCCAACGAGGCCGAAGATGATGGATGGAACGCCTGCGAGGTTGGCCATGTTGAACTCGAGAAACCTTCTGAGCCTTCGATGAGATGACCACTCGGTCAAGTAAAGGGCTGACGCTATTCCAAGAGGTATGCTGACCAGAGCGGAGAGGCTGACGGTCCAGAAGCTGCCTAGAAACGCTGAACGCATCCCCGCTGTCTGAGGATTCGCAGACGGGTATGCGAAAATCAGGTTCCATGAAAGCCTGCTCCAACCAGTTGTTATGACGGTGAAGAGGAGAGAGGTTACAGCGGCGACGCCCACGAAGACTCCCAGAGAAAGCAGAACAGGTGCGATCCGGTCGAGAAACTGCTTAGCTCTGTCTCTTCTCCTGAATTTATCCTGTTGACTTAGTAACGTATCTGCCACCTCCTCACAATAGCTAGCGCCACAAGGTTAAAGACCATGGTGATGATGAAGAGGAGAATTCCCACCGCAAATATGGATTGATACTCTATCGTTCCATGAGGCGCGTCTCCTGTGGCAACCTGTGCGATGAAGCTTGTCATGGTTTGCATGGCTTCCCGTGGGTCGAAGCTGTAAAAAGGCCTAAACCCTCCAGCTATCGCCGCTATCATCGTCTCACCCATCGCACGCGTGAAAGCAAGTATGATGGCTGCGAGAATTCCAGAGAGAGCGGCTGGTACAATCACTCGGAAAACCACGTCTATTTTCCTAGCACCAAGGCTATAAGCAGCCAGTCGAAAATCTTCAGGAACAGAGTATAACGCGTCCTCGCTTAACGAGGCGACGATGGGAATTATGAGGACACCTATCATCAAGCCAACGGCCAACGCACTGAAAACACCAGTTCCCGGAACAAACCTCATCAACAGGTTAGGCGATATGAAGTAAAGCGCAAAATAGCCGTACACTACAGTTGGTATCCCGGCCAGTAATTCGATGATGTTTTTTATCACACCTCTTACACCGGGCCGGGCGTATTCGCTGAGATATATCGCAGTAGCGAGACCTGCGGGGATTGCCACGACTAATGCTATCGCGGAAGTGAGCGCGGTGGCTGTGAGAAGAGGAAGAACGCCAAATTTTTTATCAGCAAATAGTACCGTCCACTCTGTGCCGGTCAAAAACTCTACTGCAGAAACTTGGCCAAAGAAGATGGATGACTCCAGTATCAGGGAGCCGAGTATCACCATGATAGCTATGAAGGAGACCGACGCAGCGGCCAGTAAAAGCAGGTTGACAAATTTTGTGGCGCGCTGTCTTCTCCGAAGATTTGTCAAAAAATTTTTGTTGAAAAATATGTTTTGGGACATTTCCTTTCCATCTAATGTGGTCCTGCGTTCTTGTTCTTTAAGGTTGTCAGCTCGTAGAGCCCCTCGGTTATACCTGCACGTAGTAGTGCTGCGGCTTTCCTGTAGTAGTGGTCTGGGAACGGTGTGTAAGCCACCTTTTTAGCAAACTTGGCCCCGTTTTCAACATAGTAGATTACGAACTCCCTTAGATGCGGCTTGGTGTCCCATGATTTCTTGTTGACGTAGATGAACAGGGGTCTCGAAAGTGGATATGTAAAGGTGCTGGCGGTTTCGTCGCTTGGCTCGACACATTCTCCGCCTGCAAGGTCATCTCTCACCTTCAGCACCTTAGTTCTGTCTTTGGCCTCAGCGAAGTATGCGAAGCCGAAGTATCCAAGCGAGAGCGGGTCAGACTCCACCCCAGCTACAAGTACGTTGTCATCCTCCGATGCGACATAATCTGTTCGGCTGGCCTTTGATTTTCCAACTACTCTTTCGGTAAAGTAGTCAAACGTTCCGCTGTCAGGCCCCGCGCCGTAGAGTTTGATGGGCTGATTTGGCCACTCGGGTCTGACGTCGCTCCAGAGCTTGACTGTGCTGTCTGGCTTCCATATCTCCCTGAGCTCGGATATCGTTATACAGTCGACCCAATTGTTTGAAGGATGAACAACCACCACCAGCGCGTCGATGGCCACCGGAACCTCAATCCATTCGACACCGTTCTTGGCCGCAGTCTCCGCCTCGGCCTTAAGAATGGGCCTTGAGGCGTCGTTGATGTCTGTTTCACCTATCACGAATCGTTTGAATCCGCCTCCTGTCCCCGATATGCCGATGCTTATGGTCACTCCCTTGTGAATGTTCATGAACTCCTCCGCGGCCGCTTCAGTGAGCGGATAAACAGTGCTGGAGCCATCGACCTCTATGTTTCCCGCAAGCTGAACAGGTGTTTGAGTCCCTACTGTTACTGTAACTGTCTGGGTTACTGTCTGCACTCCGCCACCAGTTCCTCCAACCGTCACGGTCACCGTCTCTGTCCCTACTCCTAGCAAAGATGGACCAGTCAGAAGACCTACCACAAGCCCTACCGCTAACGCAGCAACAACTCCAACAACTAGAGATGTTGTCACACCTTTTTTCTGATTCTTCATGGCGGTTGAGGAGTGAGTTTTCCGCGATATATAGATTGAGTGGCTGGAATATTTTCATGCAACAAATCTATATACCGCCAACAACAAGACAAAACCATGCAGCCTACATACACTAGAAGGGTTCAGAAAACAGGCCGCTCCACCTTCATAATATCTCTTCCCAAGGAATGGGTGGAGAAGACTGGTCTCAAGAAGCTTGACACGGTGAAGATTGTTACGCTACCGTCTGGGCTGCTGGTCACGGCTGATGGGAATGAGGGGGGACGTGAATCAGTTATTCGTCTGGGTGGAGGCGAGACGCCTGACGAGGTTGTGCGGCTTTTCTTCTCAAAATATCTCGACGGCAGCGACAGAATACGTGTTGAGCTCACTGCCTATTCTCCACAGACAATATCCGTCTTGAAGGATAGGATAAGGAGGTGGCTCGTGGGGGTGGAGATAATCGGCGAGACAGCCACAGAGCTTACGGCCCAAGTTCTACCCGCCGGCGATAAACTACCTCTAAAAATATCTCTGGAAAGGATGGGGGAGATCACGGCGCATATGCTTGAGGAGGCTTTGGCAGCGTTTTCCAGAAACGACAAAGCTCTCGCAGAAGATGTGGTGAGGCGGGATGATGAGGTCGATAGGTTTTACCACTTCATAGTTCGCCAGCTCAACATAGCCGTGAGAGACTATGCCACGCTTAGGAACCTTAACCTCTCAGACCCGAGCGAGTGCATAAACTACGTGCTTGTGGCGAAAAGCATCGAGAGAGCGGCAGACCACGCAGTCACAATCAGCAACAGAACCCTCACTACAACCAACACCTACAAACCAGACCAGCGACTGTCCAAGATCAACGCAAAGGTCGTGGAACTCTTCAAAACTTCCTTGACCTCCTTCATTTATCCCAGCACCGACCTCGCGAACAGGACCCTCAACCAGATAGCTGATGTATCGTCGGAGATGAACGCCTATCTTAGCTCACAGAAAAAGAGTTTGGATTTGGAGCAGAGGCTGACGGAGCTTGTTGTGATAAACAGTTTGCGGCGGGTTGCTGAGTATGCTGCGGACATCTCGGAGGCGGCCATCAACATCGCGACGAAAGATTCACCCAGCAATTAGCTCGTTTATCTTCTGCGCCAGCTTCACGTCATAGGTGCTTATGCCGCCGAGGTCGTGTGTGACAAGCCAAATCTCCAGCTGGTTGTAGACGTTGAACCATTCGGGGTGATGCTGCATCTTCTCAGCCTCGATAGCAACTTTAACCATGAAGCCTATGCAATCAATGAAATCCTTGAACTCGATTTTGCGATAGAGCTTTCCATCTTTCAGTCTCCAGTTTTCAAGAGTTTTGAGGGCCTTCTCCAGCTCTTCTTCCTTTAGCAAACGATATTCATCCATGGCCATGGCTGTGCATAGACGTGATGGGATTTATGCTGATGCCTGTTACACGTGGTTAATGTATTAAGCCTGCTCGTAGGACGTGGTCTGCGAGGACAAAAGCTACAACCGCTTCGACGACGGGAACAGCTCTAGGAACCACGGTTGGGTCATGCCGCCCCGGCACCACTATCTCGGTCTCCTTTTTCTCGACGATGTCCACGGTCTTCTGAGGCTTTGCTATCGAGGAGGCTGGTTTGAAAGCTATTCTTGTTACAAGCTGTTCTCCCGTGGAGAGGCCTCCGAGTATTCCGCCCGAGTTGTTGGATGCGGTCTTGATTTTTTCCTCTACGAGGATAAAGGGGTCGTTGTTCTCGCTTCCCCGCAACCGAGCGGCTTCAAACCCTCGACCAAACTCCACACCCTTCACCGCAGGTATTGAGAACAGGGCTTTAGCAAGGTCTGAGTCAAGACTGTCGAAAACAGGCTCCCCCAGTCCGATGGGTAGGTTGAGGGCTATGCATTCGACGATGCCGCCTACACTGTCACCCTGTTTCCTCGCCTCGAGCACAACCTTCTTCATCTTCTCCGCGGCCTCAAAATCCGGACACCTTACCTCGTTCGCGTACCTATGTTTCCTGATTTCGTCGACAGATAGTTGACGGGCCCTAACACCGCCGATTTCCAGGGAGTAGGCGAGAACCTCGACACCGAGCTTGCTCAACAATTTCTTCGCGACAGCGCCGGCCATCACGTAGCCTGCTGTGATGCGTCCTGAAAACCTTCCACCGCCTCTGTAGTCGTTGAATCCTCTATACTTGATGTATGCAGGGTAGTCTGCGTGGCCCGGTCTTGGTGTGTTGCGGATTATCTCATAGGGGCGTGAGTCAACATCCTTGTTCCAGACAAGCATTAGTATGGGTGCTCCTGTTGTCCTTCCCTGGAAGACGCCTGACAGAATTTCCACACGGTCTTCCTCTGTGCGGGTTGTTGTAACAAGCGACTGCCCGGGCCTTCTGCGGTCAAGCTCAACCTGCACATCAGCCTCTGAAAGCTCTATGCCTGGCGGGCAGCCGTCGATCAGCACCCCTACACATCTTCCATGACTCTCCCCGAAACTGGCTACGACAAACCTCTCGCCGATTATGTTTCCCGTCATCAGCCAAGTCACCTCATGCGTCTCTCTTTAGCCTTAATCAAAACTGTTGCGATAACCGCTAAAAATGCAGCAGAGATGAGCAGTGTTTGGAGTGATACACCAGCGCTGACAACGGCGTGTCTCATTTCTGGCTCCAAGACAATTTTTTGACTCCAAAAAATGTAGTCAAGCACAGCGGTTTTTGCGTCATGGCTGACAGGGTAGAGGACAATCCGGCCAGCTCTGTCAACCGTTCCAGAGGCCTCGACCACGCCCATGCTGTTCAGGAGTTTGACCCTTGCACCTGCAAGCGGAAACCCCAACAAATCAGACACATCGACCTCGACACTGTAAACACGGACAGGTATGTTAAGGCGCCCCGGCTCAGTTATACGGAGTTCTGCTGATGTCTTGACATCGGCGAAGTTGAAGCTGACGTTCTCCACTATATATCCTCCTGTGGGAAGCCATGTCTTCTCAAAGGGTTTTAGAACATATTCACGCTGGTTCACTTCATCGCGCAGCGATATCTCAGCTGAGACAAGAAAACCTTCAGCGTCGACGAAAACAAACTCAACCAATGCCTCTTCGCGGTAAACCTGTCTCAAGAATTTCGGGCCATCGACGACCACTGTTATCACACGCTCTCTGCTCTCATTGTCGCCGCTCCATCCGAGGAAAAGAAATCTTCTACCCGGTTCTGTTTCCACGGCTTCTTCAGCCGATAACGTGACAGTCTCACCCAAAATGTGCCAGCTTTCCGCTTCTCCTCCAAGGCCTTTCACCAGCAGCCTTGCTTCTTCGACCCAGAGCGCCTCAACTGTTAAAGGTCCCTCAACTGTTATGCTCGTCTGGTTCCCAATCTTTTCCCATCCCATGAAACGGCTGCGGAAACCTTCTCCATGCATTCTGAGCCGCGGACCAGGGTCGAGGAATACGATGTCACCTCTCTTAACCCAGCTCGTTGAAACATTGACGGGAAAACGGGAAACCACTTGGACAAAGTAGTAGACATCGTATTGAGCCAGCAGGTTCAAGGGCCTGTCGACTGTGACGGATAAAAGGGGGTTGGAATTGTCCACTGGCCTCCAGCCTTGGAGGAGTGCTTTTGTGCCGTTGTTCCACGTAATCTCAGGCAGGGCCGTCAGGTTCAAAACAGTTCCATCAGCAACCCAGCCGTCAAACAGGTCGGTATCGCCGTGGGTAGCCCTCGCCACAACCCTATACTCCGTCACCCAATCCACCGTAATACTTGCAGGACCATGGACCACAAACCGTATAACATCATCCACAACCTCGCTGTCACCTGGCAGAGACATGTTGGAAAGACGCAGACGCACATCATCCCCAAGATACACCATCTTACTCAGCACAGCAATCTCCGCATCCTCGCCCTCGTTATACCAGCCCTCACCCTCGAAAACGTCAACGGAGGAGATGACCTGAACAAGATACTGGCGGAGATAAAAGGCCTCTATGTCGACCGGGCCGTTGACCACTATTTTCCTAACAGGCTGTTCGACACCGTCGCTCCACCCCGTGAAGACCATTCGTGTAGCGTTCTCAAAGTTGATGAACTCCCTCGCCGTAACCGGCAACTCCTCGCCTAAACCATACCAGCCCGACAACACCTCTTCAAACATTTGCACCCGTACAAAGTAGAAGACACGGTAAACAACCACAATCTCCGTATCGTCTTCAACCCGGACCTGGATAACCGGTGAACGGCTTTCCCCCATGCCGTTGACAACCCAGCGGTCAAAGACAAGCTTGGTCCTGTTGTCAAACAGTTTCTCCGCCTCAGCGACCTGCCTAAAGACTGTTCCACGAGGCAAGGAATAGGTGTTGAGAAGAAGTCGTCCAAGCTCGGATTGTAGATAGACGCGTACTTGACGTATCTCTGTGAGAGGTGGTAGCTGTTTGTATTCTATGGATGAGGGGAGTGAATTTATTGAACGAGTGGGCGGAGGTCTGTAGAGGTTGTTTTCGGTCCATGCGTAGGCGACTGCAAGCGCGTAGACGTTTAGTGTTGATGGGTAGGTTGCTGTGTTTACCCTTTCATACATGAGGTCGACTGAGTTGCTTGAATGGCCTATGCCGAGAGCGTGTCCATACTCGTGCGCCACCACCTTGTAGGCGAGTTCGGCGTCAGAGCCTACGCATGCCCTCGAAATCTGTATGGTGGCGCTGACTATATCATAGACGAGACCTCCATACCTTATCGTAGCGAGCCCGCAGATGTTCCCTCCCAGCGTCGAGACATAGCGTATAGTTATGTCTGCGTCTTCAGGGCTTGTGGCAAAGGTAAAGGATAGTGAGAGAAGGTAGCTGTAGCCGTATTCTTGGACAAAGGCCCTGATGCTTCCATACCAAACCTCCACACCTCTTCTTGCTGCCTCATCCAAAACAGCGGAACCTGAGGAGTATAGATAGACGCTGAGCGTTTTCTTCCCCCATGCACCCAAGACCTCAATAGAGCCGCTGGATGTCTGGGCTATGGAAACATCCTCGGCTGCACTTTGCACTGGGATGGTGATTTCGGTGAATATGTCTGGCCTATTTGATATGGTGGCCGGAAACGTCAGGACGATTATCAGTAGCAACGTTAGCGTTGTCCGCACTTTGTGTAAAGCTTTGGGACGGGAGATATAGGTTTTATGGCGGCTCAGCCAAATGCCTTCTCTTCACCAATCTGAATAACTCTGAGACATCACCGCCGCGTCACATAAATAGCGAACAGAATATCTAAACTTTTTCAGAGATGCAGCAGCATGTTTTCCAGGAGGGGGACCGGGTTCTAATTGTCACGGAGAAAAAGAAAAGATACATGGTGCAGCTTAGAAGCGGTAAAAAGTTTCACACAAGCGAAGGCTTCATCGACCTCTCAAACCTCATCGGACAACCGAGCGGATGCGTTCTCCACTCCAACACAGGAGCGGTCATGCAGGTGTTTAAGCCGACGTTCCTCGACCTCCTCATATTTCTCCCACGTACGACTCAGATAGTTTATCCAAAGGACCTTGGCTACATAGCGGCTGTGTCCGGTGTGGGGCCGGGTTCACGGGTTGTTGAGGCGGGGACGGGCACAGGTGTTTTGGCTGCTTTTCTCACCTACCTCGTCAGGCCAACGGGTAGAGTGTACAGCTATGATGTCAGGCTTGAGAACATCGAGACAGCCACTGTCAGGATGAGGCAGCTGGGGCTGCTTGACTACATCGAGCTAAAGCAGGGAGATGTATGTGAAAAAATTGTGGAAAGGGAGCTGGACGCAGCGGTCATAGACATTCCAGAGCCATGGAGAGCTGTCCAATCATGTTATGATGCTCTGAAGCCGAGCGGGGTATGGGTCTCGCTAAGTCCTACTGTTGAGCAGGTGGTTCAGACCTACGAGGCTCTCGAGGCAGGTGGATTCTCAGACCTTTCATGCGTCGAGCTGCTTCTCAGAAACATGAGAGTGAAACGTGGCATGACGAGGCCCGAGTTTCTCATGAGGGGACACACAACCTACCTCGTCACAGCCCGGAAAATATTACGCTAAATACTTGAAAGTGACTTGATGGTCTGCACTATCTCCTCAGCCGCTGCCTCAGCATGCTCAAATGGCCTCCTCTGCTCATACCGTAGTGAAACAACCTTGAGATAGCATGCCGCCGTGTTAGCTGCCGCTGCTACGAAAAACTTGCTCATCTGCTGGTCCGCCTCAATCGCTTCAACACTCTCTGTCTCACGTTTCCTGTCAACACCTTCAGCAACATCCTTAAGCCTCCTACTTAGAATGTCCTCCGGCCTGCAATCGAGAAAAACTATCAGATGGGGGTTCATTATCCGAACCGCTTCAGAAGGAAGCCCCGGATAGTAGCCAAAAGGGGTCTTGATTACCGAGTGTGTATCAACTACGACATTATTCATAGCTGCTATCCTCTCTGCTGCACTCATCTGAAGTCTCTGATAGTCTCTGAGGCCAAGTTTTTTCCTCATATCATCTCTGTGCGATATGCCGTAGAGCTTAGAGGCCTCCTCGAACATGAGGTCGCCGTAGTTAACGACCACGAGGCTGGGCATCTTTTCAACAACTTTCTTGATGGTGGTGGTTTTCCCAGAACCCGGAAGAGCGGTGACTATAACCTTCACAGCCGATCAATGATTTGCGGGCTAAAATATCTAACCTCCCCGTAGCTCCAGTTGTCTCTCAAGCTTCTGCTTAAGCGACAGGTACTCGCTTTGCTTAAGCTCGCCGATTTTGTACCGTAGCTCCAGCTTGTTGAGCTCTTTCTTGATTTTCTGATGCTGCTCCATCAATACCTCCAGCGCCTTCAACGCGGATTGGACATCCTGCTCAAACATGTTTATGAACTCGTCCTGCATTCCTAGGTCGCGTCCATTTGTTTTTACCTTCTGTAGACGCTCCTCCAGCTGTGTCTTGAAGGTTGGCAGGTCAGCCAATCGAATGTTGAACGGGTTTCTCAGGTACATCAGTTTTGGCCTAAGACGCCCCATCTCCTTCTCAATCTCCAGCTTCTGCGTGATGTATTGACGGTCTGGAATTTCTCCAACCTCGTGCTTAACCTTAAGCTTCTCAAGCGTCGCGTTAAGGGTGTTGATACGCTCCTCAACCTTAGCTATCTCAGCCTGCCTCCTCTCGTCAAGCGTCTTAAGCCTTGAGCGATACTCTTGGAAAAGCTCGCTGAAAACTTCGGGGTCAGCCTCGCGGTCGAGAAACAGGTCAATGAGACGGAAATACCATAGATACACTGTAGACATCTGGTCCACGAGCCTCTTCTCCTCAACAGCAACATCCTCTCCGACGGGCGGCTGAACTGCCTGCTGCTCAACCGACTCCGCAGATGCCTCCGGCAACTGCTCGACAACCTCCTCGGCCTCCGTCACCTCTGGCTTAGGTGGCTCGGCCGGCTGCTCCAAAGTGTAGCCGCAGTATATGCAGAATTTCCCCTTTATGGTGAGCCTGTGACAATTCGGACACTCAATTCTTGTGGTTGCCAAACCGGTTACGCCTCAGCTTACTGTTTAAAAAGAGTTACTGATGGCTTTTAAACCCATATTTGGCCATAAATACCTAGAGATGTAACAGGGTATCCTGTGGGAAATTCATGGAAAGGCTGTAGAATTCAATGGGACTGTAAGGGTTTTATGTAGGTAGAAATGAGATATGACGATGTCCGAGAAAGAGGCCGACATTCCGTCGGCACCCATTCACCGTATAATGAAGAAGGCCGGAGCCGCGAGGGTGAGCGAGGACGCTGCCGATGAACTCCGCAAAATACTGGAAAACGTCGGAGCCATGATAGCGCGAGAGGCTTTCGAGCTCGCCCAGTACGCGGGACGGCGGACCGTGAAGAAGGAAGATGTTGAGAGAGCCGCTAAAACCGTTCTCCGCAACCTTCCAACGGGTTAGACTTAAATTATTCCGCACATCCAACCCCGATAGAGGTTGATGAAGCATGTCTCTAGCACCAGGTCAACCAGTAATAATTCTGAAGGAAGGCACGACGCGGACACAAGGTAGGTCTGCTCAGCGAAACAACATAGCCGCCGCCAAGATAATCGCCGAGATTGTGCGGACAACTCTTGGGCCGAAGGGTATGGACAAGCTTCTCGTGGACAACATCGGCGACGTCATCGTAACAAACGACGGCGCAACCATTCTTGAGAAAATCGATGTCGAACATCCCGCGGCCAAGATGATTATCGAGGTGGCCAAGTCTCAGGACCATGTGGTAGGCGACGGTACCACAACGGCCGTCATCCTAGCGGGCGAGTTGTTGAGAAAAGCCGAGGAGCTGATTGAGCAGAAGATTCACGCAAGCACCATAATCTCTGGCTACAAAAAAGCCCTCGACAAAGCCCTAGAAGTCATAAACGAGAACGCCATCAAAATAGACCTCAACGACAGAGCCACTCTGAGAAAAGTGATAACGACATCTTTGGGGAGCAAGTCTCTCGGCTTTGCCATGGACAGGCTTGTCGACATTGCAGTCGACTCTGTCCTAAGCGTCGTGAAGGAGTTCAACGGCAAACAGAGGGCCGATAAAGACGATATCCAGATTGTGAAGAAAATTGGCAAAAGCCTGGGCGAGACAGAGCTGATTCGCGGTGTCGTAGTGGATAAGGAGGTTGTTCACGCCGCCATGCCCAAACGTGTAGAGAACGCGCGGATAGCTCTCATCGACAGCCCCTTCGAGATTGAGAAGACAGAGTTCAGCGCCGAAATCCGCATAAGGGACCCGCTGAAAATAAAGGAGTTCCTCGACGAGGAGACAAACATACTCAAGGGCATGGTTGACAAGGTGAAGGCAGTCGGCGCCAACGTTGTCTTCTGCCAGAAAGGAATAGACGACGCGGCTCAGTTCTTCCTCGCGAAAGAAGGCATTCTCGCAGTTAGGCGCGTCAAGAAAAGCGACATGGAGAAGCTCGCCAAAGCGACTGGTGGGAGAGTTGTAACAAACTTTGAGGACCTTTCCCCCAAAGACCTTGGACGAGCGGGACTCGTCGAGGAGAGGAAAATAGGTGAAGACCGGATGGTCTTTGTGGAGAAATGCGAGAACCCCAAGGCCGTTGCGGTGCTGTTGAGGGCTGGACTTGAGAGACAGCTTGACGAGGCTGAACGGGCTCTTAACGACGCCATCATGAACATGATTGACTTGGTGGACGACCCACGCGTAGTGCCCGGCGGAGGAGCTATAGAGGAGGAGATCGCGAGACAGCTGAGACAGACGGCGGGCAAGCTTTCGGGCAAAGAGCAGCTTGCCTACCTCGCATTCGCTGAAGCTGTTGAAGCAATACCGAGAACCCTCGCCGAAAACGCTGGACTCGAGCCTGTGGAGATTATGGCTCAGCTACGTCACGCCCATGAAAACGGGCAGAGAAGTGTGGGCGTCAACATCTTCGGCGGCGGCGTCATCGACATGCTGGCCAAAGGTGTGATTGAGCCGGCGAAGGTCAAGCTCCACGCTCTCCGCTCAAGCTTCGAAGCAGCTTCGATGATACTGAGAATAGACGACGTCGTGGCAGCCTCCAAGAAGAAGGAGGAAAAGAAGAAGGAAGGCGAATCAGAGACGCCTGAATTCTAAACCATTTTTTGTTAAACCTCCCAAGGTTTTTTAGAACCATTTTGAAACATTTTTCACCATGAACAGTCGCATGATTATTGGTGCTTTGATAGGCGTTGGTGTTCTGGTGCAGATAGCGATTGGCGAGTCTGGGTTCGCGGCGGGTTCTTTGCAGCTGGTTCACGCAGCCATAGGTATTTTGGGCATATTTGTTGTCGGGGCTTATCTTGCTGTGGGGAGAGTTAGCCGAGTGGTGACCGCTTTGACGGCTGTGGTGCTTCTTGTGACGCTTACACAGGTGGTGATGGGGATGGGGTTGATGCGATGGGTTGAGCTGGGTATTGGTTTGAGGGCGCTTGAGGAAAGCCACCGCGGCACAGCCTACATCCTCTTCATTCTCGGGCTAGTTGTAAGCGTCGTCGCAGCAATCCAGAGAAGAAAGGCGGAGAAAAAACCCTAACCTCAACCGCTTCCTTAAATTTCTCCCCATCTCTCTATCTACATGGTTTTCCCATTCTCCTCTGTTTTTGACTTCGCCGTAGAGATGAAGGAAGAATACGAGATTTTCCGCAAATCTGTTAGGGCCTTTGCCGAGAAGGAGATTGAGCCTCTGGTTAAGGAGATTGAGCGCACCAACACTATTCCGCCGGCTCTTTTGAAGAAGGCTGCGGAGCAGGGCTACCTCGGCCTCGGCATTCCCGAAACCTATGATGGACAGGGAACGGACATGATGTACTCCACCTTGTTCGTCGAGGAGGTTTCACGCATATGCCCCGCGTTCACAGTCGCCACTTTGGTTGGCGTTCTCTTCACCTACCCTGTCATGGTCTATGGCACCGAGGAGCAGAAACGCAAATATCTTCCACCGATAGCACGTGGAGAAAAGTTCGCGGCACACGCCACAACAGAGCCTGGGGCGGGCACAGACGTGGCTGGAATCGAGACCACGGCCAAGCGGAAAAACGGAGGCTGGGAAATAAATGGAAGAAAATACTTCATCTCAGGAGCGGATAAAGCAGATTATTTCATCGTCCTCGCCAGAACCTCTCCCCCACCCAGCAGAAAAGAAAGGCACAAGGGACTCAGCTTCTTCATCGTGGAAAGAGGCACTCCCGGGTTCCGAGTAGGTGAAAAAATCGAGGTGATAGGCATCAGGGGCAGCCATCCATGCGAAGTCATACTTGACAACGTCTATGTGCCTGAAGAGAACATGGTGGGGGAGGAGGGGCAGGGATTCAAAATCGCGATGGACACCTACGACCACGGCAGAATAGGTGTGGCGGCTCAAGCTGTCGGAGTTGCCCAAGCCTGTCTCGAAAAAGCACTACAGTATTCGCTTCAGCGTAGAGTGTTCGAGAGGCCGCTGATATACTTCCAGGCGGTGCAGTTTCATGTCAGCGAGATGCTCACCATGCTCGAGGGCGCGAGGCTAATGCTCTACTGGGCAACCACCCTCGCCAACAAGAATAGGCCCGAGGCTGTAATGGCTGCGTCGATGGCCAAACTATATGCCACAGAAGTGGCAGAAAAGGCTGCGCTCAAGGCTATAACTGTCCACGGCGGCGTCGGAGTGGCTACAGACGGCATGGTTGAAAGGTTTCTAAGAGATTCGCAGGTCTTCAAAATCTACGAAGGCGCCAACGACATCCAGAAACTTGTAATACTCCGCCAGATGATGAAGACCGCGTTCGGCATGGATGTCGACTAAATTCGTATGAGATAGGCTTTTAAAAAGCCGGGCTAGGCTAATATGCTGGTTGAGATGTGGGGTTATCTACGCTTTGCCGCCGCCACGGTTCTTTCCTTCGCAATCGCCTTCATCCTAATCTATCTGGAAAACATTTACATCAACCCACTTCATCCAGCCATAATCTCCATATTGTTGACGGCTTCGGCTGCCGGTTTGGTGGCGAGGGCCTCCGCCAAATCCGCTCTCGCTGCAGCGGTCGGGGGCTTGGCTGCGTTTGCATTATCCCGGTTTCTCAATTTCTCGCTTTGGAGCCCGTCACAGCTTGAGGCTGACCTGTTTGTGTCGAGGCTGCTGCTCATCGGTGGCGCGACATTTCTCGCCGGGTTGATGGGATATGTTGCGGGTAATGTTTTCGCTCCTAAGCCTGTCGAAGCAGAGAAACCTGTTCAGCCAACGTCTGCCACCCAAAAAATAGAGCAACCTCCAACAAAATCCCCGCCACCGCAGGAAAACGTGCAGCAGATTATGAAAATCTGTAAGTTCTGCTCCAGCGTGATACCGGGGGAGTCGAGGTTCTGCCCCATGTGCGGAGCCAAGCTCATCGAGACCGGTGAAGAATCGAGTGAAAGCATCCAAGGAAGGGGTTGAGGTCCTCAACAGCTTAGCCAAAGTTTTGCGAGACGCTGTGCTGGAGAGGTTCAGCGACCTCACGCCTCCGCAGATACAGGCCATTCCACATGTCTTGAACGGTGAGAACATTCTGTTGATGGCTCCTACAGGGACAGGCAAAACAGAGGCGGCCCTCATCCCCCTAATCAACAATCTGCTACTGTCATCATCTTTTGAAGGTGTGAAAATCCTCTACATAACGCCGCTAAGGGCCCTCAACCGTGACCTTCTAGACAGAATAGAGTGGTGGGCGAGCCGCTTCGACATGACGGTGGGCGTAAGACACGGCGACACAGGCCAGCGAGAGAGAAGGGCACAAGCACTCTCGCCGCCAACCATTCTGATAACCACACCTGAGACGCTTCAGATACTTTTGACAGCTCGGATACTGAGGCAGCATCTGAGACGTGTTGAAGCCGTTGTGGTCGACGAAGTGCATGAACTCGCTGGCGACAAGAGGGGCAGCCAGCTTTCCCTAGCCTTGGAGAGGCTTGTGGAGATAACGGGGAGAGATTTTCAGCGGATAGGGCTGTCGGCCACTGTGGGGGCGCCTGATAAAATTGCACAGTTTCTCGTGGGCCATGGAAGAAGCTGCGCTGTGGTGAGGGTTCCATTATCCAAGTCACTTCAGCTCTCTGTGGAATATCCCGACCCCGACGAAAATGATTACGAATTGGCTGAGAAACTCTCCATTCATCCCGAGGTGGCGGCGAGACTCAGTCTAATCAGAAGACTGGTTGACCAGCATGAATCCACGCTAGTCTTCACCAACACAAGGCCGCTCTCGGAGATTTTGACCAACCGCTTCAGGGCATGGGACGAGGCCGCACCAATAGGCATACATCATGGAAGCCTCGCCAAATCCACCCGCATAGGCGCTGAACAGGCCTTGAAGACAGGCGGCCTCTCGGGAGTCATATGCACCTCATCCCTCGAGATGGGCATCGACGTGGGCCGCATAGAACTATGCATCCAATACAACTCCCCGCGTGAGGTGACTAGGCTTGTCCAGCGTGTGGGCAGAAGTGGCCACACCCTCTCAGGCACAGCAAAAGGTGTTATCATCGTCACAGACTCGGACGACGCGTTGGAAAGCCTCGCAATCATCAGAAGAGCCTACAGCGACTTGATAGAAGATGTCACAGTGTTTGAGAATAGCTATGACGTCGCGGCGCACCAGCTCGCTGGACTGCTAATCGAGAGGAAACGTATCAAACTCGAGGATGCTCTCAAAATTTTCCAACGCTCCTACTGCTACAGAAACTTCACCATGGAGCAGCTTTTGAAAACCGCTCAACATCTAGAGAAGCTTGGAGCAGCAGTTCTCACATCGGACAACATCCTTGAAACACCTCCCAGAAACAACATCCTCTACGAATACTACTTCAACAACCTCACCATGATACCTGAGGAAAAACAGTACCTCGTGGTCAACGAGTCATCAGGCGAAGCCGTCGGCATACTTGATGAAGAGTTTGTCGCCGAATACGGTGAACCCGGGACACGCTTCATATTGATGGGAAAGGCGTGGGAAATCATACAGACTGGTGGTGAACGCATTTACGTGGCACAGCTCGACAGCCTCGAGGGAGCTGTTCCCTCATGGGTCGGGGAAGAAATACCTGTTCCCTACGAGGTGGCACAGGAAGTCGGAGCGATAAGGAGAAGATATGCCGAGGCCCTGTCTAAGGGTGAAGAGGAAAAGGCTCTCGAGATGCTTGCCCACCAATACCGCACATCCACAACGTTGTTGAAGAAGTCGCTGCGAGAAGTTAAGATGCATCATGAGCAGGGATTGCCTGTTCCCTCTGACAGGCTTGTGATGCTCGAGGAGACACCTGAATACGTCGTGCTACATGTCTGCGGAGGCCTCAAAGTCAACAGAACCTTAGCCCGCACAATCGCTTACCAAGTCTCCTCCGAGCTGGGAACAGCCGTCACCGTCCAGCAGGACGCGTATCGAATCGTCTACAAGTCACGCGAAATAACCGCTGACGCGGTGCTCAACGCTGTGAAAAATCTTGCGGAGGAGGAGAGTTGGTGGGAGGGCTTCAGGAAAGCGGTCGAGTCGTCGAGCCTCTTTAGAAGGAGGCTTGTGCATGTAGCCCGTAAGATGGGGATGATAGCGAAGGATGCGAGCCTACTGGACATCGACACAGCCAAGCTCGCTGATGTTTTAAAGGACACAATCACATACGAGGAGGCGTTACAACACTGCTTCTCAGCAGATTTTGAGCCCGAGAAAGCACACTATCTCCTGAAAAGCATCGTCTCAGGAGAGCTAGAGCTGGTGGTTGTAAGGCTTCTCGAGCCATCGCCGCTGACGAGCCTAACAGTCAGAAGATACGCCAGCGACATAGACGTGATTGCCTCGGAGCGTTTGCAGAGGCTTGTTGTCAACGCCGTCCGTGGGAGACTTAACAACGAGCCTGTCACCCTTGTCTGCACCGTGTGCTGGAACTGGTTCGGCAGGAGTTTGGTGCGGGAGCTTGAGCAGTGGCCGAGCTGCCAGTCATGCGGCTCAAGACGCCTCGGCGTGTTGAGAGAGGAGCCAGATGCTGTGATGAACCTTGTCTCGAGAAAGGGGAAGCCGGTCAACATGGTTGAGAGACAGATACGGCGAAGGGCTTTGGAGACTTCTAAGCTGGTTGAGAAGTATGGGAAAGCTGCAGTATTCACCCTAGCCAGCAAATACCTTGACGTCGAGGAGGCCTCGGCTATCCTTGAGAAGGAGAGCTCTGTCGGTGTTAGGCTTGTGGAGTTGATTGTCGATGCTGAGAAACGGCGAATTCAGAGTATGTTTAAGTGATTTCCCTTGTCTGTAGGTCTGTCAACGCCTTGAGCAGTTGCTTCTGGTCAACCTCCGCAACAGCCCGCCAACCCACTGAGAGAACACCATCACCCGAGTCAACGAGATAGCCTCTCCGCATAAACTTCTCCAGAGCCGATTCAACCCTCCACTTCGGCATCTTAGCCTCCAACAGCTCCATCAAATCTTTCCGAGGAGCCTTTCCACCTCTTGAGAAAAGAAGCGCCAAAGCCGCGGCTAAGACAGCCAATTCATCCACCCTCCATCCTGCGGCAACCACGTCCGAGAGAGTCAAAGGCTCCGCCAACGTGATGAAATACCTCGCTCTATCATAGTCTTCTTCACCCGGCTGCTCGACAACTGTTTCGAACAGAATCTTTACACGCAGCCCCATCGGCTCAAGCCTGTGGTTAAGGGTCTCGATGACTTTGAGATAGTTTTTGCCCAGCCTTCGCCGTAGCTCGTAGCCGCGTACCCCGGGTAGTCTATGGCTTGTGAATAGCAGCATGGCCATGGCTGTTTGTAGACGTTTTCTCGCCGTGGACTGTTCAGGCTTCTGCTCAGACAACGAGTTCACCTCCCTTGACCGTGACGACAAGCGATGAGACGCTGCTCCGTTTCACCTTCTCAGTGTAAGGTATGATGCGTATCTCACCCGTCAACGGGTTCTTTTTCAAATCAGCGTATCCCTCGCTCACCACAAAAGCTGTCAGAAAAGCTCTCTCAACAACCTTGGAAGGACCCTCAGCGTTAACGAAGCCTAGATAATCCACACTCCCATCAACATCCCTAGCCCCCAGCATCTCTCCATGAATCCTTCTAACATCTTCCTCAAGCCTCTCATACTGAGAAAAAGTCTTTGACAGGTTTTCCAGAGCAAGGCCCTCCGACGGCAGCATCTCTCCAGCTGTTTTTTCTCCACGCGTGGGTAGGCTGAGGAAATGCTCCAGCCCGATGTTGAGCATGTGTATGGTGAGTTGCTCGGTGTAGAGGATGGGTCTCCAGCTTGAGACGAACGCCGCTGCGAGAGACTTCTTATCCGACGAAGCTATTTTGAGAGCTATAACTTGGCTGTCGAGGAAGAGCGAGTTGGCCCTGTCCTTGAGCCATTTATGCTGAAGAGCCACCACAACAGCTATCCTGTAGAGCGTCTCGGCGTCGAGGACCAGAACCTCTGCGTTACGGAATTTCTCCAAAATGCTACGCAGCTTGCTGAGCATCGACTTCACGTCAAGGTTATAGGGGTCAGTCCCCGACTTGGCCACCGCTTCACATAAGGCAATAAGCCTCTCCAACTCCTCCCTAGCCACTTTGACGCTCGTCACCCGAGACCACCTCCGTCTGAGCGGGGAGAAGCACTGCCGACTTCCCTTTAACGCTCTGCACTATTATCACGTTCATGTCCTCTGTGAAAGGCACTCTGCCGGGTGTGATGACTATGTACTGTGTGTGTGGGTCGTTCTTCGCAGAGGACGTGAGTATGTGGATTATTCTCTCGCGGTTTAGAGGGTCGAGGTGTACGTCGAACTCGTCGACGGCTCTGAACGGTGACTTGATGTGTTTCTGGACGGCGAGGAGAAAAGCCATGGTCGCGACTATTCGCTCCCCACCGCTCTGCGTATGGGTGTCAAGAAGCGTTGGCTCGACCCCGCGGAACCCTACGTATATCTCGATAGAAGCCTTGTCTATGTCATGGAGGTTACGTAGCTCAATCTTTCCAGCGCCGCCGACGAGGGAAAGTATTTGCTGATACTCTGGCTCAACGGAGGTGACGAGCCCCCTCACAAACTCGGCCCACTTCTGCTTCCTGTATTCCACCTCGGCCATTGTTTTCTTGGCGTTTTCGCTGAGCTGCTGGGCTTTTAGCTCGGCTTCACGGTATTTTGACTCGGCGATGAGATACATCTCCTCCGCCTGCGGGTTAGGTGTTCCGATGGCCGCTATCTGGAGGCCGACAGCCTTGATCTCCTCTGATATTTCGGCGGGCTTGCGTCCGTTATCCGTCCTCGGCCCCTTGGCCTCGGCTTCACCCCGTCTACGAATTATTTCTTTGTCAAGAGCCGTGACCTCGTAGCGGAGCTGTCTCAGCTCATCCTCCCGTATCTCTCGTCTCTCGAGGAAACGGCCCAGCGACTCCGCAGCAGCCACTATTCCGTCAACCGTCTCAATCAAAACCTTCTCACCCCAGCCCTCTCTCAGCCCCTTCAGTAGCGACTGGTAATATGTTGAGACTGTGTTGCGCGCCTCCAAAATCTTAGCCTCAAGGCTCTCGGTTTCTCTTCTGATGCTCTCTATCTTCTCCTCAAGCCTCTCCCTCGACTTCTCGGCCTCTCTGACAAGCGACCAGAGATATTCCAGCTCAAGGAGCTTTCTCCGCTCCTCGAGACGCCGTAGAACGGTGAGTTTCTCATACTCCTCTCTCCAGAACTCGACGGCGGACCGTGCCTCGTCAAGGGTTTTACGCAGCACAGCCTCCTCGGCCAATAACGCTGAGAGCTTCGCCTCAGTGTCCCTTATTCTTTCCCTTAATCCAGCGGCGCCGACAGCCTCCTCTATCAACACGAGCTTCTCCCTGCTGTCTCTGCTCACAAACTGCTCAATCATGTTCTGATGCATGATGATGAGGACGTTGTCGGGGTTTATCCCAATTCTTGAAAGGAGGTTACTTACTTCTGCCTTCGTCTTGAAACGGTTGTTGACATAGTGCCAGTATTCGCCCGTCTTTTTGAGGAAACGTGTTATGGTCACGGTGTCGGAGTTTATCGATGATATGGGGCGTACGCCGTCCACTGGCCTGTTGTCAAACACCACTGCAACCCTTGCAGACTCGTATCCTCTTCGGATGAGGTCGGCCAGCCTTTGGCCCCTCTCGGTGTAGGTTTGACCGAGCGCGACAGAGATAGCCAGCAGTATCGAGGATTTCCCCGCCCCATTAGGACCCACGATTACGTTGAGTCCTCTGCGAAGAGGTATCCGGCTGTACTCATGCGACATGAAATTCTCCAGAATAACCTCTTTGATGAAGGGCTTCGGCCGAGCCTCCGCAGCGGACGACAACTTTCCTTCCCGCGGGGCCAGAGTCTGGCTATAATATAAATTCCCTCAAACATAAAGCCTCAACCGGCTTAAAATATGCCCGAGGACATAGCGGAGTATGTTATCTGCTATTACCGTATGCCGTGGCTGCGATAAGATATAAAGAGTTGACGCCTTGTCGGCTGGGTTGGATATGTCTCAGGAGCTGGAGAGGATAGCTGCCTCGAGGGCCCGTGAAGCTGTTCAGTATGATAGGAGCGGGCAGCGTCACAAGGCGATAAAGTCGTACCGTGAGGCGATAGACGTGTTGTGGAAACTTTACCGCCTCAGCCCCGATGGCTCGGTCAAACGCATATACGCGGAGAAGATTAAGGAGTATCAGGCGAGGATTGAGGAGCTTCAGAACGGTGTTGATGGGCCTTCTGTGAGGATTGAGGCTTTTGCCGAGCAGTCGCCGCAGCCGCGGCAGCAGCTTCAGAGTGAGAAACCAAACGTGAGCTGGGACGACATCGTCAACATCGAGGAGGCGAAGAAAGCAATACGGGAGAGCATAGTTTTCCCCACGAGAAGACCCGACCTTTTCCCGCTTGGCTGGCCACGTGGAATACTGTTATTCGGCCCTCCGGGCTGTGGCAAAACACTGCTGGCGGCTGCAGTGGCGGCTGAGCTTGACGCAAGCTTCTACGTCCTTGACGCGGCCTCCATCATGTCAAAATGGCTGGGCGAGTCTGAGCGAAACGTATCAAAAATCTTCAACCAGTGTAGGCAGGAGGCGAGAAGCGGTAAACCCTGCATCATCTTCATCGATGAAATCGACTCGCTGACCGCGGAAAGGTTTATGGAGGTCGGTGGAGAGGCGCGTGTTAGAAACCAGTTAATCAAGGAGATGGACGGCATCCTCGACAAAGGGCGGCGGGACTTTCTCTATGTATTAGCTGCAACGAACAAGCCGTGGCATCTCGATGAACCTTTCATCAGAAGGTTTCAGAAACGGATTTTCGTGCCCCTGCCCGACATAGACGCGAGAATAATGCTCTTCGAGAAATACACCAAAGGCCTCCGTCTCGAAGCCGGTGTCGAGCTTTCCCAACTGGCAAAAATAACCGACGGCTACTCCGCCGCAGACATACACGACATCTGTATGGAGGCTCAGCTGAAAGTGGTCAGCGAATTTTTCGCATCAAACACTGGTGAGAAAGGAGAGCCGAGGCCGATAACCATGGATGACTTCATGGAGATAATAAAGAAAAGAAAGCAATCAGTGGTGCTTGAGAACCTGAAGAAGCTGCTTGACTGGAACTCTAAACACGGCACCTAAGTGGTTTCAGCGAACTCCAGCTGTATCAGACCCTTTTCATGTAGGTTCTTCAACACGTTTGAGACTGTTTCAGGGTCGAGGCTAAGAGCGTTGGCGCACGTCTCCAGGTCAAGCTCCTCATGATTCGCTCCCAAGACATACTCGTAGACAGCTTTTTCAACATCAGTTAGCCTCGGCGCCTCGGGGAACGTCTCCCGCACCTTCTCGGCCGCGATTTTTCTCGCCTCCTCTAGAATGAAGGAGGCCTCCTCCGAAAACTCGGGCATCTTCTCCGAGGAGGGCTCAACGTAGACGCCCGCGGTTGCCATGAAATCGTCAATCATCACCATCAGGCTGCGGAGATGCTCCGATGCCTCCGGTGTCACGTAGCTTATCTCCTCGGCCACGTTTTCGAGCAGTGTTGCCAGTGGTTTGAGCAGGGTGAGGGCTTCTCCGAGTTCAAGGATGCTTTCAAGCCTTATCTTGACTTGCAGCAGCACGAGTTGGCTGTGGAGCACGATGCCCGCGAGTTTCTTAATCTCCGCTATCTCCGATGCGTAGAGCTTGGCTTTCGCGTCGTCTTTGGCCTGAAGTGCCTCTACTGTTCTGTTAAAGTATTCACGGCTCCTCGCGAGCATGTCTCTGTACTTGTTGTTGAGCCTCTCGATGTGCGCGTTGAGGGATGTTACCGCTTTCTCAACCCTCGCCCTAAACTCTTCAGTGACCTCGAACGGCTGTGGCTCAGGCTGGTCATCGACAACCCAGTCGTCTTTTCTGCGCAAAAACCGGAACATCCAGCACCTACTCCAACTGAGATGTTAATAATCTTCAACCTTCTCGGCTTCACTGGTATTCTTGAGCTAATACCGTGTTACTACACAGCTATTCTCTCAGCTACATCGTGAGAGGAAAATATCCTCCCTCTCATACTCGGCGACCCAAACCTGTTTGGAGCTTGGTTTAAGCCTGATGCCTACAAAGACATATCCCTCGGGGGAGTTCTCGAGGGCCGCTGCAAAAGCTTCTTCAACCGAGTTCGCTGAATGTTCCTTGAATATTCTCTTCTCGCCTTTTTCACGCTCAACTCTATAGCAGTTGAGACAGAGTGTGCGGCCTCTCAAAACCGTCACGGTCATCCGCCTCACCTTCGCACCGCATCCATCGCAAACAACCGGCTGCAGCCCGCATCTTCTGCAAACATAGCCAAATCCCGTAACATAGTGATGGCTATCAGGTTTCTCGGCTACAGCTCCACACACCCTACACACTATGTTCTCAGCCCGTTTTCCCAGGTGTCCAAGCATCAAAAAGCTCTGGGCTGTTTATCCAATAAAAGGTTTGGCCGCGATAGAGCTAATAGAGAGGCGGCAACGGGTTTTTGTACAGGGTTTGAGCGAGCGTTTAGGCATTTTGAGTAGGAGGTTTAGCGGCGAGCCGGAATGGCTCTCGAGGCTGAGAGCCCGTAGCCTTGAGATGTATTTCTCCCTCCCGCCTGAAGTTTCTGAGCTCTATGTGAGGCATTACGAGGCACCATCTCTCCCCGAAGAGAGCTTGATAGAGATGACCGACCCAGGGGACCAGAGGCAGATACCGGCAGACTTTAGACACCTCGCCGAGGACACAGAGCATCCCACAGCGATTTTCGTCGGAAGCAAACTTGTCCACATCAGTATACCAGAGAACCTCGACGGCCAACAAATCGAGCTCCTACCCCTCGAAGAGGCCCTGAAAAAACATGAACAATTTATCAGGGAGCTTTATCAACGTGTAACGGCTTCATCCTACGCCGACAAATACACTCACCTTGTTCACGCTCTCACAAACGCCGGAATATTTCTGAGGGTGGCGAAAAACGTTCAGCTAAGCCGTCCCATACGCGTTGTCTATGTTCTCGACAAGCCGAGAGAAGCTGTTTTTAGCAAAGTTGTCGCCGTAACAGAGCCGGGTTCGGCTGCATCTGTTATCGAGGAGGTTCATGGCCTGCCTGGAGCAGATGAATCTGTGTTCGGCCATCACACCCACCTCTACTCTCTTGACGATAGTAGCTTGAAACACAGCACTCTACAGAATCTTTCACATGGGCAGACATATGTCTCCAACAGGATTGCGGATGTTGGACGCGGGTCGTCTGCGATGGTTGTGGGCGCGGTAATCGGTGGACAGGTTTCGAAGGTGAGGGTGGACAGCTCGATGTATGGCGACGGCTCATCCGTCAACGACCTCGAGATTGTTTTCGGCGACGCGGAGCAGAGAATTGACGTGACAGCCAACCTCCACCACATAGGCTTCGGCACACAGGGGAGGGTCTTAGCCAAAGGAGTTGTAAAGGATAAGGCCAAATCAATCTTCAAAGGCGTGATAACCATCGAGAAACAGGCCAAAAACACCAGCGCATATCTCGCTGAACATGCCATGATTATGAGCCCCGAGGCAAGGGCTTATGCCATCCCGTCGCTCGAGATTATGACTGATGAGGTTAAGGCGACGCATTCAGCCAGCGTCAGCCAGATAGACCCTGAGCAGCTCTACTATCTGATGGCCCGTGGAATACCTGAGCAGGAGGCGCGGAAGATGCTTGCCCTCGGCTTCTTCGAACCCGTCGTCTCGATGATAGACCTCAACGAGGTCCGCTGGGGTCTACGAACTCTTCTGGAGAGCAAGTGGGGCGGAGCTTTCACCGAGTTGTTCGAGGAGCCCGAGGTAACCGTCACAAGCCTATTCGGCACCCACTACAAATACCGATATGGAAAATAAGCTCCGAAAAATTCTTGCAAACAGCGATGATGTCGAGCCTGGGCCCGGCACAGCCGCGGTCGCAATCGTTTTGAGAGAAGGGCCAGAGGTGCTTTTGGTAAAGAGGGTTGAGCGAGAAGGCGACCCCTGGTCAGGCCAGGTTGCTTTTCCCGGGGGACGTTGGAGACCCGGAGACATGGACTTTATCGCGACAGCTCTTAGAGAGCTTTACGAGGAGGCCTATTTGCCTGCGGAGGCTGTGGGTTTTATCGGCTTTCTCGAGACAGTCTCACCCCGTAACGTGCCGACCCTTAAGGTTAAGCCGGTGGTTTTCCGACTGCTACATGATGTATCTCCGCATCCGGGTGCCGAGGTTTCGAAAGTCTTTTGGCTCCCCTTGACTAACCTCCCCATGTTCTACGCCAAAGTTTACTCACGGCACCTCAACCGCGAAGTTGTCACAGAGGCCTATTCCTACGGTGGGGAGTTGATATGGGGGATGACGGCCCGTCTAATCTCTGTTTTACAGTCTGCTTTTGCTTAGGGAAGCGAAACTTTCCGCGGCTTCTACGAGGTTGTCGATGTCTTCTTGGCTGTGGGCTGCTGAGATGAATAGGTGGGGGTTGTAGGGTGGGACGAAAAGTATTCCTTTGCGGTAGAGATGTTTGCTGAACTCGATGGTGAGTTTGTGGTCTTTTGTCCTGTTGGCTGTGTGTATGTCTCTCGGCTCCTCTTTCGTGAAATGGATGCAGACAAGAGAGCCTACCCCTGTTATGTATGCTCCGAGCGGTTCAAGAGCCTCTCGTAAACCTCTTCGTGCTCTTTCACCCAGCTTCTCCAGCTTCTCATAGACTTCGCCTTTCTCCAACTCTTTCAACAACACGTAGCCAGCCCTCATCGTCAACGGGTTTCCGCTGTAAGTTCCGCCGTGGAAAACCCTTTCATAGAAATTGGTCCTTTTACGCTGGTCTAGAACCTCCATGACATCCTCTCTTCCGCCGAACGCACCCGCGGGAAAAGGCCCTCCTCCGATAACCTTGCCTAGAACAGTGATGTCAGGCAACACGCCGAACCGTTGCTGAGCCCCACCGGGCGCGAGCCTAAACCCAGTAATAACCTCGTCAAAAATGAGCAAGATGCCTTCTCTGTCGCAAATCTCCCTAAGCCCTTTAAGATACTCTATGTCGGCGGGTATGAAGCCGCCGGCTCCTAGAACCGGTTCGACAACTATTGCGGCGAGTTCTTTTCCCTTTATTCGTTTTTCGACGCCGTCGAGGTCGTTGTACGGGAGGAGAAGTGTGTTGGCGGTTGTTTCGGGCGGTATGCCGAGGCTTGAAGGCTTGTCAATTGGATAGGTTACACCTATTTGGAGGCCGTCGTATCCGCCGTGCCATCCTCCCTCAATCTTGCCCACGAGTTTGCGGCCAGTGTATCCACGAGCCGTGCGGACAGCATACATGTTGGCCTCTGTGCCGCTATTCGTTGGCCTAACCATCTTCACCGAAGGGACCATGCTACAAACCTGCTTAGCCCATCTAACCTCCCAGATGTGTGGATATCCAAAATGAGCGCCCTTAGCCAGCTGGTCCATAGCAGCCTCAATCACAGGCCTATAGCCGTGGCCCATCAGCAAAGCTCCATGACCAAGCCAAAAATCAACAAACCTTCTACCACTCAAGTCATAGACATAAACTCCCTCAGCCCTCTCAACATATATGGGGATAGGGTCAACGTAGCGGACGCCATATGACACACCTCCAGGCAGATACCGGAGAGCCTCCTCGAAAACCGCAGGGTCCACAGCCCATCACAGGTAAGCGTCAATAAAAACATCCCATACTATCCAGAAAAATTCAGCGTCATATCTGGGCCATACCAACACACCTCATGCGGGAAAAAGTTAAACATCTCGCAGACAGCCTTCATTTCCGGATGCGGAGAATAGTTTTCGGGATACTCTTGATAGCCGCAGACCTAGTGTTTCTATCATCCATTGTCTACTTCGCCATCGTTTAGTAGATATATCTTGATATAGGGGCTGAAGCGGGTTGGGGTAGGATATGACCACAGCTACTTTGGCGGAGCCTGAAACCGCCTACCAAAAGGTTCTCGACCTATTGGAGAAACATCACAGCATGATGAGGAGGTCTCTCCCCCTCATCGCGAGCGAAAACGTTGTAAGCCCCGCCGTGAGAGAAGCCCTTGTCAGCGACTTTATGCATAGATACGCCGAGGGGTGGCCCGGTGAAAGACTCTACGCAGGCTGCCGATACATCGACGAGGTGGAGCTTTTGGCCATAGAGTTGGGGAAAGCCGTTTACCGGGCTGAGTTTGTGGACGTAAGACCCATCTCGGGGGTGGTTGCAAACCTGGTGGCTTACACGGCTTTCGCGAGACCAGGAGACATGATGGTGGCGCTCACAATACCTCACGGAGGACACATCAGCCATGGAAAAGAAAAATGGGGTGGAACAGCCGGTGTGGTGAGGGGACTCGACGTTGAAAGATACGAGTTTGACGAGGAGAATTTTGAGATAGATGTAGATGCTTCGGCGAGGAGGCTGCGTAAAATCGAGGCCGAGACCGGTAAGAAGCCGAGGCTGTTTATGCTGGGGGCCAGCGTCTTCCTATTTCCTCACCCTGTCAAAGAAATCAGAAGCCTAGCCGACCAATATGGAGCATATGTTGTTTACGACGCTGCACATGTAGCGGGGTTGATAGCTGGGGGCAGGTTCCAGGACCCGCTCAGAGAAGGCGCAGACTGCATGACAATGAGCACTCACAAAACCTTGGCGGGGCCCCAGCATGGGATGGTTGTTTCATGGAACAAGTACGGCGAAAGACTCAAGCAGGTCGCTTTCCCAGGGCTCCTCTCCAACCATCATCTCCACGCCGTCGCAGGCCTCGCCATAGCTCTCGCAGAAGCCCTCGCCTTCTACAGGGAATACGCCTCCCAGATCATTAGGAACGCCAAAATCCTCGCCGAATCACTCTACGAGCTCGGCATAGATGTTCTATACCCCAACAAAGGTTTCACAGAATCCCACACAATCGTCGCAGACGTCTCAAAATACATGGATGGAAGAACAGCTGAGGAGAAGCTTGAACAAGCTGGGATAATCGTGAACCGCAACCTAATACCCAAGGACTACAGGCTTAAAACAGATTACAGGCGTCCCAGCGGGATAAGGCTCGGAAGCCAAGAGGTCACGAGGCTGGGAATGAAGGAGTCTGAGATGAAGCAAATAGCGGAGTTCATAGCGGACGTCATCGTCAAAGGCAAAGAACCATCCAAAGTCGCTGAGGATGTGGCTGAGTTCCGTAGCAATTATCGGAAAGTGCACTACTGTTTCGAGAACGCCACAGGTGCGTACGACTACATTAGGATAAGGTGAGGTAAGGTTGTCTGATGACTATGTGATGGTTGTGGAGAATTTGAGGAAGGTTTATCGAAACAACGGCATCGAGACCATCGCCCTAAACGGTGTAAGCTTCAAGGTCAGGCGTGGGGAAATGGTTGCCATAGTTGGGCCAAGTGGAAGCGGCAAGTCAACTCTTCTCAACATGTTGGGGGCGCTTGACAGACCCACCGAGGGCAGAGTGATAATAGATGGTGTGGATATAAGCCATGCCGACGACGACAAAAGAGCAATCATCAGAAACAAGTTGATAGGTTTCGTCTTTCAATCCTACAATCTCATCAACAGGCTTACGGCTATAAAAAACGTCGAGATGCCTCTATCGATACAAAACGTGCCGGAGCAGGAGCGGCGGAGACTGGCTCTCGAGATGCTGAAGGAGGTGGGCCTGGATTCCAAGGCTTTCAAGAAGCCGACACAGCTAAGCGGCGGAGAGCAGCAAAGAGTGGCCATCGCAAGGGCTCTCGTCACCAAGCCAAGCATCATTCTCGCGGACGAGCCGACGGGAAACCTCGACTCAAAGTCGGGGGCCGTCGTGGTTCAGCTCCTCAAGAACTTGGCGCGGAAAGGTCACACCGTCATAGTTGTCACACACAACATGGAGGTCGCCCGCGAAGCCGATAGAATAATCTACCTCAGGGACGGAAAAATCGAGAAAGAGGAGATAAACACGGTCACGGTGCAGCAGGCATGAAAACCATCACAACAATAATTCTTCTCACCATATCCCTTGTTTTCCCAGCCTCGCTTCTAACAGCAGACTCCTCAACAATACAGCTCATCGACGTCCTTTGGGGGAACATCGCAAACCCGGAAAAAGCCGTTCCTGGAGACCAGAAAGTAGACCTCACCATAACGGTTGCAAACATAGGAAGCAAGCCTCTCTGCGCCTTAGTAGGCGACCTCCATCCCCGACCTGGAGAGTCTCTGCCAATCACAAACTGGGACAGCAGACCTACCTTATCAGCCAGCGTGGGGTCCCCGGTCCAGCCCGGGTCGATAACCTCTCTCACATACAAGGTGAATGTCAGACCCGATGTCTCCCCAGGTGTCTACACGGCTGAACTAAGGCTCAGCTACCGCGACTGCACCTCAACAAGCGTCCTTCTCCCCCAGTCCACGCAAACCATTCCGCTAAACCTTGTCGTCTACGAGCCGCAGAGGCCCCGATTCATCGACTATCGATGGCTTGTGGACGGTGTCGAAACCTCTGTGGGTCCTGGGACTGGGCAGGCTTTTCTTGAGCTGGTTTTCGAGGCGCCTGCGGAGACTTCTGTGGCAAACGTGGAGGGCTGGCTCACCCTGCCCGATGAATTCGGTGGCGGAGTGGTTTACGCCAACTATCTTCAACAAGTGCCTGCCTCGGGTGTTTTCAGGCTGATGTTTCCCATGATTGTCCCCGACACGGTTAAGGTTGGAGAGAAAAACTTCGGCCTCACCCTAACCCATCGAAACAAATTCGGCACACTCATCAAAACTGAATACACCGTTCAGGTGGATGTCGGCGGCAGAGCTGATGTTGCGGCGGTTATCTACACACCCTCTTTCACCGCCAACAGCATCTCAATCCTGAACTATCTCATAACCAACAACGGAACAGCACCAGCATACAACGTTGAGCTAAACATCCGAAGCGAAATCCCAACCATCAGAGTTCTCCAGCCCGTCTACACGCTTGGGACCATAGAGCCGGGGCGAACAACTCAAGTCACTGTGCCTATATTCATAGACAAGACCACTCAGCCATCATTATACGGCTTGTCTTCCACCATATCCTACCGAGACGTCTACGGGAACATACGCTCAAAGCAGTTCAGCATGCCTTTCGTGGTTGAGGAAAACGCGAAACCCGGGTTCACAGCACGAGCCTCGCAACCATTCATAGCCGCAGCACACACCACACCAGTCTCGATAACCTTCACCAACACAAACCCCTTCCCCGCACGGGACGTAAAAATAGCATTGCGCTCGTCTTCGCAGCAGGTTGTCATCATCGAAGGCGAAACAGACCTCTTCATACCAGTCATCCAACCCGGACAAACCATATCCACTGAACTCAAGCTACTCGCCACCCCCCAAGCCGGAGACACAGTCATCCCCCTCAAGGCCTCCCTCGAATACAAGGATGACATAGGCCTGTCTGCAGCCGAAAACCTCGACATAAACTTCGCAGTCACCGCAGACATCTCCATCAAACTACGTAGCCTCACACTCTCTCCTCAGAAAGTTCAGCCCGGGGAAACAGTTGACATCGCTGGCGACGTTGTCAACGAGGGGACAGGCATAGCCCGCGCTGTCTACGTAGAGATAGATGGTCAGCCGCCTTTCAAAGTATTCGGGGAGCCTTCAACATTCATAGGACAGATTAACCCGTCTCAGGTAGCTGCCTTCACCCTCAACTTCGTCGTAGACTCGCAGGCAAAACCAGGAACCTATGAAGTAAATTTGAGGGTTGTCTATAAAAACGGCTTCGGCGACGAATTCCAAGCATCCAGAACACTTGTCTACCAAGTGGTTGAAAGACAGCAGACAAGCATCATACTGCCTCAGCCCGAGCAGTCGTCTTCGGTGAACCCGTTGATTGTTTTGCTGGTGGTTGCGGCGGCTCTGGCAGCGGTAATCCTGATTGTGCGGAGGCGTGGACGACGTGAAGCCGGGTGACTACATCAGGTATGCGTGGTCTGCGCTTAAAGATAGAAGGCTGCGGACAACTCTAACCGTTCTCGGCATAGTCGTCGGCCCCGCGTTGATAACAGCTCTCAACGCCACCACAGCGGGTTTGACACAATCCATCGTCTCAAATCTTGAAGTCTTTGGAACAGACCTTGTCCTCGTCCAGAGAGTGGGCGACTTCAACTTCGACGACAACGTCGTGAACTACATCAGCTCTCTCCAAGGAGTAAAAGAGACCTATCCATATTATCTCATCGCATCGGGAGAGATTAAGACCCGTGGAAAAACTTTCCCGATGGACCCGACGAGGTCATACACGGTTCTCGCTGTAGAGCTGAGAGACCTGCCCAAACTCTTCCCAAACATCAAAGTCGACTCGGGCACAATTGTGGACAATCCCTCGGCAGCTGTCGTGGGCTACAACGCCTGGAACCCCCGAGACCCCGACCTCCCACCCATAGACGTGGGCTCCATCTTCACGGTGACTCCGCTTTCGGGAACCGGTACAACACGTTCTTTCACGGTGACGGCTCGTCTAGGCAAATACGGTCAATCTCTTTTCCTAAACCCCGATAACCAGATATTTGTATCACCGGAGGCAGGGAGGCTGATAACAAACCGGAGAAGCTACAGCGGGGCATTCATCAAGTTGACGGACCCAGGGTACAGCGACCAAGTCGTCCTCGCCATAGAGCAGAAATATGGAGGAGACGTACGAGTCTTCTCAATCACGGCGATAGCTGCGACCGTTCAGCAGATAATCGGAACCCTGAACGTCTTCTTCTCCACGGTTGCTTCGATGAGCCTCCTCGTCGCATTCCTAGGAATAATGACGACGATGTTTACCTCGGTGACTGAAAGGGTTAGGGAGATTGGGTTGATTAAGGCTCTGGGCTTCCGCACCCGCGACGTTCTTCTCAGCTTCCTCTCTGAAGCAGTAATCATAGGCATACTGGGGGGAGTTTTCGGTACTGCTGTTGGTATTGGGGCAGCCTTCGCACTCTCGAACATATTCTCGGGTCCGCCCGCCGATACACGACCCGGAAGCTTTATCACAGGGCCCTCGGGAGAGGGGCCCCGCATAACTCCGTTGATATCTCCTGAGCTGATACTCACCGGTGTGGCTGTTGCGGTTGGTGTCTCCGTTCTTGCC
The DNA here is from genome assembly GCA_937934305.1 of Candidatus Caldarchaeum subterraneum. Taxonomy (GTDB): domain Archaea; phylum Thermoproteota; class Nitrososphaeria_A; order Caldarchaeales; family Caldarchaeaceae; genus Caldarchaeum; species Caldarchaeum subterraneum_E. The sequence continues at coordinate 40,748 of CALHAG010000018.1, forward strand.
GGACTGCTGCCGGCCTACCGTGCTTCACGGTTTGAGCCTGTCGAGGCTCTCCGACGAGAGTAGCCGGCTGTGTTTTTATTGAGGCAGGAGACGGATTAGTCTGTGCTGAACATTAAGGCGGTGAGGGCTAACCCTGGCTTCTACAAGGCTGGAATGGTGAAGCGGCGCCGGTCCCCGGAAATCGTGGATGAGATTCTGGGATTAGATGAGGAGAGGAGGTCCATTCTGAAGACGATTCAAGAGCTGCGGCATAGAAGAAACCTTGCGGCTGAGAAGATAGCGGCCGCCAAGAAACGCGGAGAAAAAACAGACCAAATTCTTCTCGAGATGCAGGAGGTCAACCAGAAAATCGAGGAGCTCGAGACACGGCTTGCAACAGTCGAAAACAAGCTTGAGACGCTGCTTAAAACCGCTCCCAACCCTCCGCATGAATCTGTGCCCGATGGAGAGAGTGAGGAGGATAACGTGGTGGTTAGGAGCTGGGGTGAGCTGAGAAAAGGTGAATGGCTGAGGGACCATGTTGATGTTCTCTCGGCGCTGGGTCTCGCTGATTTTGAGACAGCAGCCAAGGTGGCGGGTGCGAGGTTCTACTACTTGTTTGACGACCTTGTTCTCCTGAACTGGGCCCTTGTACAGTACGGGCTCGACTTCCTGAAAGGGAAAGGGTTTAGGCTGGTTCAGCCACCCTACATGCTTACGAGACGGATTATGGAGGGGGTTGTGAGCTTTCAAGATTTTGAGGACATGCTCTACAAGGTTGAGGGCGAAGACCTTTACCTAATAGGGACGGCTGAGCACCCTCTCGCAGGCTTGCATGCTGGTGAAATCCTTGACGGCAGAAAACTTCCGCTACGCTATGCGGGGATAAGTCCATGCTTCAGGAAAGAAGCGGGCGCACATGGCAAAGACACCAAAGGCATCTTCAGGGTTCACCAGTTTGAGAAGGTTGAGCAGTTCAGCTTCACAAAGCCGAGTCAATCGTGGACCGAGCACGAGTTTCTCATATCCAACGCCGAGGAGCTGTACAGGAGCCTCGGCCTACCATACAGGGTTGTGAACATCTGCGTCGGGGAGCTGGGGCCCGTTGCTGCGAAGAAATACGACCTCGAGGTATGGATGCCCGCCCAGAACAAATACCGTGAAGTGGTTTCATGCAGCAACTGCACAGACTACCAAGCCGTGGGCCTCGGCATAAGATACAGAGAGGCTCCACACATAGAGGAAACAGAATACGTCCACACTCTTAACAGCACCTTGATAGCCACCGAGAGAACAATAGTGGCAATCCTCGAGAACTACCAAACACGCGACGGTGCAGTCGAGATACCCGAGCCTCTTCAGCCCTATCTACATGGGCAGAAGATAATCAGGCCAGCCGCTCGATAGAGCTGTGAACATGGTCGGCGAGGTTTTTCGGGTTTTCGAGTATGGGTAGCTCGGCTGAGCGCAGCAGATAGCTTGCGGATGCCATGGAGAGAAGCGGGTCTGCCCCGGATGAGATGAACCATGCCACCAGAGCCGCGGCGTAGGGGAAATGGCTCTGTTTAATTGGCTTGCCAAGCCAGTTGGCGAGAGACTTGACACCGTTGGAGAGCATGTCCACCTCACCGACAACGTACACAGGTGCCGCCAGCTTTCTACACAGCTCCTCCACATCTTTTAGATAATCACGATGCTTATCCCTAAAATCTTGAAGCATCGGCTTATCGCTCCAGAGGACATAAATAGGGTTTGTCAGGAAGCCTGTGGGCGCGGTGAGGACGATGGGTTGGCTTCGTGGAAGAAATGGCTTGATGCTCGAGGGGCTTACATCTGGGGATAGGAGGACTGCGCGAGAGGATGCAACCGCGTACCTTAGCTCAGGGTTTTCCACCAGCATGTTGAGGTCGCAGAACGCTGTCGCACCCTTCAACCCCGTGAGAAAATCCCGCACAAAATCAATCGGACCCTTCTCGCCAAAAACATATGCAAGCCTAGCTGATGAAAGCTTACCCAAACCAATCTTCTTCAGCAGAAGCTTAAGCTGCCCCGGGCCCGCGAGAAACGCAGCCTCAGGTGGCATCCCTATAGGCTCCACAACAGTTTTCTCGATAAACTTCTGGTGTACAGGCTTTTTCATGTGAAGAGCCACGATTATGTCTGGTTCAAAGTATGTTTCTCCTTCGCCTGTGTCGGTGTCGAGGCCCGTGGGCAGGTCGACGGCGAGCCGTGTGCAGTTCACTGTGTTGGCGAGCTTTATCGCTGTCTTGTAGAGGTCGGGGAGACCTGGTTTCGCACCCGTCCCCAGCACAGCGTCAACAACGGCGTCAACATCCTCAAACACGTTAGCAAGCTCAAGAAGCCTCTCAACAGTATCTACCACAAACAGCCGTAAAGAGGCCCTCATGTTCTGTACAGCTTCAAAATTCACCCGTGCCTCAAGAGTTCTTATCTTCTCCGGCTCGGCGAGAAGAAACACGGTGACGTCGGCGCCCATGCAGGCGAGGTGACGCGCAGCAGCAAACCCGTCTCCCCCGTTGTTACCAGGCCCACACAATACAAGCACCTTTTTTCCAGCGGCTTGACCAAGACTGGAGACCAGGCGACGAGCCACAGCAGCACCCGCGTTCTCCATCAGCAATAGCCTCGAAACACCCATGTACGCAGAATTCTCATCCCAAACCATCATATCCTCCGAAGAGACAACGTCGGAAACCAACCCAACCCCATCCCCGCCCCTGTTTATATAAACATTAAACAAAAGCCAATACCCACATATCGCCGCAACCTTACTCCGCAAATCTCCAGATACCTCTTCAAACACATATATACATCCAACAGAGTCGATATGATTTGTGAAAAGAAGTTTAGTCAAAGCTGTGTCGCGAACGGTGACGATTGTGGTAGTGGCGGTGGTTGTCATAGCAGCGGTCGTGGGCATCAGCGTCTTTACTAGGGTTCTGCCACTTTCGCAGCCTACACCCCAAGTCTCTGAGATAAGAGTGGGGTTGGTTGAGCCTCTCAGCGGTACCTACGCCGTCTTCGGCAACGAGGCCCGCATGGCTGCGGAGTTGGTGATTGAAGAAATTAATAGCAAAGGCGGCATAGCCAGCTTGGGCGGCGCCAAGCTCAAGCTCTTCGTCGAGGACAGCAAAAGCACCGCTGACGGCGCGAGGCTTGCGGCTGAGAAGCTTGTCAACGTCGATAAGGTGCATGTGATTATCGGGGCATTCATCAGCTCCCATACTCTCACGATGCTCGACGTCACCGAGCCGAAGAAAGTGGTGGTTATGGCGGACGCTCTCGTCGACTACCTCACCGCACGCGGCTTCAAATACATCGTCAGGCTACCGCCCAAAGCATCTGTCCACGGAGCAACCGCAGTCGACTTCGCCGTAGGAGTCTTCCAGCAAAACGGAATGAAGATTCAGCGGCCAGTCATAGTGCATTTTGACGGATTGTTCGGAGAAGTTACAGCAGACGGTGTATACACAAGACTCCGAGACCTCGGCATAAGACCGGTTGACCGTATAAAGTATCCCACCGACATAACAGACATGGCCCCCATAATCGAGAGAATTAGGCAGGCAAACCCCGATGTTGTCTTCGTGGTTCCATACTATGCTGACTCGGTGTTGTTCGCGAAGGCTGTTGCATCGCTTGGCCTAAAAGTTCCGCTTATTGTAGGCGCTGGTGGTACAGGTTTAGCTGACCCTGATTCGATTAAGGCGTCGGGAGAAGCCGCTGAATACATGATAAACACTTACAGCTACGACCCGTTCCTCCCCACCAACTACAACAAACAGCTGGTTCAGGCGTTCCAGAACCGCTACGGTAAGCTTCCCACCGAGGCCGCGGGCATAGTTTTCTACACATTGTGGACTCTGAAAGAGGCGTTGGAGGTCAGCGGCAAAAACTATCCAGATGACCCATTGTCAGGCGACAACCTGATGAAAGCACTTATGTCACTTGACATTACTAGCGGCCCCGCGGCGGAAACCTATCCCTCGGGCCATATCAAGCTAGCCCCCAACGGCGACAACCTCTACGCACAAGCAGTCGCGTTACAGGTTCAGGGAGGCAAGCCGGTTCTCGTATACCCCTTCGACAAAGCTCAGGCCAAACCAGTGTTTCCAAGACCTTAAACCCAACCTTTTTTATTTTTCATAGGTGATTTGACGTGTTGGGTGCAGATTTCGGTGTCCAGCTTCTTCAGACTATTTTGTTCGGTGTTATGTTGGGCGGTGTATATGCTCTGGCCGCCATGGGGCTGGCTCTACTCTTTGGAGTGGCTAACCTCGTCAACTTTGCTCACGGCGAGTACATCATGCTCGCCATGTACATGGCCTTTGTTTTCAGCGTCACAATTTTCCAGGACCCCGTGCTTACACCCTTGTTCAACATACCCCTGTTCTTCGCAATAGGTGTAATAACTTATCTAGGCATATTCAAGAGGCTTATCAAGGCTCCTCCCCTCTCCCAGATAGCGGCAACTGTCGGCGTATTGGTTCTGCTCAGAAACCTTGCTCTAGCTATTTGGGCAGCCGAGCCGAAGGCTCCGCCCTACACCGTTTTCGCGACATCGTTCAGCATAGGACCCATTATCGTGCCTCTGGATAAGCTGCTCGCCATGGCGGTGAGCTTCGTCACGTTGTTTCTGCTTAATCTGTTTCTTGAGAGGACGAGGCTCGGTGTTGCTATGAGGGCTTCAGCCGACGATGTTGAAGCGGTCTCGCTTATGGGAGTGGACACCAACCGCCTCTTTCTACTCACAACTGGGATAAGCTTGGCTCTCGTGGGTCTCTCCGGCTCACTGATCATGACCTACCAAGCAGTCACACCCACTTCCGGCCTACTCTTCGGCCTCCTCACATGGGCCATAGTGGCGTTAGCTGGCCTCGGAACCGTGAAAGGCATCCTCATCGCCTCAATCATCTTCGGCTTAGCAGACTCTCTGGCGTCGGGACTCTGGGACCCAAGAGGAAGAGAAATAGTTCTCTACGGCCTCTTCATACTGATTCTCTGGGTTAGACCAAAGGGGTTGTTCGGGAGGAGATAAGCCGTGAAAACATATTCTGCCCTGGGGGCGGCAATCGCCTTAGCCGCTGTACCTTTTCTCGTCGGACTCAACGAATACTACCTCTTTCTCGTAACCCTGATTCTACTGTATACAACTATTGTGGTTGCTTGGCAGCTTATCGGCGGCTATGGTGGACAGCTTGACCTCGGCGCAGGAGCCTATCATGGGCTGGGCGCGGTGGTGACGGGTTTTCTGATGGTGAACTATGGAGTATCAGGTTGGGTTGGGCTTCTTGTAAGCGGAGCAGCAGCGGCCGGTGTAGCCTTTCTCATAGGATACCCGAGCTTCAGACTGGGGCTGAAGGAGGTGTGGTACGCCCTCTCCTCGCTAGCGCTCGTCCTCATATTGCAGAAAATTTTCCTCCTCTGGACAGATGTCGCGGGCCCTCTCGAACGCTATATTCCCTATGCCGAGTTTGACCCCGTCTTTATGAGAGCGGGCACAAAAATCTTCTACTACTACATCACGGCGGCCCTTCTAGCGTCCACCTTCCTCATAGTTTCACGGATACGGCGGAGCAAAACAGGCCTCTATCTAATAAGCATCCGGGAGAACGAGGAGGCTGCGGAGATGCTCGGCGTCGACGTAAGACGCTACAAGCTGCAGGCACTGATGATATACAGCTTCATAGCCGCGGTGACGGGAGGTATCTACGCCAGCATGGTGGGCTTCTATCATCCAACACTTTTCGACAGCTGGATAAGCATCCAGACAGCGACCCTCGCAATAGTCGGAGGACTCGGACACCTCCTCGGGCCACCGATAGTCTCAATAATCCTGCTCACTGTCCAGGAATATCTTAGAATCACCCTCGGCGCCGTGATAATCGGCCTCCACCAAGTCATCTTCGGCATCATCCTCGTAGTCATAATCATGTTCAAGCCGGACGGTCTTGGGCCTCTAATCGACTCACTAGCTAGGCGCTTCCCAGCCTCCGTGAGGAGGTGAATTCCTTGGATGCCTTGGTTCTCGAGGGAATATCAAAAAACTTCGGAGCACTCGCGGCTTTAACCAACGTCAACATGCGTGTCCAAGTGGGCGAGGTTGTGGGCTTAATAGGCCCTAACGGGGCGGGGAAAACAACGCTCTTCAACATCGTCACAGGCTTCACCAAACCTGACAGGGGCAGGGTGAAGCTTTTCGGAGAAGACGTCACAGGTCTTCAGCCCCACCAAATAGCGGCACGAGGCGTGGCACGCACCTTCCAGATAGTCAAACCATTCTTCGGCATGACCGTCTACGAAACAGTTCTCGTGGGAGCATATCTAAGAGAGAAAGATGAGGATAATGCGAGGCAGCGGGCCGAAGTGGCCATGAAGCTCACAGGAGTCTATCATCTGAGGAACAGGTATGCACGGGAGCTGAACACTCCTCAGCTGAAGCTTGTGGAGTTGGCTCGGAGCCTGGCGACGCAGCCGAAGCTTCTGATGCTCGATGAGATTGTCGCGGGGTTGACGCCGGCGGAGGTTGATGCCATGACTGCCCTCGTGAAGAGGATTAGGGATGAGATGGGTGTTACGGTTCTGCTTGTGGAGCATGTGATGAGGTTTGTCATGAACATATCGGATAGGGTGGTGGTGCTCAACTACGGTGAAGTCATCGCTGAAGGCTCACCGAGCGAAGTAAGCAGCAACCTCAAGGTAATCGAAGCCTATCTCGGTGGAAAAAGCGGCTCATGAACAGGTGGTGATGATGACGCTTCTCGAAACAAAAGCTCTGAACGCGGGCTACGGCCCTCTCCAGATTCTCTGGAACATAGACTTCAAGGTGGATGAAAAGTCGGTCACAGCCTTGATAGGAGCCAACGGCGCCGGCAAAACAACATTGATAAAGGTTTTGACAGGGTTGCTCAAGCCCTACAGCGGGCAGGTGTTCTTCAAGGGAGTGGATGTTACGGGATATCCTGCTCACCGCATGAAGCAGATGGGGGTGTCGTTAGTGCCTGAGGGGCGAAGGCTTTTCCCAAACCTAACGGTGATGGACAACCTGTTGATGGGTGCTTACATGCTTAGGCAGAAGGATGAGTTTGAGAAGAGGCTTGAGCTTGTTTTAGAGCTTTTCCCGGTGTTGAAGGAGAGAAGGAACCAGCCCGCTCGGCTGCTAAGCGGCGGAGAAGCTCAGATGCTCGCCATAGCACGGGCCCTCATAACACCCTCCGACCTCCTCATCGTGGATGAGCCAAGCAGCGGCCTCGCCCCCAAGCTCGTCGACCTCATCTTCAAAAAACTCGAGGAACTCCATGAAACAGGGCTAACCATCCTCGTCGTAGACCAGTTTGTGGAAAGAGCCCTGTCTATAAGCGACACCGTCTATGTCATGGAAAACGGCAAAATAGCCATACAGGGCCCAAGCACAGAAGTCGCCAACAACGAGCATCTCAAAAAAACATATCTTGGACTATAGCTGTTCTGGGCCCGGTGGGATTCGAACCCACGGCCACCAGGTTATGAGCCTGGCGCTCTAACCTGGCTGAGCTACGGGCCCTGTCCGCCTTTTTTGGATGTTTTCGGGATTATATAACTCATTTTTCGAGGAAGTGGTTGAGGGTTGTGTATCGGTTGTCTATTTGCATGGTTTTTCGCAGGTTTTCCTCGAGCTGTCGGAGCCTCTCCTCATGTGAGAGGAGAAGGGACATGGTGAGGTTGTCGAAGGTTCTGCGGAGAGGGTTCATGGTTCCTGCGTGGACGTAGCGGAATGCTTGGTTGACCAAGTTGTCGAAGGCTTCACGCTCTTCTCTGCGGAGAGCTTCTCTAAAGCTTGACCATCCACGCACCTCCTCCTCAAGGAGCTGGCGATATGTTGCGGCGTTCCGCCCCATGCCACGTAAACTGTTTCAACGGCTGTTGATAAGTTGAGAGAGCTGTCCGAAAATGCGTCAACCCCTGTTTACGACGAAGATGCTGTATCTGCAGCGCCCCTCCGAGGAAGCGGCCACGCGCACAGCCGAGAAACCATCTACTCTTGCTTCCCCATGGCCGCCCGGCTCAACCGACAGGGTTTCACAAGTGAACCAGCTCCACTCCCATGTCTTCCCCGTGTCCACTATGGGTGAATGTGTGGCGAGGAGCCGCAGCTTCAGCCTGCCGTCTCCATTGTTGATTACATGCAGCATAGTTTCCCTCCACTCATATGTCTCGATGGGCGGGTCGAGAAACTCTTCAACACCCGCTGTTTCATGGTTCCAGGCCAGCAGCCATGTTAGTGTTCCGCCGCGGGGTGGTTCGAGAAGCTCATAGACAGTGGAATAGTTGTCACCGTCCCAGTCAATCAGCCCCAGAAACCCGTTTGGTGTGAGGAAGACGTGCGTTGTCTCAAACAGGCCTTGAGCCGTTGGCCTGTAGAGTGTTTTGCCGTCGATGATGGAAAATGGCTTGGAGACACCCCATCTGGGTCTGCAGTCTTTGTCAACGGCCACGAACCCTCCTCCTGCCTCTTGGTTGAAGACCGTCAGGTTGCCATCCAGCTCAGCCAGCCCCATCCTCACAGCCGCATGAGGCTTCAGCGTCCATGTGCAGTTTCTCGACGGGTTCAAAGGTGGACAACTCCACACAACTTCGCCATCCTCCTCCCGCAGCTCATACACGCCGCGGATGTCTTGGTTGACCGCTGCAAGCACGTCTCCGCCAAAGCTGTTGCTGTGCACGGTGCTCGGTGTTTGGCCTACGACACGGGAAAGTTTAGCCAACCCTTTCCCAAGCTCTCTGCTCCAGATGATTTTCCCAGAGCCATCTATCCGCCTAAGCATCCCGTTGCCATAATCCGTTGTAAGCACGTGTTCATGGTCTTTTGTAGGCATGATGTCGTGTGCCCATTTCGCGTCGGGGAAGCCGGTGCTCCATTTCACGGATTTGGTCTTTCGGTCGACGACGATGTAGCGGTTGTCGAGGTCCGCGCAGACGATGTCCCCGGGTTTGGCGTTGAAGGCTGGGAGAGGCTCTGTGATGAGGCGGGCGATGTGGGGATTTGACGTGAGCTGCGAACCGGTTACTCTATGCTCCCATATGATTTGTTTTTTCTCGGGATGGTAGATAAATGCTGAGCGTCGGGTGTGTGGGTCGGCCATGACGACAACTCTGTCACCTGTCAGAGGGTCGTCGACATATTCGGCGAAATGCGGAGTGTAGCCTCTTTTCCGGAAAAGTATCCGCATCCTGCAGCCGGCTATCGTAAACACGTGGGTGATAGAGGGCACCCACTCATAACCGTTTACGGATTTATGGAGGCAGAGGGCCTTTGATATGGTTGTCTCTGCAGAGGCGGCAGCTTTACAGAGAGCTTATCTCGACAGCGGTTAGTGAAGGGTTTCAGTTGACGGAGAGAGCGCTCCAACGTCTCGAGGAATACAGCAACCCTTTTCAAGCGCTTGCCTCAGCCATCGAGAGGCTGAAGAAAAACAGGCCAGAGGCCGTGGTAATAGACGTCGAAGACCTTCAGCAGCCTCTGGAAAAACCAGCCGAGCCACCTCCTCCACCTCTCCAGGAGAAGCCCATACATATTCCACGTCTCGAGACATTCTCCGTCATAGACAACGACTACAGAATAGAAGGCGACATAGCCGAGTTCAGAAGCTACTTCCTCAGCAGATACCACCTCATAAAACGTATTCTCTCAAAACGCCGTCTCGAGTTCACACCTGTCTCCGAGGTTCCAGCAATACGCGACGGCGGGGAAACACTCGTGGCTGTCATGGTTCTTTCAAAGAAGGAGGGGGCCGGCAACATCAGAATAACATGTGACGACCCCTCTGGACATCTCGAGGTAGTCGCCTCGAAAAGAAACCAGCAGCTCTACAAGCAGGCCCTTGAGCTTTTGACCGACACCGTTGTGGCTATGAGGATAAAACGTGTAGGCGGAATCAACATTCTCACCGAAATAATTTATCCAGACGTCGATGAACAACAGCTCAGAAAAACACCGCAAACCGAAGAAGCCTACCTATGCCTCATCTCAGACATACATGTGGGTAGCAAGCATTTTAGGAGAGACTATTTTGAGAGTTTTCTCGATTGGCTTAACCGTGGGAGGGACGGTGTTGTCAAACGCTTAACACATCTCGTCATAGGAGGCGACCTCGTAGAGGGCGTCGGTATTTATCCGGGTCAGGAGAAAGACCTGATGTATAGAAATGTTGAGGAACAGCTACGGGAGGCGGGCAAACTCCTCGCAGAAATACCACAGAACATCGAGGTAATCTTCATACCGGGCAACCATGAGCCTGTCAGAAAAGCTCTGCCACAGCCTCCTCTCCAGGACCGTTACAGAAGATTGCTTGACGAACATAGGAAAATGATTCATTTATCCAACCCCGCGGAGCTTGTTTTTGACGGCAGACGGGTAACCGTCTACCACGGTCAAGGCCTCGACGACATTATACAATCTCTCCCAAACGCGTCATATAGCACTCTTACTGAAAACGCGGCCGATGTGGTGACCGCCTTGCTCAGGTATAGGCATCTCGCACCCATCTACGGAGGCGGTGCACAGCTCCTTCCCTCGAAGGAGGATAGGCTGGTGATTGTTGAGCAGCCGCATCTCCTCCAGACAGGGCATATCCATGTTTTGGTCAACACATCATACAGGGGAGTAAAGCTTGTGAACGCCGCTGCCTGGCAGGACCAGACTGATTATCAGAGGTCGCTTGGGCTTGAGCCTGACGTCGGATACGCCGCGGTTCTAAACATAGCCTCTATGAATGTGGAGATGATGTCTTTCGCATCCTAAACAGGTTTAGCCAACGCCTTCCAAAACAACACACCTTTCCTGAAGCCGATAACCTTGTACCCAGTTTCTTCGAGGATGGTTAAAACATGGCGGGGGTTTGTTCCGTGTCCCAGCAGCCGTGAGCCTATGGGGTCAAGAACGTAGACCAACCCGTCGTCCACAAGCTTGCTACGCAGCGTCTCGAGAGATTTTCTGATGTCTGAGACATGATGGAGGCTGAATAGATATGCGGCCCGGTTGATGACATGGTTTGGCACACCATCTAAATCCTCGCCCGCTGTCTTCAAAACCTTTATGTTATCCAAACCCAACGCCGCGGCCCTTCTCTTAACAATCTCAAGATACTCCTCAGAAACATCAACGGCATACACCACTCCCTTCTCACCCACAACAGACGCCGCGGGAAAAGTGAGAAATCCTTTACCACATCCCACGTCGAGAAAACGATGCATAGAACTCAAACCTATTTCGGCGAGGATTTTGAAAGGGTTTTGGAGAAGACGCCTCAAAGGCGACCCTATCACAGCCGACTCGCAGCCACCCACATCAGAACAGCGTCATACACAGTATATATGGTTGCATGTGTTGTAGACAACTTTTTTAGGAGAAAAACTGTTTCGGAGCCGTGTCCCCTCTGGTTAAGGTTTGTAGAGAAGAGGAGCTTGGCGAAGGTGATATGAGGGTTGTTGAAGCAGGCGGTGAACAGGTTCTCGTTCTCCGCCACAGGGGAAAACTCTACGCCGTCTCAAACATATGCACACATGAATATGCTGAGCTGGCTAACGGGCTTGTGGTCGACGGAACTATAACATGCCCCGTGCATCTCTCACGGTTCCGATTGGAGACGGGGGAGGTGCTTAACCCCCCAGCGACAAAAAACCTCCAAACCTACAAGATTCACGTCCTCGAAGGAGATATATTCGTCGAAACCTGATACATTTTCTCCAGCTCACCGCTCTCGATAAACCTTATAGCCTCCATCGCAGCCATGCATCCGAACCCGGCTGCCGTAATCGCTTGGCGATACTTTTTATCATGCACATCACCCGCGGCAAAAACTCCTCTCACACTGGTCATCATCCCGTCGAAGAGCTTGATGTATCCTTCTTCATCCATCTCAAGCTGTCCCGCGAAAATCTCTGTGTTGGGCTTGTGTCCAATCGCCACGAATACTGACTCGGTTTTGATTATTTGTTCTTCTCCTGTTTTGAGGTTCTTTACACGCACCGCCTCGACCTTGTTGTCGCCGATTATTTCGGTGACCACGCTGTTCCAGACAAACTCTATACGGGGATTGTTTCTCGCCCTTTCCGCTAAAACCTTTGAAGCCCTGAGGGTATCTCGTCTATGCACTACAATGACTTTTTCCACCAAGTTGCTGAGGTAGAGGGCGTACTCCATCGCTGTGTCTCCCCCACCAACCACAACCGTCGTAGATGTTCCTTTGAACAGTGGGCCGTCGCACGTGGCGCAGCTGGAGACACCTTTAGCCAGAAGCCGCTTCTCACCCTCAACCCCCAGCCACTTCGGAGAAGCGCCAGTCGCAACGATAACAACCCGCCCCCTGTAAACATCTTCCCCAACATATACCTCGAATGGATGCTTTGAAAAATCCACACCGGTCGCGTTATCGTAAAGGATTTCAGCGCCTTGGTTTTCAGCCTGCTGCCTCATGTTCTCCATAAGCTCTGGACCAATGACACCGTTTGCGAAGCCTGGATAATTCTCCACCTCACGGGTTAGCATAAGCTGCCCACCCGCCTCAACACCCGCTATAACCAATGTTTTGAGGTTCGCTCGGCAAGTGTATATAGCGGCCGTGTACCCCGCGGGCCCTCCTCCAATCACCACAACATCATAGACATCAGCCATACCGAGTAACATTCAACCCCCAGAAATAAACCCTCCTGACAACCTCCTCGCGTAGGTTCAAAACCTATATCAAACAGCAGCATCACGGCTTTGACATGGCGAAAGTTTTGAAGGTGGCCGCTGTCACAGAGCTTCCGCCGGGGTCGATGAAAACTTTCGACATCGAGGGGAAACTCATCCTCATCGCTAACGTTGACGGCGTCTTCTACGCCATGGACGCAATATGTAGCCACGAGGAGTGGGACCTATCCGAGGGCATGCTGGAAGGCACACATGTAACATGCGCGGGACACGGCGCGGTATGGGACCTGAGAACAGGTAAAGCAGAATTTGACGAAGAACTTCAACCACTCAAAACCTATAAAACCATCCTAAAAGATGGTGAAGTGTTAATCGAGCTCGAATAAACATGAAGAGATATCCATTCGTGTGCACGAACTGCGGCGCCGAGTATATGCTTCAGGCGTGGAAAGCTGTTTGCCCCAACTGTGGAGCAGAGTTTACGCTTGAGGCGAAGCCTGAAAAACCTCTCAAAAGCAGCGCGGCACCTCAGATAATTGGGGCGGCGGCTCTCCTTGGATATGTTGTCAGCAGCTTCTTTTTCCCAAGTGTTTTCTCTGTTTTTGGCCTGGGCCTGGCTCCGGTGGCCATGGGTGGAATGGCTCTGCTCTCTCTGCTCATGCTAACCGGCTCCTACATCTTCATCGGCGCGGCTCTTCTCCTATCTCTGGCCACCTTGGTTTACCATTTTCTATGGCTTTCGGCGGAGGGGTTGCCGGGACTTTTTCTCGCCGCCGCGACAGCGATTGGTTCAGGCATAGCCCTCAGCAGAATCAGGCTTCATGGAAGAAGGAAGACAAAGGAGATGGATGCGAGAGCTATGCCCGAGTACTCGGGATGGGGTGCTCCTCGAGGAGACGCTGAAAAACCCTGAACGCGTATTCGTCATAGAGAACAAACAATACCTTCTTGAGGCCGCTGTTTTCGCGAAGCAGATAATCAATCACGGCTGTGACAATCACTTTTGCGGCTTCTTCGAGCGGGTATCCGAAAGCGCCTGTTGAAATGGCGGGCATAGCGATTGATGTGAGGTTGTAGGTGTCGGCGAGCTTGAGGCTGTTGATGACAGCGTCCCTTAGCTTACGCTCCTCGTCTCCCTCACCCATCCGAGGACCAACCGCGTGAATAACATACCGGGCCCTGAGCTTTCCGGCACCCGTTATCACCGCCCCGCCGACAGGACAGTACCCTATCCGGTCACACTCTTCCTGAATACTTGGACCACCTTTCCGCAGAATAGCCCCCGCAACACCTCCACCCATTTTGAGCCACTGGTTCGCCGCGTTGACAATCGCGTCAGCCTCAACCTCCGTGATATCACCCTTCAAACAGATTACCTCGGTGCCGCGAACCTTAACCATTACAAGGCCATATTCATGATGGGTCTCTATAAATTTCTCCATACATGGCTTATTCTGGGATGGCTTGGCTCGTGGAGGTGTTTGTTCAAGGAAGAGGATGGACACCGCTTCGTCAAGTCTTCCGCCACAGTGGTGTGGTGGCGAGCTTTGATGAGGCGCTCTCTCTGGGATGCATGGTTGTTTTGAAGAGCGTTGAGCAGACGTCGAGGGCTGCGGGGGCGAGCGCCGGAGATGTTGTAGGCTTCCGTGTTATGGAGGTCTCTGAAGAACCTGACCCGTTGCCGCATGAGGCCGTCAAGTGGGAGGATGTGCGTCACAGGTTTTTCCGCAGAGGAAGCGCCTATTTTCTATACAAGTCGTGGAGCTGGCCCGATTGATGGACCAGCATTTTCTCGTTGATAGGGCCGTTGTGACTCATCTGGTTGAGGCTGCTGACCTGAGCAGCGAGGATGTTGTGCTGGATGTGGGCGCGGGGACAGGTGTGCTGGCCTTTGAGGCTGCGAAGTTTGTTAAAAAAGTGTACGCTGTCGAAAGCGACCCACATATCTATGAGACGTTGCGCAAGAGGGCCAAGGAGTATGGTAACGTCGAACCCGTTAGAGGCAATATTCTCCGGTTAAGGCTTCCGGCCTACACCAAGATTGTGGCCAACCCGCCTTTCAGCGTGCTCGAGCCACTCATCATCCGGCATCTCAGAAACCCCGTGACCATGTCGCTTCTCACACCCAAACACTTCGCAGAGAGCCTCCTCACAACAGACACAGCCATCGGGTTCAAAACACATCTAAGCTACGCCGTGGCGGAAAAAGCTGTATATGGCGGAAACGTTTGCGAGCCTCCATACCCCGGTAAGCTATCTCATGTCTTGCTGAACCCCGTCCAGAGAACTGCTTTACAGGATGCTATGGTGACGTTTCTCCAACAAAGTGGCTCCAAGGTGAGGAACAGTCTGCGGAATGTTTTGTGGAGAACACGCACCAAACGCGAAGCCACCAAACTCGTCGAGCTATCCAGCCTATCCGACAGCCTTTTGGAAAAACGCGTAAACCGCATAACATTACATGACATGAAAGAGGTCTACAGCTTCTTGGCGGAAAACGTTTAAGAATAGACCGTTCAGGTGGATTTTTGAGAGCCTGTTGGCCGAGGTGGGGTAGCCTGGTAGCCCTCAGGGCT
>CALHAG010000019.1 GCA_937934305.1 Candidatus Caldarchaeum subterraneum
TCGGAAAGTTTGGTTTCGATGAGGTAAATTCCCCCGGTGTCGCCAATCGCTAACACGTCAATCTTCTCCTTTCCAATAGGGAACTCCTCAGCCCACGCTACAATGCTTTCATCCTCACTTATGCCTGATAGAATTGCGTCGATTTTCAACAATAGTTTTTCTCTGAGAGCCTTCTCATCATTGAATGTTACAGGTTGGGCATCTATCGCCACGCCATCCTTTATTACAATTATCACCCTTACATGCGATCATTGTCAACATCCACTTAAGCTTTACTGATCCTGCCTGTGGACTCACTTGTCATTCTTCTAATGTGCAACTAATGTTGAAAATGCTAATAAAGGCAGAAATACCCAAACCTATCGCAAAGGAGTTCAGGAAAAAGGCGATGCAGCAATATGGGTCATGTTTACATTCTCAGCAATAATCATGTGCTTGCAAACAATGCCAGAGTAGGTGATCCTATTATACCAACCAGGGTCCTAATGATAGGGGAAGCCCTAGCGATACAATCGCTACACTGTGGACGTGGACGCCTTTGAATCCTAATGGCATTAACTACGTTGTTACCGCCGCTCGTTTTAAGAAAATTTTTAAACATTCATTCATGTTATCATGTATGTGTGTATGAAGACTATTACGATCCGTGATGACGTATATGTGGCGCTTGTTAAGCGTAAGCGGGATGGCGAGAGTTTTAGTGACGTGATTGAGAGGCTTTTGAAGCGATCTAGAGTGGATATAGGCTAGTATTTCGGATGTTTGAAGGATAGTCCTCTACTAGAGGACCTCGGGTCGTCAACTAAGCGTTTGAGAGAGATGGCTAGGTTTAGGACATGATACTGTTAGATACGTCATTTCTGATAGATTACTTTAGAGGAGTAGAGGCCACGAGAGATATTGTAAAGGGCCAGGAAGTGACTACGACAGTAATTACATACCATGAGATATCAACCGGATTAAAGAATGCTAGAGCGAAACGTGAAGAGATATTCTTTAGGAGATTCTTTGCATCCACTTCAATACTTGAATATGACTTACGGGCGGCGGAGGAGTCAAGTGAGATAGCCGCAAGATTGTTGGCAAGTGGCAAAGAGGTAAACGCATTAGACATAATAATAGCTGAAATAGCGGTAGCCAACGGAATAGAAAAGATAGCGACACGAGATAAAGACTTCCTAGAAATAGAAAAAGTAACAGACATAGAGATAATAGCCTGCCAGAAATAAAATTGACACCTGTAACGCCTTGTGGCTTAATTCCTCTTACTCGATACCCTCTTCTTTTGCTGGTAGTTATTTGTCTCGGTTTTACGCAGTGTTCAGCAATAGGTTGAATATGTATGCTTTCTGGATTATCTCTACATTTATCCATCTTGGTTTGGTGGGTAGTATTTCTTCGCCGAATGTCGTTGTTTCTGTCATCCATCTCCTACCGTATCCAACCTCCCGACGCCAGACATAGTATCCATAGTTTCTTATCATCCTTGCCGCTGATCTACTTGAGGGAGGTTCTCTATCTGTCCTAGCGTTCTTCCTAGGCCTTATTATAGACACAAGTCGTCTGTATAGCTTGAGAGAGATTTCTTTGATGGTCTGAAAATCTCTAATGAAAGCGAGCTAATCAAAGACATACATGGGTTGTGGAGGGCTCAGGAGGGCAAAGACCCGCCAGGACAGAACAGCACTAACACATGCTAACTTATGAAATCGTTAATGAAAGCCGAAACGGTCTTAGGTTCCTCTAAGGCTGGAAAATGTGTGTTGGCGTTTAGTCTATAAGCACTGAACCACTGGTGGTTTTTGGCGAATTCATTCTGCACTCTCAGATAAGCCTCGTCCTTTGGTAAGGAGAATAGATGTAGAACATGGGGAGGGGGCTCAAGCTCACTTAACGCTTTCAAAGGACTTCCGAAACGTTCATAGTTTGCGCTTATTTCACGCCCCGCACGCGCCCACATCTCAAAGCCGTAAGCCCCCATTTCACGTCGTACATGCTGAAGAATTCTATCGTCAACAATTCCTGAGAGCCACATCGAGAAAAGACTCTCTCGTACCTGCTCCCAATGTTCGCGGGACTGCAGCCCTCTTAAGGCTTCGAGGAAAGGTTGTGGTGGTTCAAGAACCAGCCAATCCAGAAGCACAAGTTTCTGAATTTTTTCACGAAGTTGACGTCTCAGCTCTATGGCAACCCACCCTGCGTGAGCGGTCGATACCGTGACTATTCTCCGTGCTCCACTCCTCTCGATAACGGACATCGCCGCCGCCACAAGTTCCTTCTCACCAAAATCCGCCGCCGGCGTGTCTGACTCTCCATGCCCAGGCCAGTCGATGACGAGGCAGCGCGAACGTGATGAGCAGAACGGCACTAGGTCACGATACTGTGTGCGATTATCACACCAGCCGGGCATGAATAGAAGCACCGGTTCTCCGCGTCCGTGGTCTTCGTAAGCTATCTTCAAACCACTGGATAACGCATATAGAGGCCTGCCCATTCTGACCTGCAGCGGATAGTCCCAATAAATGGCTTGCGTATCTACAACGTGGGTATTGTCAACATTAAGTGTTGTTTGTCATGTCCATGGACTTGGTGGTTTGTAATATTTATTAGACAGGGGCGTATTACGAGAAACGTGAGCGTTATAAGCTTCCGAGTCGATAAGAGGCTTAAAGCTAGGATAGATAGGCTCCGCCACATAAACTGGAGCGAGCTCCTTAGGAGATATGTTGAAACTGTTGTGGAGCAGGAGGAGCAGAGAATGAGGTCCACTAAAGACGTCACAGCGATTAAGCGGGCAATTGAGGAGATGGATAGGCTGGCTAAGTTATCTGAGGGGTCTGACTGGATAGCTGAGGAGGAGGTGGTCAGATGGAGGAGGAGAAGATTCTCGTACTTGACGCAAACGTAGCGGTGAAATGGTTCAACGTCGAGCCACTACGGAAGGAGGCGTTAACAATAAGGAGCAAATATGCTAGCGGTGAGATAGACTTGATAGCGCCAGATCTTCTACACTACGAGGTGGCTAATGCTTTAAGGTATAATCCAAGATTTGGGATTGAGGATGTTAAGACAGCTCTCAAAGCTCTACAAGACATGAGCATAACCACCTATGAGTTTAAAGGAGAATTGCTGGAAAGAGCGGTGGAATTGGCGTATAAGTTCGGCATAACGCTATATGATGCAGTTTATGTTTCCCTAGCTGTGTTACAGAATGCAACCCTCTATACAGCCGATAAAGAGGTTGTAGCCAAAGTCCCATTAACAAATGTAAAACATCTCTCCGAAGTGTAGAAACGGACGGATATTGTAAATGTTTTCACCAAAAATCTGTCTACAGATTCTTTACTCAAAATCAAGCCACTTCAATATGCCATTCTTTTGAATGATATAGAGTGTTTTTCGGGCTTTTTCCCTCACCTTTTTTACCCATTCACCTACCCATCGGGAGAGATGCTCGCTGTAGAACTTTCATGGGCCAGCAGCTCCTTCACCGTAATCCACGGACTGCTGCTCAATCACCTTGGCGAAAAGCCGGCTGTCCAGCCTTGAAAGCCTTGATAACCAACACACATCACCGGGCTTAGTCGAAATGGTTAACGCCATAAGCCTAGACATATACTACATAATAGGTGGATGCCTAACATTTAAGGTTGGTATCCATATTAAAGCAGGGATTGCAGCTTTCAAAAAATAACGTGGGCCGAAGACTCGTCACCTCTCTAGGCCAGCAACCACAATGAGACTACCGTAACTTTTTAACCATGGTTTTTGAATAGTTTTGGATAGGCTTGGGGACAGACCTGAAGCGGGAGTTGCTGAGGCTTCTGGACGAGGATGAGGAGTTCAGATACGCTGTAGCAGGCAGGATAGGTATACTGGAGATACTTAAGCGCCTCGACAGGCTGGAGGATAACCAGAACAAATTATGGGAAAACCAGAACAGGCTCTGGGAGGAGGTTAGAGGCCTGAGGGAGGGGCAGGAGAAGCTCTGGCGGGGTCAGGAGAAGCTGTGGGAAAATGTGGAAAAGCTATGGGCCGAGGTTAAGAATCTGCGAGAAGGGCAGGAGAAGTTGTGGGAGGAGGTTAGAAGCCTACGAGAGGGTCAGAACAAGCTGTGGGAAGGCCAAAACAAGCTGTGGGAGGAGGTTAGAAGCCTACGAGAGGGTCAGAATAAGCTTTGGGTTGAGGTCAAAGAGTTGAAGAAGGCTTATCAGGGCTTGAGCAAAAAGGTTTCAGCAGGTTTTGCGGAGCTGGGGTCGGCTTTGGGAGTCACCTACGAGATGCACGCGGCAGCATATGTACAAGTTCTTTTGGAGGAGCTTGGATACCCCGGCGCCAAGGTTACTAGGGGATGGGCTTTGAAAGATGGCGAGGTTCTTGAGATAGACATCTTCTGCGACGAGCCCTTGGTAGTAGGAGAGGTGACGACAAGGCTTAGGGATGAGGCTGAAATGGATAGAGAAATCAACAAGCTGATGGAGAGGGTTGAGGCGGTTTCGTCAAAATACGGTAAGAAACCGTTCCTGGTAATATTGTCGGTGGGCGTTGCCCCGGATAGCTTGGTGGAGAGGCTTAGAGAAGAAACTGAGAAACACGGGATTAAGCTAGTCCTAGGCAGAGAAATAGAGGAAGAGTTAAGCGCCTAACACAGTTTATTGGAGAAACATTCGTGAACTGGGCTCCATGCTCTCAAGTTGGGCACCCGCTTTCCAGAGTGCATCATTTTGAAAACGGCGGGAAAGGGTTTTCTCCCGACTTGTCTGAGGAAAGCCCCTGCATTCATTTTCAGAGCTTCTGCCAATTTTGGGAAGAAATGTACGGTGTCGACGATGTCTATTACCAGTTTTGACGTGCCCGCAAGTATTTTCCGTGGTTGCTTTACTCGTTCATTATTGGAGCGATGCTTTTTGCCGATTAGGTCGACTTTTTTGATTGTGGAAGTCTGGCACAGGAGTTATATGTGAGAATGTTTTTCCATGTGTCAGGAGATGCCTGAGTTTCTTGATTTGTTTGTTTCTCAAGTGTGTGCTAAGCGGGAGAGGCTTGTGTCTGTTCTTTCTTTTGGTCGGCGGAGTGTTTTTGAGGAGGAGTTCCGCAGCTTGCTGAGAAATAGCTGGAATCCATTGCCCGGGATGGGGTTGGATTTTTCCAAGGTTGTCGGCGTCGATGGTAGCAGGGCTCTGCGTCTTTACGTGGTTGGCGGCGTGTTGTATGTGGTTAGAGCCGTCGGTGTATACGGTAAACAAAGGGTACGGGAGCTGGAGGTTGATGCTTTTACATCCGCGTCAAGCATCAGGGACATTAACAGGTTTGTTAACAGGAAGATGGAGTGGCTTGAACAGCGTGCCGCTTTACATGCCCTCGAGAAGTTTGACGACGTGGAATGTGTTTTGATTGACGGGACTCTGCACGGCAGGATGATGGAGGGAACTGGAATGTGTTCGATTTTCGTGTAGTCTTATGAAGTAAGAAGGTCAGGCATCATCGAATACATAGCCCTCGACCTCGCCAAAAATTCAGCCAAATATTCGAATAAGGCACGTCGGCGGCCTCGAAGAACACGTCAACCACATCATAAGACTACATGAGGGAAAAGTTGTGGAAACAGTTTAGCACAGGCCTCGCAACACATCCCTTATCTGGTGAATTTCCGCCGGGTCGGGCAAATCTTTTACAAAGATTTTCTCAACTCCATCTCGCTTCTCCGCTGCGGCCAAGTTATCCACAATCAGAAGGGGCCGTAAGAGCTTGAGTGTGCGGCGGTAGAATGTATGGCCTGTCTGGAGGCTCAAGAGTCTAGCTGATATGTGTTCTAGCGTCTTTCTGACTTCGGGCAGGGTTATTTCAAGAGGCGGGTCATTAACAAGCATATCCCCCAATTCATTATCCTTTGCAATTTTGCGAAAGGTCTCAACAAACTCTGCCGGATACGTGGCTTTCTCGGGTGCGCCAAACTTTTTCCATGTCGTAAAGTCGTCTAAGAGGCTCGGGCCCTTCATTGCCATGTGATGCCATCCAATAGCCATTAAGCATTCGTCCCGCCAAACAGTTTCTTTAATAGATTTGTGCGCCGCCGTGGCTGAGAAGTATTCGTGTTTTGGAAAACTGAGTTTCTTGGACTCTTTCTTCTGGTATTCGTTAGCCGCCTTGCCATAGTCATGGAAAATCACCGTAGCATTCAACGCTTTCACAGCCTCCTTCTCATCAATTCCGAAGCTGTACGCCACGTGGGAGGCGTAGCCTAGGTCGATAAAGTGGCTTTTCAGAAACTGGAGACAAGCGATAAGATGTTCCTCTAATGTTTCATGGCGAGACGCCATAGGCCGCATTTCTATACACCTCCTTAGACATCAAGAACCCAATAACGTCGCGACAGAGCATAAACAGGGCCGGATATGCTGTTCTATTGATTTTTCCAGCTGTCAATCCATGTTCTAACGCAGGCCTATCTTCTTTTAGAATGATTGCAGGCGTTTTCGGAAATTTCTTGGCTAACGTTTCGAGGTCAATGGTGAAGGAGTCCTCCTCTTTTACCTTGTCCACCTCATCGGCTACGTACACGGTGGCTAAACTCTCTTGTAACAAGCTTAGAGCCTGATGAGAAGTTGACAGCGGGTTAATAACCTGATTCAGCAGATAGTGGTTAGTAATGAAGCGTTGGTCGCCGTGGACTATGTCCACAAGCTGGCTGTAACCTATGCCTTTTTCCGGTGTTGGGGCACGCCAGCTTACGCCGCCGTCATTCAAAGCGTTTCTCAAAACCTCGTAGGTTTTCGCCACAGTTTTTTCGTTGTAGGGCGAGGGGTCAGTTTTTACAAGCACGATCATGCCCTCCTGCTCGTTGTCATATCTCGCCACCCTTCCCGCACGCTGTACAAGCGAACTAGCGGGAGCGAGCTCGGTTATCATACACTCCGAGGATATGTTAACACCCGCTTCAACAACCTGAGTCGAAACAACTATCCATTTTTTCCCTTTTTTTAGATTGTTCAGAACATTTAGACGGTCTTTCTTGGTGAGACGGCCGTGCAGAAGAGCCGCATTAGTGTCTGAAAGAAGACTATAAATGTGTTTTGCTTTTTCCACGGTGTTAGCCATTATGAGGACCCTGTCCCACACAGCGTCTCGTAGCTTATCTCTCACAACATCCTCCAGCGAAGCTTCTTCAAGGTGTGTTTCGATTTTTTTGCTTTTCATAGTGTTTTCAAAGTCTTTGTCGAACATATTTTCGCCGTAAATCATTTCACGGTATTCCACCTTGAATTTCTTGGCCGTTTCTCTCGCCAGGTTTCTGAGACCTTTTGACACGGTGGCGCTCATCAGGGTCAAGAATCTTCCGTGACAGGTCAGTGCATTTAGAATAGACGGTAATGTGCTGTCGTTTTCGTCACTCATTAGCTGAGGTTCGTCAAGAAACACTGCGGCTTCGAAGATTGCGCCGCGGCTTATCTCGAAGTGGCCGTATGTCCGCCAGCCACCGCTTAGCAGGGCGTTGCAAAAAATGTTTTTGATTTCGTGTGGCGGGGTTTTCATCATGTGGAGCCTGAAGGTCTCATAGGTTACGAAGACTATGTCTTTGTTGAGGAATGGGGACCCAGGCGCTCCCATCATTTGCTCCGCAACGGCTTCCGTCGGGTTTGTGATTCCTATTTTCTGAAGATTTTCAACCGTTGAGTTGTAGGCGTCGTCGATTATGCTGCGGAGGGGCAGGACATGAATTGCCCTAACATATTCTCGTGGCTCGACGATGGATTTTAACCCGCATGTGATGGAGAGAGCTGTTTTGCCGTAGCCGGTGGGTAGCTGAACCACGTTAACCCCCGGCCCCAAGTTCTCCAGCACATGTTCAATCAGAGGCCTTTTCGCGGAGTAAAACCCTCTGTCAACTAGCGCTCTATAAATTTTCGACTCAGGACAGGGCATTGTAAATCTCACGTAGCACATCGGTTCTCCTGAAGGGGCTGTTCTCGGGGCTGCTTCTAGCCAGGAGGTATATGGTTTCGTCGGCGGGCTTCACTTTTGCCGCTGCTGCGTATAATGCTCTACTCAAACGGTCACAGAGAGACGCGTCTCCATACCTGTTTGAACAGTAGTTGTTCTGCCTCCTTGCTTGGATAATAGTGCATCTTAGAAAATCTCTGAGATTATCATTCACGGGAATCGATAGCTTCTCCACAAAAGGCGCTAAGAACGAATAGTCTATTGATAGTCTCTCGAGGAGTGAAAAGCTTTGACCTGTATACATGATGCGGTAGAAAACATAGGGAGGCGCCTCTCTGATTGATAGATGTGCAGGCTTTATTCTCGCCAATTCGAGGGCCAGCAGAAGAGAATATGCATGAGGAAGTTCAGGGGTTGCTCGAACAGTGTAGGGCAGCATCATCAATGCTTGGAAAACTGTGAAGTTACCCATGGATTGTGTAAGCTGCTGCACATAATTCAGCCAGTTAAAATCTACCGCTGCTTTCATGATAACTTTCTCGGGTATGGTTGAAAGTATTATCTCTCCGTCCGCGAAACCTGAGTAGCAGACACCGAACCCAGCCAGGACAAGCGCCACCCATCTCTCATCCATCTTGATATCCATTTGCGCACGAAAATCACCAAACCGTTTTCCATATTTGTATTTCTCAATCTTGAGAGGCTGAAAACCGGAGAAAGCCGACTCGGGCTCACCTAATGTAATGGTTTTAGTCGAGTAGTTGATTTTGTCCAAGCTTTCAAGCCATTTGTCGGGGTTTGTCTGAAGGTCGTTGATAGCCCATGAACAAAGAGCGTCAACATAATCTCTGTATGTGTCGTTGACTTGGAGGTTAAGCTTTCTCATTATTTTCGCCATAACTTGTCTGTCATTATAGTGGGGATTTATTGCGGGTAACTTATTCTTATTCAGTAGCAACTGTTGTGCATTCTGGAAGACTTGTGCAAGCGTGTCTATGGGTCCACAGACCACCGCCTCGTCCTCGTAAATATGGAGTGTTGTTCCTCCTAGGGAGGCTGTGAAAGCCAGTGGGGAAAGCGCCGACAATACCAGTTCACGGGCCAATGTGCCGTATGGAAGGAGCTTGATGTTGATGTTCACCATGGTATAAGCTCCTCGTCGCCGACCCTGTAAACTATTTCATCCATGAGGTTGACACGTAGCGGCGAAACTCTCTTTCTCTCGTCATCGTAGGGGATGATTAGGTTCACCGTGGGCTTGCCGAGGTATTCGCCGATGGATGTTTTTCTCCAGTCGACCACGTTCGCGACCAAATAGCTTCCTTGCACCGATGACTGCATATAATAGGGGAAGTAGTAAACTGTTTGTGCAGTCTTTTGATTTAGCAAATCAACATCACCTAACGTCACCTTGTCCACGGAGACTATGCTTTCCCTCGCACCGAGCCTCGTAATTGACCACGCTGCCTCGAGCAACATCTCTTCCCAGCCTACACCAAATAACTTTCGAGCCTCCTGCTCCTCAAACAAGTAAACAATTTTTACACGGTCGTCAGCTGAGCCCTTTCCGCGGTAAATTTTGCTCACGGCTGCTGCATCAGTCCTTATCTGCTTTTCGTCAACGTCGTATGAAAAAATTTTGCTCAAGTCGTTGTATTCGATTAATGGAAGATTTTGAGATAGATAGATTCCTTTGAAAAGTGGCCTGATTTTTTCGGCTGAGCTGTTTGATTCACTGTTTTCAGCCCAGTTATTTTTTAGTGCGATTGGCTGTGCTAGTGCGCCGATGAGGGTTGTTGGGGGTATTGTTTTGAGGGCGGGGCGGCTTTTGGTGAAGGCGTGGTAGTTGATATAGAGTCCCCAGTGTGGCGTTGCTTCGACTTTGAGATATTTCATGTTCTACTCGTGAGGATTTCATCGAGAACGAGGGTGAACAATTGCTCAACCGAGTCGGCTTTCACAACACCGTCGGGGAGCTGTTTCTCCTTGCTGTAGGCAAAGATTTTCATCTCCTCTGTTTTGCCGAACCTCCTCAACATCTCCTTCATGGATTCCGCTCTTTTTACGGTGTTCTCGACAAAGTCGGAGAACTGCGGCGGGCTGATGACGAAGGGCCGCTGACGGGAGACTACCGCCCCGAGGCTCAGCACATCCTCTACCGGGAGGAAACGGCTTCGCTTGGCCCCGAAGCTGTGGCCTGTGAAGAGCCTCGCAGCCGCCAAAAGAGCAATCTTCACCCTGTCCAAGCGGTCGTTAACAGCATCCTCAACTTTGACCATGCTTGTCCGCCCAATCAAGTCGAGGTTGATGTTGAAGGTGAAGCCATAGACGGCGGAGGCGAGCTCGACATAGTAGATGGCCTGTCCCTGTCGCTCCTTACCCGTTTTCGCTTGGTTCTTCTCTTCAACGCCCTCCTGCGACTCCTCCTGCTTCATCGTCTCGCTCGCAACATACCTGACGTGGAACTGGCTTTCCATGGCTGTCGACTCGAGAGCATCAAACACAGGCACAGCATATCCGATCTGGAAACATGAAGTCCGTTTAACAGGCACTCCTTCAGCTATTAGGAACCCTCCTATGTCGGCTACGATGCTCAGCTTGAGAGCTGTCTTTTCAACAAGGTGCTTCTGTTCAACAGTCTCCTCCTCTTTCTTGCCGCTCTTGGTTTTCATGATTGAGGATAATTCCTCGGGCATGTGTTTGAGGTCGCCGAATTTTATGAACTCACCTCTCTTAGACCACTCGTCGAGAGGTGCTTTTTCGCCGTAGAGGTTTATGGCTTCTTCTACTATTGCTTGCTGGTAGGCGTGGCCGAGGCTTTCGCCGCTTATTGCAGGCACGTACAGTAGCCTGAACCCATCTGCCATTGGGACAACTATGGGTGCTTTTCTGTGCTTGGATAGGTTGCCGATGCTTTCAACCATGTTGAGTGCTTCGACGTTGCACAAAAACCGTACACCCATCGAGAGAAACATCTCATTCCTCACCTCTCTTTTCGGGAAATGCCAGAGCTAGCGCTGCTAGAACTTTGGCTGCGCTGAGGTCTTTCTTCATTAGTTCCACAACTTTTCTTACATGTGTTTCTGAGGGTATGTGGACTTTTTCACCGGCGTCTGCGGCGCTTCTAGCCTCTCTCAAAGCCTCCATGACAGCCACTTCAGCGATTCTGTGGTTGAAGGCGTTAGCCAGCCTATCCACGTATCCATACTTGCTTTCGAAGACGAAGTATCGGAAGGTCCGGGCCACATCCAGCAGCGAACTCCACTCCTCTTCCTTGAAACGGGACTCTTGCGCTAAAACCTCTGTTTGCATGGATAGATGTGTTATGGGAGGAAAATAAGCTTTTCTATCTTTTGAGAAATTTCCACTTAAGTGAAAAAGTTTAATGCAACCTGAAAAGCTTTCTACATATGAGAAAAACGATTATGGTTACCCTCGGCTACACGGAGTGGCCTGTTGTATCGTCGCTGGTTAAACATGGACTCGAGTCGGGAGACAGGATTGTCACGATTATTCCATCAAAGAGTGATGCGTGGTCGGCTGCCGCTATTCAGGAGATTCGGAATTTTTTGTCCAAGTTTTCGCCGGGGGTCTCGCTGGAGGTCTTGACCGTGGATGTGACAAAGTTTGAACAGGCAGTAGCCACGGTTCTGAAACGCTTGTTCAAGGAGAAGAAAGAGGGCCGCAACGTTATTGTCAACCTGAGTGGAGGCATGAGGATATTGATTCTCGAAACCTACACAGCCCTTTTGTTGTCGGGGTCGGCTGCTGTCTCCGAGATAGTGACGGAGGATAAGCAGGAGCTAGCGCTGCCCAGCCTCTCCACGGTAAGCGTCCTCAGTTTATTGAAGGAGTCGGATCTCAGAGTTTTGGAAGCGGCGAAGAATTCTGAAAGTGTTGTGGCTCTCGCGAAAACGGCTCGCCTTCCTCTGGCCACAGCCTACAGACGTGTCGTTGCGCTGGAGAAGATGGGTCTTCTCGCAACTGTTAAGCGCGATAGGGTAAGAACAGTTTCGTTGACTGCGTTGGGGCGGGTTGTTCTCGAGGTTTTTCCAGAGAAATGAGGTGGTGAAGGGGGTTGGTGACGGCTTATGTTCTGAGGCTTGTGTCTGCACAGCCTGTTCCCTTGGACTTTTTCTCAGGCTTTGCTGTCAGGGGTTTGTTCTTCAGGTTTCTGAAGAGTTTCGACAGTATGTTAGCTGATGAGGTTCATGACGCCAGGACGCTCAGCCCCTATAGCGTCTCTCCTGTTGAGACTTTGGCTGGTCGGGGGATTTTCTACGGCGTTATCCAGCCAGGGTTCGTGTTTCAGATGAGGATGAATGCGTTGAACGGTGTGGTGGGCGATGCTTTGATGAAGAGCTTGCTCTCTGTTGATGCGTCGCGTCTGGAGCTGAATGGTGTGGAGGTTTGGATGAGGGAGGTTGCTGTGAAGAATTGGGCGCCTTTGGAGAAGGTCGATGTCTATGAGGGGGTGAGGTTTTCTGTACGGTTCAGGTCTCCGACTTTTTTCCGCAGCACGCAGAAGGGCCCCACTTTTTTGATGAAGCTTTTGCCGAGAAGGCTTCGTAAACCTGTCAGACCTGTTTACAGATACATGATTTTGCCGGACCCTTACTTGTTTTTCCGTACGCTTGCACGGCTGTATAGACAGTTTGGGGAGCCGAGTTTTCCCTACAAGTCGTATAGTGAGTGGCTTTTGGAGGGTGGCGTGGCCTTGGAGACCTACGGTAGGCTTAGGGTCTCGAAGGTCTATGATGACCGTGGCAGGTGGTCCCGCGGCTTTATGGGCCACGTCGTGTTTACTATTCCTCGCGACCTTTTTGACAGGAGAATGGCGAGTATCACGGTTAATCTGCTGGAGTTTGCGAAGTTCAGCAACGTTGGCGGGAATAGGACCGCTGGATTCGGTGTTGTTGATTACCGTGTTTATCCGCCTAGGGAGGGTGGTGAGGAGTGAGCGAGCTGGTTATCGATAAGCCTGGGACATACTTGGGTGTTAGGAAGGGGTTGTTTGTTGTCCGCACCAAGGGTGGTGGGTGCTCAGAGTTTTCGCCTGTGGAGCTTTCGCATATTTCTATTAGGTGTAGGGGTGTGGGCGTCTCGGTTGATGCTTTGAGGCTTGCTTGCAGGTTCGGTATAGAGGTTTCCGTGTATTCGCGTGGGAGGCCTGTTGGGAAGGTTGTTGGCGCGTTTCTGGGAGGTGGTGCTGTGACGAGGCGTGCTCAGCTGGAGGCTTGGGGGACTGAGAAAGGGTTGGCTGTTGCCAGGGAGATTGTGAGTGCTAAGCTGTATAATCAGAGGCTTGTGGTGAGGCAGAGGGCTAAAGAGTTTTTGGCCAAGGGTCTTGCTGTTGGCCAGATGTTGATGAAGCTGGAGCAGGAGATTGGGGATTGTATGAATAATTTGGCTAGCGCTGGGGATGTTGATTCTGTGAGGGCTTATGAGGCCCGTGGTGCTGCGAGTTACTGGAAAGCGGTTTCTCTGCTGCTTCCAGGCGAGCTGGGGTTCACGGGGCGTGTTACATGGTCTCCGCGGGACCCTTTCAACAAGGCTCTGAACATTGGCTATGGTGTTTTGCGTTCTCGTGTCTGGTCCGCGGTGATGGGGGCTAACCTTGACCCGTTTATCGGGTTTCTTCATCAGCCGCGTGGTAGGCATATGTGTTTGGTGAGTGATTTGATGGAGGAGTTTCGGCCTGGTGTTGTGGACCGTCCTTTGATTGGGTTGGCTGTTGAGAAGCCTGATGCGCTGCTGGATGAGAGGTTGCTTGAGAAGAGTGTGGTTACCGTGGTTACACAGGCTCTTACGCGGGGTGATAGGTTGTTTGAAAGGGCTGTTGTGGAGCAGGCGAGGCGTTTGGCTTCTTTTCTCCGGGGTGATGTGGATAGGTATGTGGGGTTTAGGATGAGGTGGTGAAAGGGTTGTCGACGAGGCCTACGCATATTTTGGTGATTTATGATGTGTCGGATGATTCGCGGCGGTTTGAGCTTGCGGCTGCTTTGAAGAGGCTTGGTTTGACCCGTGTTCAGCGTAGCGCTTTTGTGGGGCCTTGCACGGTTGCTTTGATAAGTGATGTGAAGAATGTTTCCCGTCGGATTATTGATTTTTCGACGGATAATGTGCAGATTTATCCTTTGACTCCGGCGTCTTATCGTTTGAGGATTGTGGTTGGGCGGGAGTTTCGTGATGAGGGTGATGTGGCTGGTGGGTATGTGGTTTGAGTGAGGAGCAGGGTCTTCTCCCTGTAGGGTTTGTGAAGAATTTCTATTTTTGTCAGCAGATTCCCTACATCAATCTTGTGATGCATGTTTTTGAGCCTGAGACGGAGAGTATGGTTTATGGTAGGGAGAGGCATCTGCGTTTTCATGCGCAGTATCTTCCGCGTGGGATTAGGGCTGTGAGGGTTGAGACTGATGTTTGGCTGGCTGGTCCGAGGCTTGGGTTGTCGGGTGTGTTGGATGCTTTGGTTCACGCTGTTTTCGGGGAGCTTGTTCCATGTGAGCTGAAGGTTTCGGGCCTCGGTAGAGGCGGTGCGCCGTTGAAGGATTTGGTTCAGTTGACGGCTTACGCGATGCTTGTGGAGGAGGTTTACGGGAGGACTGTGAAGAGAGGTGTGCTTTACTACTCTGAGGACGGTGGTAAGCATGTTGTCTATTTTCGGGATTCGTTGAGGGGGCTTGTGCGCAAGGCTGTCGAAGCGATGAGGAAGATGGTTGAGACGGAGAAGCCGCCGACGGCCAGAAGCTTGGACAAATGCGCTGGATGCTGGTATAGCCGGATTTGCTGGGGCGGGCCAGTCAACAGACAGCCTTAGACCATGGAGTCTCCAGGGTTCACCCGTAAAAACATATATGCCGGGGTTGTTGCAACGAGTTTCATGCATTACTTATAAGCTTTTAGCGGGTACGAGGGGGTATAAACCTAAATACAACCCCTAAACAATTATTGCCTGAAGAAACGCGGCGACAAAATGCCGCGAGGATAAGAAAAACAGAGGAAAAACGCACAGTGATCCCGCGAGAGGGAATTGAAAGTTGATGCAGACTTAGAGAAAAAGCTGCAGGACATAAATGAGAAGTGATCCCGCGAGAGGGAATTGAAAGCGCAGCAATAACGCCCCAAACCAGGTACGCACAAAGATATGTGATCCCGCGAGAGGGAATTGAAAGTGGTAGTTATGTA
>CALHAG010000020.1 GCA_937934305.1 Candidatus Caldarchaeum subterraneum
AGTTCGATTTATCGAACAGCCACCAGAACCACATGAAACACCACACCACCCCCTTGCAACAGCCGTTGAATTAGTGAAACATCTGTCCGATACCCCAACCGATTCGCAAACTTACACCCCAATTAACCCATTCAAGTTCCCAGAAATAGGCTTAGACCCGCCCAGAAACCCCCTTAAAACATCAAGGGTTGAGTTACTGGACTCACGCTAACTCAATAGTGGTTTCTAATCAAAGAATACTGTGTTAGGTCTAAGAAAGAGGGTTTTCAGACATTGTTCAAAAAATCGAACACCTGAAACAATTCAGAACATAATCGCAAAAAAGTAAAACTTAAAACTTAAAAGGTTTACCTCATACACATGAAAAAGAAGAAGGCACAAATAGACAACAACCAACTAAGGAAGTCGGTCGAACAGGCTATTCATCAGCCGAGGCTGGCGTTTTACTCCCCCCTCTCAGCAGCTGTTATGAATTACTGGAAGAACGCTGTTCCCCGCTATAGCATCAGCGACGAACTGGCGAAGATTGTTGAGGCAGCTCTTGCGAAAAAGTATCCGGAGCTGACTCGGCGGGTCACGAAGATGTTGAAATCTGGAAAAAAGGGTTCTAAATCCTCCGTGTCCACGCGTGCTCGACTTTCACAGGAGGCTGGCGAGGGGTAGGCTTGACTCTGTCGGGCGGCGGGTTGAGTAATGCGGTTGAAAGATGTTGTAGGGCATGGGCAGCGGCTTCGAGAGAGTTTGCTGTTTCAGCGTAGAAGGTGAGGAAGAATCCTGTGAGCATGTCTCCGGCGCCTGTCAAATCATGTCCAGAAGCTGTTAGACGAAGCAGAGATAAGGAGCTGCAATGAGCTATGTAGAGTCCATCGGCCGAGCCGACCAAGACAACAGCGTCGGTGCCGAGACCAAGGACCCGTGCAGCTGATACTACATCAACTTTTCCTGTAACGGCTATTGCTTCCTCCTCGCTACAGTGCAGGACGTCGACGGTTTTCAATATTTCTGAGACATCGCGGCTCTGTAATTTTACCATTCCTTGGTGGTCGATTTTTCTAATGAAGCCTTGCAAATCAGCCGCCAACATCGACACATTTTTTCTCAGCAACCGTAGATGCTCTTCATCCGCCTCCCTGTGGACAGGTGAGAGTAAAGCTGTGTCAGCATCAATGTCGAGCAATGCATCCACGGGAATGCGGGGGCCTTCAGCAGTTATTCTCGAAACTCTTCCCCTTTTGGTGTATTTGTGTTCAAAGGTGTATGTCTTCGCGCCACTCACTTTTTTCACTCTGGAGATGTTGAGTCTGCGCTGTTGCATCAATGTGGTGAAGTTTTCTGGAAAATCGTCGCCAACGGCTGAGTAAACAGACACGTCATTGGATAGTGACGCGGCTGCGGTGCCCGCGTACCATGGAGGGCCCCCGATAAATTTTCTCCCGTTTATGATGTCTATGGTTAAGGCTCCTACCACGGCGAGCATCCCGCGGCTTTTTTGATAGGGGAAAGATTAAATCATTGCCGTATGCTCGTTGGTTGGATTGACGCAGGTGGTTCCTCTCAGCGAGGTTGAGAAGCCGAGACGTAGTGGAGTGAAGGGTGTGGAGAAGTTTAGCAACGCTGGATACCGGATTGTGGGTCGCCACTCGGCTGTTAAGGTATGTCACTGGACCAAGTCGGCGCTGAAGGGCGGTAAGATGTGTTACAAGAGCTGGTACGGCATAGCGAGCCACCGCTGCATCCAGATGACGCCCTCGGTCCAATACTGCAACATGATGTGCGTCTTTTGCTGGAGGTTTCACACCTTGAACAGGGTGCAGCCGTATGATGGTGAATGGGATAGGCCTGAGGAGATTTTGGTGAGGATGATTGCGGAGCAGAGGCAGCTGCTCTCAGGGTTTGGCGGTAACCCGAATGTTTCCAGGGAGAGGTTCAGCGAGGCTATGGAGCCTAAGCATATCGCTATCTCTCTCGACGGCGAACCGACTCTATACCCCTATCTGGCGGAGTTTATCCAACTCGCATCAAGCAGAGGCATGACCACATTCCTCGTCACAAACGGAACCATGCCTGAGAGGCTGGAGGAGCTTTTAGAGAAGGCTCAGCCAACTTCTCTATACATTAGCCTCTATGGCCCTGACAAAGAGACACATGTCAAAACATGTAAACCCTTGATCAAAGATAGCTGGGAGAAGCTGCTCAAATCTCTTGAGATAATGGGGCGGTTTAGCTGCAGAAAAATCATAAGACTGACTCTTGTCAAGGATGTCAACATGCATAGCCCGGAGAAATATGGTGCGTTGATTCGGGTTGCTTCACCGGACTTTGTGGAGTGCAAGGGTTATACGCATGTTGGTGAGTCGCAGCTGAGGCTGAAGAGGGAGAACATGCCCTCTCTGGAAGAGATTAACAAGTTTGCCGCAGAGCTCGCGGCCAGCATCGGTCTCATCAAGGTTGCCGAGGATGAGGTGAGCAGGGTTGTGCTACTGGCAAACCCCAGCTCGCCATACTATCTAGAGGCAGCTAAACAGGAAAGCTCCGCTTAGCGTTGAGTAGTCTTTCATAAGTCTGGTCAACTGTCTCGGGTAGAACCCGGGTATTTGATACCACGGTCATGAAGTTTGTGTCTCCTCGCCATCTTGGAACAACGTGAAAATGTATGTGGTCCTCGATGCCTGCTCCAGCTGATTTGCCTATGTTCGCACCTATGTTGAAGCCCTCAGGCCGCATAATGTTGTTGATTACCTTCACCACCCACTTTATCAGCTGCATCATCTCCAGCATCTCTTCGTCGTCAAGCTCCTCAAGAGAACCAACATGTCTAAAAGGCGTAATCATGACGTGTCCATTGTTGTATGGGTAAATGTTCATGATGACGAATGATTTCTTTCCGCGGTGGACTACGTAGCGTTTTCTGTCATCTTTTTCTTCAGCCGCGAGACAAAAGACGCATCCAGAATCGTTTTTCCCCTCCTTGATGTATGCCATTCTCCAGGGGGCGTAGAGCCTGTCCAACTCAACGCCACTTCTCCAGACTCTGATTTAAGTTATCCCCTTCCAGCCATCTTGTCCAATCCGGTTTGAGATACGCTGAGTAAACGGCGCCCGCCAAAACGTTTTCGACAGAGGTCAGAAAGCCTCGAATGCTGTGGATAGGCACAACGAAGACACCGGACACAACTCTCTCCGAAGGCTCATAGAGGGAGATAACGACCGGTGCGAGAAAGACAAGATGGTCTCCTCCAAACCGTTTCTCAAGATAATTTTTTAGAAGCATGGTTCTGTGGAGGGATTTTTCCACGATTTTGCGCAGGGTTTGTCCAGAAAGACTTTTGCTCCATCTCTTACAGTCCACGGCGAGGCAGAGACTGGAGCCCGCCGCCAAAACATCCACCTCCGCCCTTTTCCCATCCACTGTGAGCCTAAAGCTTGTTCGGCTGAGAAACCCAGCTCTTCTACAGGCCTCCGCTATGAAGTCCTCCATCTCTCTCCAACTTAGAAAACGTGCAACAGTCTGCGGGTCAGAGCCGTTAGCTACCGCGTCGATGGCTAGAGAAACCTTTGCAGCTGAGATGTTTGTCTCGGATGATAAGCTGGAAACAATCGCCTGCAACTCCTCGAGAGGAGCTGGAGCCGTATTAGCCAGTTCCTGGATATTCAATTCTCCACGCTGGCTGATGTATGCAAGCACTGCCTCGTAATATTTCGACCTATCTGAAGAGGTCTTCATCTTCTTCTCTGATGATTGTTCTCGCCGGTATGTTTGTTTTATCGTATTGGAGTCCTTTTACAACCGCTGCTGGTGTTCCCTCGTCTGCTTCTCCCATCACCAAGCCAGCAGCCGCCGCAATCTGGTCTACCACACAGATTATTTTTGAGCGGAGAACTCTGCCGTAAAGGTCTTTTCGACCCCTTAGGTCGAGTAGCGGGTTTATACCACTGCATCCTATCGCCACGTTTACAGCTCCTTTTCTAAAAGGTCTACCCCAGCTGTCAGTTATCACCACGGCCACATCCACGCCGGCGAGTCTCCGCAAACCACTACGGATGCGGTGGGCCGATTCATCTGGGTCGTCAGGTAAGGTTATCAGAAAAGCCTCTCCTCCTGAGTTTGAAGCGTCGACACCTGCGTTGGCGCACACAAAACCGTGATGAGTCTCGCAGATGATTACTCCGTGGCCAATTCGTAGTATTTTTGCAGCGTTGCGGAGAACAGTTTCCACATGGCGTGGGTCTTTTCCCGTAGCCTTCGCTAAATGAATGGCGTGATGGGATGGTGTAACTTCGTCGAGCTTCACGATTTTTCCCTCGGCTTTGGATACTAGGGAATGAGCCACAACAACCACGTCACCGTCCTCTAAATTTATGCCGGATTTCTTCACCCCATCCATAATCAGTTCAGCTACATCGTCTCCTTCCTTCGCTAAACCTATTCCCAGCACAGGTATTATCTCCATCCTGTCAACCCGAAGCATCAGAGACCAAGCCTATCCAGTTTCTTTTTTGCCTTAGCCGCGGAGACAGATGACAAGTCGAGAACGTTCTCCTGCTCAACAGTTTTCCTCTTAACAAAAAGGCCGCATCTACCATCCGGTAGAAGCTTGACCTGTATGCACTGTGCGTATGGACATTGATAGCCTATACATGGGGCGTCAACCCAGTTACACCATGGCGGATTTCTCCTAAAGTCCAGCACTTTCTTGCCGCATCTGAAGAATCGGCAGAGAGGGTTACAAATCGGGGTTGGCTCTTTACTCAACGTCCAGTTCGGCAAACCCGAACCTCACTCTACGCAATCAAGGCTGGAGGGTGGAATTTTAACGTTGTTTTCCTGAACGGGTAATAATGAATGCCGCGGCAAGCAAGCATGCGAGAATGGCTGCCAGAAACACCGAGGCAAGCAGCTGAATTGGAAGGAGAACATTGCCCAGCGCAACCGTGTCGACGAACCTAATCTGAACATCCTCGGGCCCAGCGGCGTATCTTCTCTCCCTCGCCAACAGATTTTCTCCGCTGAAAACATCGACCACAACGTCCGCGGGAAGCTCCAAAGTGATTTTCAACGGGCTTGAACCTGAAACAGTGTTGAGCAACTCTCTCCCGTCGCCATAAACTTTTACCCTCAACCCCTCAACAAACTGTCCCAAAGAATCTAGAACGGATATGCTTACAAGGAAGTTGACGGAGGTCACACGTATCTCCTGGGGCTCGCTAGATAGCTCTAAAACTTTTTGAAAAACAACTCTATCCCTGTAGGTCACCGATACCTCGTTGGGTCCTGGGAAGAAATCAGCCGAGGCCTCGCCAGCCGCGATAGTGGTGTTCACTGTTCTTCCTGTGACTGTGTCCTTTATCGACAACATGGCCGACGAGAGGGGCGAACCTGTGTAATCAACTATTCTGAAAGATGTTTTTGTCAGAGTGAGCTTCACCTCCTTGATGACTTTGGACTCGCTCAGAGACAGCTGCTCTACCTGTATACGTGACCTCCCGCGGAATACTGAAAGCTGGTAGTCACCAACCACCTTTGAAAGTGGAACAATTCCTACAGAAAACTGGCCCTGCTGGTCTGTGACCCCGCTTGTGAAGTTTCCGTAACCACTGGCCCCCACGAGTATGCCTACACCCTTGACGGGGTTGCCGTCTGGGTCAAGCACTTTGATGACAAGCTCACCTACGTCCGGTGAAAGCGTAAAGGACCCATACGCGTCTATGTTGAGCAAGGAGTTGTAGACGACCACGTCTTTGTTGGAGAGTTTGACTGACAGAGACGTGTTGTAGCTGCCGACTATCGCCGAGCTTATCAGCTGGGTTACGGATGCGAATCCGTCTACCACGTCAACTCTTTCAGTAACGTTGCCCGCTCTAAGGGACAATGATGCAGAGAGCTTCATGCGCACACCTTGGGAATCCACCAATGAGAAGTTCGCGTTAACAAGCCCAGCGGAAATGGTCACCTCCTCAACATATTTTTCAACCGATTTTTCCACGCTACCGATGATTATGCCCTGCTTAACAGTCGACAACCTGTAGACTCCGCCAATGGATGAAATGTTGGAGAAGGGGATGTCTCTGAATACTGCGACCCCTGTGCTGTTTGTTCTCTGCGACACCGAAACCAATCCCGTGGGAGAGAGGAGGTTTACAAAAAAGTTGGGGACAGGTTTACCGGCGGTGTCAACCACCTTTGCATAAACAGTGGCGAGAGGTGCTACCTCTTTAAGGAAACTTGTTTCGGGAAAAGAGATGGTCCTCCTGATTAGCTCGATGTTCTGAAGCGATACAATCACTTGATATGTTCCGGGTGCCAGCTGTCTCAGAACGGCGTATCCTGTCGCGTTTGTGACAGCTGTCTCTCTGAAGTTCTCGGCCTGAACGGTGACCGTCAGCCCAGGCCGAGGAGCTCCGTCTCCAGTTGTCACAAGAACTGTTAGAACCTGTTGTTGGGTCTGCGAAAACGTTACGTGGGGTAGCATAAAGAGAATTATCAACAGGGTTAATGTTGCTGTCTTCATTGGGTTTCCTCTGCTTGGTCTTGTTTTTAAATTTGAATGTTGTTTAGGCGTTTTCTGAGGTAGCTGTCTGCTTCGAGAAGTGTTTCTCTGGCTGTTTTGAAGGTCAGCCTCTCAACGGCTTTTTCCAAGGGGAGCCAGACAAAGTCGAGATGCTCCTGTGAAAGAGTTACCGCTCTGTCGAAGACCTCTCCGAGGTAGAAGACGACCTCTTTCCTCACAAGCCGCCCGTTTTTCATGAACATGTAGTTGATGACTTTGCGGAAACCCTCAACCAACTCTATCCTCTGTATACCGGTCTCTTCCCACACTTCGCGGACAACAGCCTGCAGCTCCGACTCATTCTTCTCTATGTGGCCCTTTGGAAAATCCCAGTGACCTGCTCCATACTTGAGTAAAAGATACTCCACACCATTACCCTCTCTAATGTATAGCACAGCACCCGCGCTTCTCTCGTCTACCCGACGCTTCAACCCAAACTATTTCTCTGTTTAGGTCGATATATGCTTAAATTCGGTCGGATAATTTTTCTCAACTGAATGCAGACCCTTCACAAACCCGAGTGGATCAGAGTGACTCTACCAGGGCCCGGAGCGTATCCGAAGGTTAGGGGAATTTTGAGAAAATACGGGCTTCATACAGTCTGTGAGGAGGCGTTGTGCCCGAACCTAGGAGAGTGCTGGGGAGGAGGAACCGCCACTATCATGATTCTAGGCGACATATGTACGAGGGGTTGTAGGTTTTGCGCGGTGAAAACCGGTAAACCGAGTGGTTTTCTGGATGCTATGGAGCCTGAGAACGTGGCAAGAGCTGTCATCGAGATGGGGCTGAAGTATATTGTTCTAACATCTGTTTGCCGCGACGACCTCGAAGACGGTGGCGCAGGTGTATACGCCGAAACCATCCGAAAAATCAAGCAGACTAAGCCTGAGGTCTTGGTGGAGGTTCTGATTCCCGATTTCAACGCCGACCCCGAGGCTCTGAAAAAAGTTGTAGACGCGAAGCCCGATGTCGTGGCTCACAACATAGAGACTGTGAAACGCTTGACACCGCTTGTACGTGACCCACGTGCATCCTATGAAAAATCCTTGAGGGTTCTTCAGCTGGTTAAGCAGATAAGCCCCACTACCTATACAAAATCGTCCATAATGGTTGGGCTTGGCGAAAGCTTTGAAGAGGTGGTTGAAGCGTTACGTGACTTACGTGAGGTTGATGTAGATTTTGTGACGATTGGCCAATATCTTCGTCCGACGCTGAATCATTTACCGGTTAAAGAATATGTTCACCCCGATGTTTTCAAGATGTATGAGCGTGAGTGCCTGGCTATGGGGTTCAAGTATGCGGCATGTGGGCCGCTGGTGAGAAGCAGCTACCGCGCTGGCGAGTTTTATCTGATGTCCATGATGGGGAGGTGAATGAATTGCCTCAGTTGAATATGGCGCAGGCCCTGAATCTGGCCCTGCGTGAGGAGATGAGCCGCGACGAAAGGGTTGTTGTGCTCGGTGAGGACGTAGGTCGTCGAGGTGGAGTTTTTCTAATCACAGAGGGGTTGTATGAGTTGTTTGGGCCTGAGAGAGTGATTGACACCCCTCTATCCGAGGCTGGAATCATCGGCGTGGCCGCTGGCATGGCAATGAACGGTTTAAGGCCCGTTGCCGAGATACAGTTCGCCGACTTTATCTTCGGCGGATTTGACCAGATAGTTTCTAACGTTGCAAAAATCAGGTACAGAACAGGTGGACAATTCTCTGTTCCTTTGACGATTAGGGCCCCGGTCGGCGGCGGCGTGAAAGGCGGGATGTTTCACAGCCAGAGCCCAGAAGCATATTTCATACACACTCCGGGGCTTAAGGTTGTTACTCCATCGACCCCCAGCGACGCGAAAGGTCTGCTAATCTCGTCGATTAGAGATGACGACCCTGTGCTGTTTTTTGAGCCTAAGCGTATCTACAGGACGTTTAGGGAGGAGGTGCCCGAGGGTGATTACACAGTGCCTCTCGGTGTTGCGAGGGTTGCGCGAGAAGGTTCCGATGTTTCGCTTATTACCTACGCCGCAACTGTTCATGACTGTTTAAGAGCCGCTGAGAAGGCTGAGGTCGAGGGTATTAGCTGTGAGGTGGTTGACCTTCGGACACTTCTGCCCTTTGACAAGGATGCTGTGGAGAGGACAGTTAAGAAGACAGGTAGGCCCGTGATTGTGCATGAGGCGCCGAAGATGTGTGGCTTCGGGGCGGAGCTTGCCGCCTTCATAGCGGAGAGGCTTCTATTTGACCTCGAGGCCCCTGTTCTAAGGGTGACAGGCTATGACACCCCATTCCCGTTTGTCCACGAACATCACTACATGCCCAACGAGTCGAGGATACTGAACGCCATACGCAAAGCCGCTAGCTTCTAAAGAGGTTTGATGCATGAACTTTGATGCAGTGGTAGTTGGAGGTGGTCCGGGAGGATACGCCACAGCGATACAGCTGAGCCAGCTCGGTGTAAAAACCGCTCTAGTTGAGAGGGAGCACCTCGGCGGAGAATGCACCAACTGGGGATGCATACCAAGCAAACACCTCATCACACATGCGAAAAAAATACATTCGCTTATGGAGCTGTCGGACACAGGCCTCGCCACGGCTCAGATGAAGGTAAACATGTCAAAAATTACCGCCTCGACCCAGCAGGTTGTCCAGAGGCTTAGACAAGGTATCTCATATCTTCTCAAAACATTTGGAGTGACTGTCTACATGGGTGAGGCGGAGCTAACGGGCCAGGGAGAGGTCAAAGTCA
Organism: Candidatus Caldarchaeum subterraneum; assembly: GCA_937934305.1. Classification (GTDB taxonomy): domain Archaea; phylum Thermoproteota; class Nitrososphaeria_A; order Caldarchaeales; family Caldarchaeaceae; genus Caldarchaeum; species Caldarchaeum subterraneum_E. The sequence goes on from CALHAG010000020.1 coordinate 9,282, forward strand.
TTAGAGACGGCGACACTGAGTCTCTTGAGGCCAGGTACACAGTTGTTGCGACCGGCACTGTGCAGTCAAGCCTGCCTGCGGCTCCATATGACGGGAAGAGGATAATCGGGTTTAGGGAGGCTCTCTACCTCAGTGAGGTTCCGAAGAAGATGCTGGTGGTGGGCGGTGGAGCAATAGGTGTTGAGCTTGGGACGGCTTATAGGCACCTCGGCTCCGATGTCACCGTTGTGGAGTTGATGGACCAGCTTCTTCCCGGCATAGACCCCGACGCGGCTCGACTTCTCAAAAGAGGAATGGAGAAAATCGGTGTAAAAGTCTACCTTAAGACAACCGTTGAAGAAACCCGCTACGTCGACGGCGGCGTCGAGGCTGTTCTGTCAAACGATGCGAAGGATGTTTTCGACGTTGTCTTAGTTGTCGTGGGTAAGAGGCCTAGTGAGTGGGTTAGGAAGCTGGCGGACCTCGGTGTGAAACTCAGCGAGAAGGGATATGTTTTGGTGGACAGCGGCATGAGAACATCCCTCAACGGAGTTTATGCTGTTGGGGATGTCACTGGACCACCTTTCCTCGCACACAAGGCATATAGTCAGGCAACGGTCGCCGCGGAAAACATCGCCGGAAAAACGAGAGTCTATGACGGGCTGGTCCCCTTCGGGGTGTTCACCACTCCAGAGGTTGCGGCTGTCGGGCTATCTGCCGAAACTGCTCGCGAAAAAGGATATGACTCTGCTGAGGCAAGGTTTCCCTACGCGGCTCTAGGCAGGGCAGTTGCGGAGAATGAGGATGGGTTCGTGAAATTGATATTCGACAAAAAAACAGACAAGGTCCTTGGAGCAACAGTCGTGGGCCCGCACGCCACCGAGACCATCTCCATCTTGACAACCCTCATCAAGCTCGGCGCAACAGTGGAAGAAGCCTCTGAAATAATACATATTCATCCAACATATTCCGAAGCTGTCGGAGAAGTTATGCATCTTGCTCACAAGAGGTCAATACACTATGTCACGCGATGAAATTGTCTTTCTCGACTTCGGCCTCCTAGATTACATGGAATGCCACGCAAAAATGTTGAAGCTTGTTGAGAAAAGGATTAATCAAGAAGTGGGCGACATCGTTATTCTCGTTGAACATCCGCATGTGTATACTTTAGGGCGAAAAGGCAGAGAAGAGAATATTCTTGACAGGTCTGTTCCGGTTTACCGTGTGGAAAGGGGTGGAGACGCAACATATCACGGACCCGGCCAGCTCGTGGCTTACCCTATCATAGACCTTAACAGGCTCGCGGTGACTGTGGCAGGCTTTGTTCATCTACTCGAAGAGGTGGTGATCAAGGTTCTGCATGATTTTTCCATTGAGGCCGAACGGGTTGAAGGTTATCCAGGTGTATGGGTCAAGGGAAGAAAAATTGCGTCAATCGGGCTTGCTGTTAAACAGTGGGTAACATACCACGGCATCGCCCTAAACGTCAACACAGACCTCTCAAAATTCATGGGCATAAGGCCCTGCGGAATGGACAGCGAGACCATGACATCCATGGAGAAAATCCTCGGCCAAAAACTGAACATGACAAAGGTCAAACAAAGCCTCGTCAAACATCTCTCCCAAAAACTTGGCAAAAACCCGGTCCATCACCAAGCATTAACCGCGCAGTCGGTCAGCCTATTTAAATCCTTATAAAGTATTTAAACCCCATGAGGCCGTGCCAAAAGGCCCACCGCCGAAGGTAGAAATACAGAACGTCGTGTCAAGCGTAACGCTTTTCCAGAAGCTCGACCTCGCCCAGATACAGAGAACTTTTCCAGATGTGGAGTATAAACCCGCCCAGTTCCCTGGACTTGTTTTCAGACTCGCGAAGCCCAAGACGGCGACGCTTATTTTCAGCAGCGGTAAGATGGTGTGCACGGGTGCGAAAAGTGAGGAGGAGTCGATACGCGCTGTTAGAACTGTTGTGAAGGCGTTGAAGAAGGAGGGGTTTGTGATACGTGAGGAGCCGCAGATTGAGATTCAGAACATCGTCGCCTCCATAGACCTTCACGGCCGCATAGACCTCGAGAAAGCTGCCACGACCCTCGAGAACGTCATGTACGAGCCCGAGCAGTTTCCAGGACTTATTTACAGGATGAACAGCCCCAAAGTAGTCATACTGATGTTCGCAAGCGGCAAACTCGTCTGCACAGGCGCGAAATATGAGAAAGACGTCTATGATGCCGTTAACAAGCTTCAGCAGCTTTTGGAGGAAAAGGAGCTAATAAGCTATGACTAATCGGGGAAAAACTGTCCGAGCAGGGGCAGGGTTTTCACAGGCTCTAGGCCGAGCAGCTTCACCGACACTCCGACGCTAAACAGAATTAGAACCACAACTAGGAAGAAGATGTCTTTCCTCCTCATGTTTAGCTGCTTTAGGCTTGTCCTTTTACGGGATGCGCCGAAACATTTTACCTCCATGGCCTCGGCCAGCTCGTATGAACGCCGTATCACGTTTACAAGCAGGGGGACAAGCACAGGTATCAGGTTGCGTAAACGTTTGGTGAACGGGCCCTTATCGACTTCGAGTCCTCTCGCTCTCTGAGCGTCCAAAACAACCTGCAGCTCCTCAGCCATGACCGGTGTGAACCTTATCGCCGATACAAATGCGAAAGTATATTCATAGGGGACACGGAGCTGCTGCAGCGTCAAAGCAATCTCGTCAGGCGTCGTCGTAAGAAAGAAAAGCGAGAAAGAGGATAGAAAAACCAGCAGACGTAGAGAATATGTCAAAGCATATCCTAGTCCAGTGCTTATCACCGGCTCCCTGCTATACTGTGAGAAAAACGTGATGGCAAAAACGATTGCGACAAGCGGAAGCGCTCCTCTTATCGTCTTTATCCACAGATTCTGAACCTTGGCAGAAAGAATCACGAGGCTTTCGAGCATTAGGAGGAACAGTATTATCACGATGTCTATGTGTATGACCGCTGTGATTAGAACCATGGTTGAGGTGGCGAGCTTAACTCTGGGGTCGAGCCTGTGTACGAATGTTGTCCCAGGCCTGAACCTCAGACCCTCAAACAGACTCATGTCGCAGCACCTTCAAAACCTGTCTAACACCATCGTCCACATCAAGAACACGGCTGTCGAAGCCAAGGTCCTCAAGCCTCTTAAAAGCATAAACCAGCTGAGGCATCAGAATCGATGCTTTTTTCACAAGCGTCTCATCGGTTAATATCTCCTCACACTTGCCGTCGGCGACGACTTCACCTTTTGACAGGAGAATGACCCGCGGCCTCAGCTCGGCCACAAACTCGACATCATGAGTGGCCAGCAACACGGTCCTCCCCTGAGTATTAAGCATCTTTATCATGTGTTTCATCTTCTCTTTCTGTAGGCTGTCCTGCCCAATAGTCGGCTCGTCGAGACATATGATGCGCGGACTCCATGCGAGGATAATGGCCATGGCTAGCCTTTTCTTCTCACCACCGCTGAGTAGGAAAGGTGACTGGCTAGAGTATGTGTCAAGCTCAAAGAACTTTAGAGCCCATTCAACTCTTTTCCGCACAACCTCTTCGCTGTATCCAAAGTTTCTAAGAGCAAACGCAACTTCGTCGAAAACGTTTGATTCAAAGAACATTTCTTCCGCGTTCTGGAAAACAAGCCCAGCAACCTGCGATAACTGTGCAACAGAGGCTGTTCTTGTATCTATACCCTCCACAATTACTCGGCCTTTCACGGGCTTGAGTAAACCGTTTATGTGTTTGAGGAGCGTGGTCTTGCCTGAGCCGTTTTCGCCCATGAGGGCGACAAGCTCACCTGGTCTAAACTCGAGTGAGACGCCCCTAAGTGCGTGAACCTTGGAGGGATAGATGTAGTGCACCGATTCAAAGATGGCTGACAAGGCTTCTCACCTCTGCTTCAAACTCCTCGGCACTCAAACAAACCCTGTTCCACTTCTCCAGATGTGTCTTGAGCCTTTTGCTTAAGCTGGTGACCTTGGGTGAGGAGACACCGTATAGATGCGAGTCATAGAATTCGAAGAAGTCGCGTGGAGACCCGTCGAAAACCACGCAGCCGTCCGAGACGACCACTATTCTGTCTGCCTTTGCAGCGGCAAGCTCAACCCGATGTTCAACAAGTAACACGGTTAGCTGAAGCCTCTTTCTAACATCGTCGATGATGCTGAGAAGCTGTGCTGCTGTCAAAGGGTCGAGGAATGAGGTGGGCTCATCCATGGCGAGTATCTTAGGCTTAATAGCGAGCACCGAGGCTATCGCTACTCTCTGCTGCTGGCCGCCCGAGAGCTCGAATGGAGACCGGTCTCTAAGATGGGTAATGTTGAGTAGCTCCATTGCTTCTTCAACGCGTTGAATTATCTCATCTCTGGGCAGTCCTAGGTTCTCGAGTGGGAAGGCTATGTCCGCTTCGACTGATAATGCGAAGAGCTGATTCTGGGGGTTCTGGAAAACCATGCCGATCACCTGGGACATCATGTATGTGGGTGTCTTATCGGGCTCGAGACCATCGACGACAACTTTGCCGCTGTACTCGCCTTCGTAAAACTGCGGAATCAAGCCGTTTAGGCAACGGAGAAGGGTAGACTTCCCCCCGCCGCTAGGCCCCACAACCAGAACAAACTCTCCTTTCTCAACAGAGATGTTCACATTTTTTAGAGCAGGTTTGCTGCTTCCAGCGTAGGTGAATGATAGGTCTCTTACCTGAATGATTGTCATCTGTCACTCGGCCAGCTCCACAGCAGGAGTCGAGAGCAGCATGGACAAGCCCTTCACAGCCTCCTCGATGACTTTTTCCACAGGTGCTTTGAGACGCAACCTCGCGGCCCCAACATGTCCGCCGCCGTCACCCTCAAATCTCCGCAAAAGATAGCTGACAAGATCGTTTCCAAGACCTATGCCCGAGAATTTCTGGAAATCATAGGAGCCGCGTGCAGCCAGTATCGTGTGCTCACCCTTTTCGCCGGCGACAAGCGCCACATGTGCCCCAGCGTTCACCAGCGTGCGCGCCACAGAGGAGAGGTAGCTGTTGACACGTGAGACAGCCACGAACCAGTCCCCCAACCTGTAAAATGTTGCGCGCCGCAGCCCCTTCAGCCTCGCAATCCTCTCAGCATCATCACCGCGCGGCTCAAGCATCCCCAGCACAGAGTAGGGATTAATTTTCTGGAGAAGTTTCGAGGCCTTGGAGGCCACTTCTTCATCTCCTATCGAGAGCCTTACGGTGTCATAGTATATTCCGAGAAAAAGGGCCTCAGCCATTTCCTTGTCGATGACGAGGTTTAGATATTCGACGAGGTCGTACACTATTTCCGCTGTAGCCAAATACTTTGGGGAAACTAATGCGATTGTTTCACTGTTCTCCACTGTTTTGACGTGGTGGTCTATCGAGATTATTGGTTTGCCGGAGCCGTAAACATTGTCCTTGTATTCTCCGAGGAGGTGGGGGGAGCCGACGTCCACAAGCAGATACACGTCTGGTGTTTCCACGGGTTTCTCCTCAAACCTGAGATGCTGCATGATTGCTTTGACGTGCAGAGCTGATTCTTCCGGGATGAGAAACCCCGCTTCCGTGGCCTCATAATTCTGGGTGAGAAGCCTGCACATTACGTATGCGGAGCCTACCGAGTCGGCGTCTCCGCCCCAGTGGGAAAGCACCTGCACCCTCCTGCCCCTGATGTGATGCTGTAAAGTCTTGTGGACCTCCGAGATAAAGCTGTGGTCTCTCATTTTCCGTGACAAAAGATGTGTGTGATGTTTTAAACTCTATGGCTCTACTGTTCCGAAGCCTGTCCCCCGGACAATAGTTTCTGAACCTCTTTCTGTAGCGACTCTATCTGCGCCCTGGCCCTTGCCTCCTGTCTCTCGATAACTTTCAGCCTCGTGTCAGCCAGTTCTTTTCTCTCGGTAAGCTCAGCAACCATCTTCTCTTTGCTTGTCTGGATGAGCACGGGGCCCACAGCCTTGAACAACACAGCGGAGTCATCCATTTTGTTTATCTCCTCCAGAGCCGCATTCACCTCGGCGAGCTCAGACTCGATTCTCTGTTTTTCTGTGAGAAGAAGGCTTAGGCTTTGCTGTAGCTGCTGAAGCCTGAGAACCTGTTGCTGAACGTTGGGGGGAATCGTCCTTTCAGACATTTTCCAGCACCTCCATCGTTGCCATGGAGACGTTTAAGAGCCTTATTACTGTGTTTGCCGCTGCTCGAGCAGCCGTTATATCATCTGCCTCAAGCTTCACAGAAACCTTGCCGCCGCTATTTTCAATGGAGGCTTTCGACCTCTTCGACCTGATAGAGTCTGTCTCAGGTTTTAGACTGTTTAAAAGGGAGGAGGCTTTGTCTGGGTCGGTGGAAAACTCGATGAAAATTGTTACCTGAGCCATTTATCTCTCAGCCTTGGGTGCGTAGGCTTGGCCGGCGAACTTGTAGCCGCATCTCCTGCACTGCCAGACACCGACCGAGACCCTTCGTACACTCTTGGCTCCGCATCTATCGCAGACATAGCTTGCTCTCGCAGCCGACACCACCTCGGCCCATTTCTTTCTCAGAGTTGAGCCATACCGTGGCCCAAGCCCTTTTGCAATCGCCTGACGACTTTTAACCATCACCAACACCCTCTAAAAGCCTTCTTCTAAGCATAGCTGAAGAGTCAAGCCCAATTTTAACCATCTCCTTAAACATGTTCACGGGGAGCAGTCCTGGAGAGCTTTTCTGAACAGCTGACAAAACACCCTCGCTGTCGTATCCGATGGTCACTACTGTGTCGGCGACATCCTCCTCCGCCGGCAGAGGGTCTACAACAATCTTGTCACGGATTAGCGCCATCGTTACGCTTACGGGCAGCGTTCTCATGGGCAGCTTCATCTCCTCACCCGGCACAGCCTCTATCCTGCCGTCAACCACACGGTACACTGGGAGAGTCATCGTTTTTAGCGCGGCCACAGCTGAGAGAACAGAGGCGTCAAAGTAGTTACCGTCATAGTCCAAAACATAGCAGTCTATGAAAATCATGTAAACTTTCTGGCCCTCGACGATGCATAGTTTCTCCACCTCGATGGCTTTGCTTTCCCTGATAACCCTGTCCACAATCCGCGAGAGCTCTATAGCCCTTTCGTCCGGCGGCCCTGGCTCAAAGGTCTTTGACGCGAGAGGCAGCAATTCCGCGTTGACGGTGAAAACCCCTTCGTTCGGCCGGTCTGGATAAGGTGTACCGACCTCGACCTTGATACCTGTCAAAATCTTTGTCTTGCCCAGCGAGACGAGGGCCGAACCGTTAGCCTTCTCCACCACACCCGTCGATATCTCGATTTTTCTGTATTGCAGTGGCTCGCGTTCATCTATTCTTTTTCCGATTTTCAGCAGTTCGTATATCTTGTTCTTCATTATTTTTATGCCGTATCCACGTTTCTCCAATCCGAGGCTCATGTTTCCAGCCCCTCTGGCTCAACACGGTATTTTCTCTTGAGTGCCTCTATTTGCATCTGGTGGATTTTTTGAACTGCTTTCTGCGCCATCTCGAGGCCTTTGTCCACTTCCTCGGGTGTCATCCGCCCGTTTAGCTGGAGAAGAACAATCGAGTTAAGATGCGGCGCTATGGCCACGGGCATGTCGGCTTCACCGTATTTGTCCTCCTCCTCGTTGATGTCGAGGACAAGAACTCCGTCAACCTTGCCCACCGCTATCGCCGCAATCATGTCAGCCATCGGTATGCCAGCGTCGGCGAGAGCAAGCGAAGCCGCGGTTATTCCCGCTGTCCTCGTACCCCCATCTGCTTGAATAACTTCGACGAAGATGTCTATCATCATTCGGGGAAATTCTTCGAGGAAAACAACTGTTTCAAGGGCTTCGCGGATGACTTTGGAGAGCTCTATTTCTCGTCGCGTCATGCCGAGTGGTTTCCGCTCGTCTACGCTGAATGAGGCCATGTGGTATCTGCAGTTTATGACGCCTTTGTCGGGGAGTTCGAGATGTTTGGGATGTACCTCGCGGGGGCCTATGACACCTGCGTAAATTCTTGTCCCACCCAGCTCAACGTAGGCTGAGCCGTCTGTCTTCTCCAACACGCCGACCTCCATCCTCATCCTCCTCATCTCATCCGGTCTCCGGCCATCAACTCTCAAACCGTTTTCATTAATTAGACGAATCTTCATCACCTCTTCCTAGCATTTTTCTAAGCATCTGGATAACTCGTTCAGTTAACCCAGATGTGTGCGCTTCCCTCTCAATCATGTTCACCGCCGCCACTGCGGCGAACTCGTGGGCGGGGTCTGGGCCGTTAACCACTATTAAACCGTTGCGACCCACCCAGAAGTCGCACCCCGTCTCGCGGCGGAGAACCTGAAGCATAGAGCCTTTCCTTCCGATTATTCGCGGAACCTTAGCAGCGTTGACGGAAATAAGGATGCCCGACGGTATTTTCTGTAGGCCCTCTGTTGCAAGAACAATTCCCTTTAGACCTGTTGCCTTGACCTCCGCGAGCACGCAGTCTCCTATGTCTATTTTGAGCGGTGTGGTTTCTCGCTCATGAGGCTTGATGACTGCAGTTGTTTCTCCGCCGATGTCAACCTCAACCGCGTTCGGCTTGACGTCGGAAACTATGCCAAGAACTTTGTCTCCTCTCTGCGGCCTGTATCTGCCGCTGACTGGAATGATTCTGAGGACGCCGTTGATGGATTTTGCGAAGCCCATAACGGATGCGTAGACCTTGCCTTCACGGACATAGGTGCCGAAGCCGCTTTGCCTCGGGTTGTCAGAGAGTATCTGCCCAGGTACAACAAGCTCGTTCTCGCTAAAGTACTGCATATCAGCCCACCGGCTTTACCTCCACTCTCCCTCCACATATCTTGTTGAGCCTGTCTATTAGGTCTGCCTGAACACCTGTCGGTATCTCGGCTACGCATCTCCAGCTCCCATCTCCCAGCCAACCCTCCTCAAGAATGGTGCCCATGCTCCGAATCAGGCCATACACTTTGCCCATAAACTCGCCCGCCACCCTAATCTCCACCTTCATATTCCCAATCTTTATGGGGAGTACTCGTCGAAGCTTCTCGACAGCTTTCAAAGCCTCAACCTTGGGGTCTGCGAAAGGCTCCACTGAGAGGCCCACCTGCTCGAGGGCCAGCTCTATTCTCTGAGGTGGATGCGGTGTGTTGGTTCTGGGGTCTATGGCGTTTCTCGCAATGAAATCAATTATCTGCCGCTTTTTCTCGTCTATAAGCCGCCTCCTCTGCTCAGTTGTTATCAACACTTCACCCTCGGCCATAATCCTCTCAGCCACCACCCTAACATCCGTCGTGCCAAAATTCTTTTTCAACTCGCTTTCCGAGGCTCTTACACCCTTCTTCCAATCCTTGAAAACCTCCTCATAGGCAAGAATTTTCGTTATCGGAATTTTTTCGCCCATTTTGTAGCGTAGCGCGTTTTCAGGGTCTACGAGAACCTCATAGGTTGTTCCGCCGATACCGAGTCTTGCTATCGTATAGTTTTCCCGTTGTTTAGGCATTCTTAGCTCATCTACTGTTTCTTTGCCTTGATGAATTTTTCGAGTAATGTGTTTAGCTCGGGCTGAGGCTTCATGGAGTATTTTCTGGTTGTAACCGGTATGGTTACGAGTCTCACCGTCCATCCTTCCTCGATTTTGTCAACCGAGTCAACTAGTGCGCTGAGACCAAGCTCGACAGCTTTGTCGAGCGACATGTCGTCTTTGTAGTTGTTTTCGAAGATTTCCCTAACCTTGTCAGCGCCCCTTCCTATGGCCCATGCGTTGTATTCGAGGATGAGGCCGCTTGGCTCCGCGTAGAAGAGACGCGGCCCAGTCTTGTCGACGCCTCCTATTAGAAGCGCTGTGCCGAATGGCCGTACACCGGCGTGCTGTGTATAGAGCTGCATGATGTCGCCTACTCTTCGTGCCACAGCTTCAACAAGGGGCTCTTCGTCATAAGAGAGCCTAAGCGTCTGAGCATACACCCTCGCGTTGTCAACAAGCACTCTGGCGTCTGAGTTAAGCCCCGCTGCCGCTGCTCCTATGTGCTCATCTATCTGGAAAATTTTCCAAGAAAAATCAGGGTTCTGCAGCTTGGTATGCATGCGTTCCTCGACAGCAAGCACCACACCTTCTCGACACGTGATGGATAGAGCCGTTGAACCAGACCTTACCGTTTCGAGAGCATATTCGACTTGGTACAGCCGTCCCTGCGGTGAGAAAACCGTTATCGCCCTGTCATATGCACCAGTCATTCCCAGCGCCATAACTCAACACACCTATGGGTTGAGTGATTGCTGGGATTAAATAAAGTTACCGCGGGGATATGCATTATGTTTTAACGCTATATAGGACGGGTTAGATATAGCACCATGCCCTCATGCATAGAATGTGGCGGAGCACTTTTCTACGACAGGGAACTAAAGCACTACACATGCAGCTCATGCGGCGCAACCTACACCTCCCAAGACCTCTTGATAGAGAGGGAGAAGAAGTTTAACGCAAAGTTCGAGGAGGAGAGGAAAAAACGCAGAAGGGATGAGTATCTCGAGTGGTGGCTCAGCTCGAAGCAGTGAAAGCTTTCTCTACAGCGAGAGCTATTCTAAGAAGCTTCATGTCTTCTCCACGTGGTCCCACAAGCTGGACGCCGATGGGGAGTCCTTGAGGAGTGTTTCCCGCGGGGATGCTGATTGCAGGAGCGCCGTAGAGGTTGAACGGCTCAGTGTTTTTTAATGATGCCTCTCGGACAGAGATGAGCCTTCCCTCGATTTCGACGTTTTCCTCGTCTACTCGATGAGCCGGTATCAAGGTTGTCGGCGTTGCCAAAACATCTATCTTGGTGAAGATTTTTTCAAATTCTCTCATCAGCTTTTTACGAGCCCTCAACGCGTTAAGGTAAGCGGCGGCAGGTATGGCAAGGCCCCGGACTATGCGGTCCCGCACATCCTGACCATATTCGCTGAGCCTTCCACGGGATAGCCGAAGATGATAGGCAGCGGCCTCCGCAAAAGCTATGACAGACCTGCATCGAGCGGCTTTCTCAACGTTCTCGACAACGACTTCCTCTAAAACAGCGCCCTTTTGCTCCAAAGTTTTCAGACCCTTCTCAAAAGCTTCTTCAACATGTCTGTCCAAAAGGTCGAGAAAATAGTTACGAGGCACACCTATTCTGAGGCGTTCTAGCGACAAAGGCCTTATCTCCGCCGGTTTCAGCGGTTTGCCGACCAGAACAGAGTAGACGAGTATTGTTTCCCATACGCTTCTGGAGAGGATGCCGACGTGGTCCATGCTCCAGCTCAAAGGGATGACACCATCCGTGCTTAAGTGGCCGGATGTTGGCTTGAATCCTACGACGCCGCAGAAAGCTGCTGGCACTCTCACAGACCCAGCGGTGTCAGTCCCCAGTCCAACATCACACATGCCGAGCGCGACGGCAACTGCTGAGCCTCCGCTGGAGCCGCCCGATACACGGGATGTGTCATAGGGGTTGAGACATGCTCCGTAGAAGGGATTGATGTTGGAGACGCCAAAAGCAAACTCGTGAAGGTTTGTTTTCCCGTTCACGGCACCGCCTGCCTCTATAATTCTTGACACAACAGCCGCGGTCCTGCTTGAAACCATGTTTGACAACAGCTTTGAACCAGCGGTAGTTGGATAACCCTTGATGTGAAAAACGTCTTTCACACCGAAGCTGATGCCGCGTAAAACCTTCCTCCTAAAACTTCTTTCGACAACAGGCTTGGGAAAAACCGTGATGTAGGCTCTGAAAACATCATTCTTCTCCTCTATAACCCTGTATTGTTTTCGCCACCTCTCCTCCGGATTATAATTTCTTGATGAGAAAAGTCTCCGAAGCGAAGGCAGGTGGTTAGAAGGGCTGCTCATCATCCTCAACCAGCTCCAGCAACTCCGCGAGAATCTCCAGGTTTTTGTCAAGGGCCTGCCTGAAAAGCTGATGAACATCCTCACCGGACAACCCCGCGAGGCTTAGAATCTTGGCCTCACGCTCAAGCATCTCAGCTTACCTTTAACAGCATGCTATTATAGTTATGTAGGTGGCAAAGTCTAAATAGCGTCTGTTGTGTTTGGCTTTGGGAGTTCTGAAGATTGACGAAGACAAGAGTAATCTTCGTGGTTGGAACGGCTGGCTCCGGCAAATCATCGCTAACAGGTGTTTTTAGCGAGTGGCTAAGAGACCATGAACAGTCAACAGCCACAGTGAACCTAGACCCAGCAGCCCTATCCCTTCCCTATGACCCAGACGTCGACGTTCGCGAGTTCGTTGATTACGAGAGAATAATGTCGACAAGAAACCTCGGGCCCAACGGCGCCTTGATCGCTTCGGTTAGAGAGGTTGCCAGAAACATCGACGAAATCGCGGCCTTGGCTGAGGAGACTAATGCAGACTGGCTTCTGGTTGACACGCCCGGTCAGCTTGAGCTATTCGCTTTCAGGAAAGAGGGTAGGATCATAGCTCGAAAAATCTCCGACGGAAGAAAACTTCTACTCTTTCTACTTGACTCAGTCATCTGCGCCCATCCAAGAAACTACGCCGCAACACTTTTCCTATCCGTCTCAACGATTCTCTCTATCGGGCTGCCTGCCGTGAATGTTTTAACCAAGACAGATGCTGTTCCGCCAAGACACTTGGCCAGAATATTTGGATGGCATGAGTCGGAGGAGTCTTTCGCGGTGAGCTCTGGGAGCTCGATGAACGAGCTTCAGATGACTCTTTCTCGGGAGATTGTCCAAACAGTTTGGGAGATATCCAACAGTATTCCGCTGGTGGCTGTCTCCGCCAAAACCTATGAAGGCTTCACCGAACTCTACGCAAATCTTACCCGAATTTATGACGAAGGGGAGATGGAGCTGAGATGACTGAGGAGAATGTAGCCGCAATAGAGGAGGAGATTTTCCAGATAAGGGCGAAGCTCGCCGAGTTGAGGAAGAAGAAGCTCGAGTACGAGGAGGAGGCTCAGAAATACTATGAGAAACGAGAGAGCCTCCACGCCCGTATTAGGGAGATTAAGGAGAAGAACGCATCCACACTTGAACGTGTCGCACAGCTGCGGAACGAGCTCGCGGAACTTAGGGCGAGGCTCGACGAGGTCACAGCTAAGATAAATGAGAAACGTAGCCAGAAAGAGGCCATTCATTCTCAGCAGGTCGCCGAAAACGCGAAGGGATACACGGGTCAAGAGATTTTTAGAAAAATCCGAGACCTCGAGCAGAGGATAGAAACCGACATTCTTAGACCCGAGGAGGAAAAGAGAATCTATGATGAGCTTCGTCAGCTGAACAAGCTGTTGGCAGAGGTTCAGAAACGTGAGGGAGTTGCTGAGAAGCTACGAGAGCTGAACAACTCAGTAGCCCCGCTTTACGAAGAGGCCAGAAACCTGCGTGAACAGATTAAGAGGAAAAAGGAAGAGATTCAGGCGGCTCGTGAAACTATTCAATCGGTCAAGGACTTGATTATGCAGCTTAAGCCTGAGGCGGATGAGTATCACAACGCCTACCTCGAAGCCAGGAAAAAGGCTCAGATGTGTGAGGCTGAGGAGATACTTTTGACGTCGAGGCTTGTTGAGCTGCAGGAGTTTGTGAAGAAGAGACGGGAGTTCGAGCTGCGGGCTCGCGAATACATGATGAAGGAGAAGATAAAGTCGAAGGCGATGGAGAAGCTGTCGAAGGGTGAGAAGCTGAGCTTCGAGGAGATGAAGCTGCTTTTCGAGGACGACTCTGCTTGGATGTCAGCTACCGGGAAATCGAAGTCTTAGCTTTCACTCTTCCACGAACTGCTCTATTGTAGGTATCTCAGGAGGCATTCCTTTCCTCTTCCGGATTTCTTGTATAACTTTGTCCCTTAGAGAGGCTGGCACGGGTTTCCACTCACTGAATTCAGTCGCCCAGAAGGCTTTGCCCATGGTGGCGCTTCTCATGGCCTCGCTGAGGTCGAATGTCTCGGACGCAGGTATTTCTCCCACTACGACCGTCACATACTCGGCCTGCTTAACATCTAGGATTTTTCCACGTTTGCTGGTGATGGTGGATGTGACTGCCCCCATGAACTCCTGCGAAACCTTTGCCTCAATTTTGAGAACAGGCTCGAGCAGCACCGGTGAGGCTGAGAGAACGCTGGCGTATAGGCTTCTCCATGTCGCTGGAGCTATCTGTGCGTAGCCTCTGTGGACAGGGTCTTCGTGAAGCTCAACCTGCGTGAGAACAGCCTTCACTCCTCGCATGTTCTCCGCTGCGAGAGGCCCTTCCTGCATAACCCTCTGAAAACCTCCAAGTATCATCATCTTAGACTCCTGCAGATATTGTGCTCCCTTGGTCGCATCCACCAGAATGTTTCCACGGCCGTCTATTGTCCAGACGTTCCTAGCCTCGTCGGCATCCCACCCATGTTCTCGCAGAATCTTCGCCACCTGTTTCCTATCCATTTCGTCGAAGAGCTCTCCCTTACGTATCAGCTCGATTATCTCGGGCTCAAGGGGCTCGACACGTGTGTAGATGCGGTTGTGTCTATTCGGTGATTTGCCCTCGAACTCTCTACCCTTTGATTGAACAGATTCCCTGTACAGGATGATCGGCCTACCTGAGACAACTTCAAGCCCAGCCTTCTGTATCCATGTGAGAGCTATCTCGAGATGGAGAGTGCCCATTCCGCTGATTAGGTACTCGCCTGTCTCTGGGCGGACGACTGTTACGAGTGTTGGGTCCTCGATGGTGAGTTTGTTGAGAAACTCCACTAGCTTGGGCAAATCTCTACTGTACTTCGGCTCGACCGATATAGTGACCACGGGCTCGGATACGTATTTGAGGGATTCGAAGGGGACTGTCTCGACTGTTCCGATGGTGTCTCCTGCTCTGACGTCGGCGAGGCCGAGAACCGCGGGAATGTTTCCCGAAGGTATACTGCCCACCATTTCCCTAGCCGGCCCCATGTAAACACCTACTTGCTGAACGCGGCCCGATATGTTGCGCCCCACTATGATGACGCTGTCACCCTCCGATATGGTGCCGCTGAACAATCGGCCTGTGGCCACGACACCTGCCTGAGGGTCTACACGCACGTCCGTGACAGCCATTACTGTTGGACCGTTTTCATCACACTCCAGCATAGCTCGTCCAACCTCACTCTCCAGGTCTCCTTTCCAGATTTTCGAGATACGGTATTTCTGAGCCACATGCGGTGGTGGATGCTTAGAGATAACCATTTCGAGAAGAGCCTCGTGAAGCGGGGTCTTCTGCCTAAGCCACTCCACATCATCTCTGCTGAAAGCATCTATGACGTCGCTGAACTTGATGCCTTTTTGCTGAGCCTGCTTGACGGTGAACCCCCATCTATCCTTCGAGCTCCCAATCGCCACCGTGTTATCCGCGAAGCTTATCTTCCATTTCTCACGCTGCTCAGGCTCCCCATACATGTCTATGAGAGTGTTAACTTCACGCACTATGCGTGCAAGTGTTTCCTGTATCTTCTCAGGCGGAAGCTTGAGTTCTTTTACAAGTCTATCGATTTTGTTGATGTATAGGACTGGTCTAACTCTTTCGCCCAGGGCTTGTCTGATAACTGTCTCGGTCTGAGTCATCACACCCTCCACAGCGTCGACTACAACTATCGCGCCGTCTATGGCTCTCAAAGCTCTTGTAACTCTTCCGGAGAAGTCTACGTGGCCGGGTGTGTCTATCAGGTTGATGATATAGGGTTTTCCATCCATCTCATAGTAGAGGGAGACGTTCGCCGCCTTGATTGTCATCTGTCTCTGCTGCTCCTCCTCAAGGTAGTCCAGTGCAAGGGCTCTGCCGGCCAGCGACGGCGAGAGCAGCCCAGCCGCAGCGAGCAATGAATCAGAGGTTGTGGTTTTTCCGTGGTCAACATGCGCTATGATACCGATGTTTCTTATGCTCTCCTTGTTCTTCAGAATACCTACGACTTCGGATATTCGCTTAACTCTTGGCATGACCTATCCGCTGGAAAATAAAAATTCCGTGTTTTAAAGATATGTGAGAAAAGAATCTATTTTTTCTTTTTCTTCCCGCCTTCCAGCTCTCTTTTCAAACCCTCTACGATCTCTTTTACCTTGGATTTTGTGGTGGACTCCATCAACCTGCTGCCAACGCTCGCCACTAGTCCGCCCACCGCTACATCTGCGTCCCACGCAACCTCGGTGCCTCCGTCGGCGGCTTTTAGGTTCAGGTTGAGAGTGAGGTCGGCTGTGCTCTGCATGCCTGAGCCGTGTCCTGAGATTTTCACAAACTCCGGCTCACGCACCTCTTCGAACCTAAACGCCATGTTTAGGTTTCCCTTAATCATGCCCAACCCGATTTTGAAGACGACCTTGAAGTTTTTTTCATCAACCTTCTCATAGCTTTGAAGGTCTGGAATAAGTTTTACGAAGCTGTCGGGGTCGGTGACGAATTTGAAAACTTTCTCTCTTGGTGCTGAGACTATGAATTTGTCGCCGAGCTTCATCGCACTATACCTCTATCACAGGTTTTCCCGAGGACCTTATCTCTTGAGCCGCTGCAAGGATTGATTTCACGATGTTTACGTAGCCGGTGCATCTGCAGAGGTTGCCCGATATACCGTGACGAACCTCCTCCTCAGTCGGGTTGGGGTTAATCATCAAGAAGCCGGCAGCCGCCATAATCATTCCAG
>CALHAG010000021.1 GCA_937934305.1 Candidatus Caldarchaeum subterraneum
GGGATCACTTGGAAAAAGTAGTTTCAGTTTCACTTTTAGACCGACAACTTACTTTCAATTCCCTCTCTCGGGATCACTGCGTGGGTATGGAAATGACTCCAAAAAATGGGTTGGAAAGACTTTCAATTCCCTCTCTCGGGATCACTTAATAGTTATTCTGTTCACGCATCCAATACCAATACCCTTTCAATTCCCTCTCTCGGGATCACATTTTGACAAGAAGCATGTTGTTGAAAGGTTGAGGAGTTTTCCTTTCAATTCCCTCTCTCGGGATCACATCCTCAATCCTAACAATCCACAGCCTTCGATAATTTATCAACTCCTCTTTCAATTCCCTCTCTCGGGATCACTTTTAAAGACACGATTGCCTGAAGGGAAGGTGCTGACGGCTGACTTTCAATTCCCTCTCTCGGGATCACTGTGCGTTTTTCCTGTGTTTTTCTTGTTTTCGCGGCATTTTGTCGCCGCGTTTCTTCAGGCAATAAATGTTTAAGGGTTGTATTTAGGTTTATACCCCCTCGTCCCCCATGAAAGCTTATATAAAATGAGTGAAACTCTCGCTGAAAATCATCGTTAATAAGTGTTTTGGTCTATGTCTTGGACCTGTGCCTCGTCGTCGAAACAATCGACAAAACATCCCTATCCTTTAAACGATAGTCGCCGGGTAAGTGGAGACCCGTCCGCACATCCACCGCATATAGCAAACCCTTCTCAAGCTCGGTGTGAATCGCTCGGGCGAGGTCTTTAACAGTCGAGTTAGGCGGCATGAGATAGGCGTCTGGCAAAACGTTGCCCGAGCCGTCGGAAAGCTTCGCAGGGTCAGACACCGGATAAACCACACCCATCCCCAACAGCTTAAACACAGCCACGTTAATCGCAAACTGGACACCCGTCCGCATATACTCACCCAAGACACGAGACTCAATAAACTCCAGCGCCTTCCTCTGCTCAGGAGTCAGCTTCGACTCATCAACAATCCTGAAATCCTCCTCACCCGGAATATACTTCACAAACCCCTTCTGAACAGCCCTACGTAGAGCAAGCTCCGCCTCCGCGCTCGCGGGAATAACCATGTAACTCGTCAAAGTATCCCTGAGAATCTCAAAATTCGCGCCTGCCGTCTCAAGGTCCATCTTGTTAGCCAGAACAATCATCGGCTTAGAGACCTCGAGAAGCTTCTCAGCAAACTTCTTATCCTCAAGCATCGTCCACTTCTCAAACTCCTCACCCCGAAGCCCCGTTAAACGCAAAGCGGCCTCGATATGCGCCGCAGAAATCTTAACGCCCTGAAGAGCTTCCGCCAAAGTCTCCACAAACCCTTTCCCAGCCTTAAGGTTACGGACAATCTTATCCTCCTGCCTATCGATAAGCCTCATCAACCACATCACAAGCTCCTCCTGAATATCGTAGAAATCAGCCAACGGATTCCCCTTCCCCATCTCAGTAATCCGCCCCTCCTCATCAACACTCCCCGAAGCATCAACCACGTGAATAAGCGCATCAGCCTGAGAAGCCACGGCGAGAAACTGGTTACCAAGCCCCTTACCAGCCCAAGCACCCTTAATCAAACCCGGCAAATCAATAATCTCAACAGGAATATGCCTATAACCATCTACACAAAGCGAGTTCCGCGGATTATCCTTCACGTTAAACTCTCTACAAACACAAGGAGATATGGCATAGGTTGTCCCATAGTTGGGCTGCTTAGTGGTGAAAGGATAGGTGGAGACCTCGGCGTACTGAAGCGTGGCCGCGTTGAAAAACGTCGTCTTACCCGTGTTTGTTTTACCTATCAACCCTATACGAACAGTCATCCGACCCCAACCCTATAACAAACCGCTCTGACAAAAACTTTATCACACCACTCTATCAAACCTCTTCAAAACCATGGGAAGCATCTCGATAACATCCACGGGAGTAATATGAAGACCCAGTTTCTCGGCAGCAGCCACACCGGCATAACCGTTTGCAACAGCAGCGGCGACAGCGGCGTGAAACGGCGGAACCATCCTTGCGAGAAAACCCGCCACAACACCTGTCAAAACATCACCAGTCCCACCGACAGTCATGGCCGAGGATAATGGCTGCTTCCTGTTCACAACAACCTCCACACCATCCGAGACCACGTCAACATGCCCCTTCAACAAAACCGTCAAACCATACTGCTTAGCCACTCTCAACACCTTCTCAACCCTCTCCTCAAGCGTGGAACCAGCCTCCTCGCCGAAGAGACGCCTAAACTCACCCGCATGCGGCGTAACAACAGCCCTCGCACCACGGAGAAGCAGCAGCACGTCACTGAAAAGAGCCGTCGCATCAAGCACGACAGCTATGTTCCGCTCAACAAGCAGCCGAACAAGCTTCAACAAACCCTTCTCACACCCCCTCGCAAGACCAGGGCCAACAGCCGCCACATTCACGTCATCAAGCACCCTCACAATCCTGTCAACAGACTTCGACGTCAGCTTATAGTCCGGCAGAGGCAGCACAATAAGCGACGGAGAGAGAGCCCTTATCGCGGTTGCAACTTTCTCAGGCGCGGCTGTGTACACAAGGTCCACACCCGTCCGCATAGCGGCCATAGACACAAGAAATGGCGCGCCATGATACAGCCAGCTTCCCCCAACCACGAGAACCACACCGTTTTCACCTTTCCTCGACCAAGCCCTCCGAGGAACACAAGCCCGCGCAAGGTCCTCCTCACCAGCCTCCCGCCAAGAAACAGCCACACCGACAACATCTTAAACCGGTTAAAAAGTCTAAGAAACAACTGCAAAATGAGCCAAGAGACCATCCACTTGTTAGGCGGAGGAGTTTACGCAGTCACAGCCGCGGCGAGACTAAGCCGAAAAGGCCACAAAACATATCTAATCCCACCAGCTAGGAGACTGGGCGTCTTTCCCTTCACACTACTTCCCCAGCAATTCTTTGACGAAATGAATGTGAGGCCCACGAAGCACATGGAGGCTGAGATAACGGCCCTCGAAACAGAAAACGACACGGTAGAGCTAATAGACATGCTATACGTCTGCCGAACAACACCTCTCCTAGAAGAGGTGGCAACCTTGCACAACATCGGCTACACATCCAAACAACCGCCGGCAACTAGGTTAATCGACTGCACCGGCACCAAGTGGAGAGAAATACGATGCATACAAACACTCGAAACAGCTCCTCCGGGAAAAAACCGTGTCCAGATAGATGCTGTGCCCAGTAAACACCTATCCGTCACTGTCTACTTCAGAGGACTCGCCCTCAAAACCCTCTACACAAAAACAATGACACCGGTGCAGAGAGAAGTGCTGGCCTCGGCTGAGAGAGCAACTGCCTTCAAAGACCCCGAGACCATGCAGACCGTTCCAACAGTTTCGCTCCTGGGCCCTGACCATGGAGAATGGCGGATGAAAACCGAACAGGCTTTGGCGGAGGCCGAGGCTGTTGAGCGGCTCCTCTCCGCAGGCGTCAACCCCGCGGAACTTAACGTTTTTATCCAGCGGATATTGTCTATCAGTGCTAAAGGAGGCGAACAACTTGGTTGAAGACTCCGTGGTTCTCGTAGGAAGAAAGCCGACCATGAACTATGTGCTGGCGACGACTTTGCCCCTCGCCGAAGGCAAAAGAGTCATCCTAAAGGCCCGTGGAAAAGCCATAGCCAAAGCAGTCGACGTCGTCGAAGTGGTTCGAAGACGCTTTGTCCAAAACGCGGTGGTTGAAAAGATAAACATAGGCACAGAGGAGGGCAAAGTCGGAAACGACGGCAGACAGCGAAACATCAGCACCATAGAAATAATACTGAGCCAGCCAAAGACCTCTAAAAAGTGAGCAACGCCCGGACAAAACCGGGTTCAACATATTTTTATTTGTCTATAGAACACTAAACGTTGGAATGTTGAGCGAAAAGTCCGCGGATTGGTCGTGGGTTGTCTGCAGCAACTGCGGAACAACCACAATCAAGGGCCGCTTCTGTATGAAATGCGGCTCACCCCTTACACAGTATGCCAAGTCACAATATCAATACCGTTTTGGAGTAGATGTCTTAGGTGAGAAGAATGTAGGGAAAACATCTCTGATAAAGAAGCTGGTTGCTTCAAGCGACGTCAGCGCCATATCAGACTCTACAGCGTCAGGCAGTTGGATGATAGACAAAGCTGAAATAATCATAGACTTCAAGGAAGTAGACGGAGTGCATGCCGCTTTGGATGATAAAATGGATGCGGCGCTGCTCGTCTTCGATTTAAGCAATCGCCGCACATTCGTCAAAAGCCTCCTCTTCCTTGAAAAGCTGAAAATGCTTCCAAACCCTCCTCCCACATTCTTGATAGCGAACAAATCCGACGAAACAAGCAACAGAACAGTTTATCAAGAAGAGGCGGCGGACGTGGCCAAAGCTCATGGGGCAACATACATAGAAGTATCTGCCTCAAACGGCTACAACGTTGATTTGCTCCGAGAAAAACTTATTAAGGGTCTTCTGGCTAGAAGGCTAGAAAAAATCAAAAGGTTGTTGAAGAATGGTCAGTGATACTCTGCTGAGAAGACCCGGCGTCGAGTCCTTCCTAAGATACTTGGAGAACAGTGGAAAGGAGTCGATCGACCCCTTGTTCGAAAAAACCGCCTACCGTTACCCGGTTGCGGAAGAATTTTTTGAAGAAGACGCCGAAACGGTCCTAGAAAACTTAGCTGAGCTGGGCATTTTCGAGAAAAGGTTGATGGACTCTGCGATGATGTGCCCTGACTGCGGAACACTGGCTCACGTGGTTAAACCTGTTTGCCCAACATGCAGCTCAGCACGTTTGATTAAAGGCAACGTCATCGAACACATGCTCTGCGGATACGTTGATTTTGAGCAGGAGTTTTACAAACAGGGCTTCAAATGTATCAAGTGTGGAAAAGAGCTTAAGACGCTTGGAGTTGATTACCGTAGAGCAGGTGTTTTCTACAAATGTATGTCATGTGGCAGGGTTACCGCGATTCCTGTGAAGAGGTTTATCTGCGGCCACTGTGGAAGAGCTAGCACCGAGGAGGAGCTGCAGCTCAAACCGGTCTTCAGCTATGTTGTTGTTAGAGAAAAGTTCGCCGTCCTCAAGGGAATGTTCCTCGACCTAACCCCCCTCATCAGCTTGATAGAGTCGAAGGGATTCGTCGTAGAATCACCTGCAAAGATAGCCGGAATTTCGGGCGTCGTACACGAGTTTACGCTGTTCGCAAGCAGGCCCAGTGCACCGGCATCCGCAAGCCTAGCCATAGACATTGTCAGAGATGCGGACGACAACAAGTTGTTCGAATTCTTCACAAAAACCTTTGACGTCAAAGCTGGGGCCTCCCTACTGCTATGTCTGGGCCATGTTGATGAAAAAGCTAAGAAGCTTGCTGACACGTTTAACATACTGATGCTCGAGTTCACATCAGCCGACGAACTCGTTGAAAAGTCGAAGACAGAGATAGAGAAAATCCTTGATAAGCTGAGCAAGAGAGAGTTGTATGAGGAGGCTGATTACCTCGAAGACCTATTGAAAAAGTTAGACAAAGTTTAAACCAACGCGAGCCGCTCTATCTGCACATGGTTTTTAGAGGCAGATGGCTTCTTCCACCAGTATTCATTAACCTGTTTCTGGGTCTGGCGGCGGGTGCGTCGAGGATGGGGATTTTACCCGTGTTTGCGTCCGACGCTGTGCAGAATCATGGAGCAGTCATGATGATGGGTTTCATATCGGGCATAATCGTAGCCGAGCGTGCCAACACGCTCAAGGACCCGTTTCTGACAGCAGCATCCATCGCTTTCCCGGCTGGCGGGTTCTTACTCGTCGCCGGCATAGACTTCGCCGCATATTTCGCATGGTTTTTTGGGTCCTTGCTCTTCGTCATCTGGTCGGCGATTTTTCTCGCAAAATACAGCAGGAGATACTCTGGTTTTTTCTTTCTCTTCTCATCTCTCCTCAATCTCTTGGGCGTTTATTTCTACGCATATGGTTACTCGGCGACCTTCTACGTTTATAGTTGGGTAGGGTTTATTGTTTCCTTCATCTGCGGCGAGCGGATGGATATGCTTCAGATATCGAGGCCGAGCGGTTTCTCACGTTTGGCAGCCTACGTGTCGCCAGCCGCCGCAGCGGCCGGAGTTATCTTCGTTAGAAAAGAGCTGATGGCCATGTTTTTCCTGCTTCTGCTTCTTGCCGTCACACGGCACGACCTAGCCATCCGAATGTTCAGGAGACCAGGTTTCAGTCGATTTCTCTCCGTAGGCATTATCACGGCCTATGCATGGCTAGGCGTTGCAGTCCTTATGTGGGCCTTGACATTTTCATGGGACACGATGCTTCACACAATCTTCCTTGGCTTTGTGGGAACGATGATTCTAGCCCACGGGCCAGTCGTGCTGCCCGCCATACTAAAAATCAAACACTTTTTCAGCCCACTCCTCTACATACCTTTTATCATTTTGCAGGCATCTACTGTTTTACGCATCGTTTCCGGGGTCTTCATCCGCATAGACGCCTGGGCCTATTCCGGGTTAATCACAATCATCGCGGTAGCCATTTACGTTTTCTTCGCGTTCTCCACCGCCTTTCTCAGGAAAAACTTTTTGAAAAATCCCTCTTTCTCTTGAACCATGGTTTCCTGGAGTGAGACTGTCTCATCCGTTCTAGCGGTGGCGTCGATAGTGTTGATTTTGGTGGAGAATTTTGTGTCTCTTAGCTTCGACCAGGTTGTCGCGTTAATGGCTGCGGATGGGTTGATTGTGCTTTACTTGGCTTTTGACCTTGTCAGGCAGGCGAGAGCTTCGGGAAATGTTTCGGGATATTTGATGAAGAGATGGTATGAGGTGGTGGCACTGACTCCCATGTTTGTTCTCTATCTGCTTGAGACGCAGACGATTTTTGGCGCTGTGTTGAGGGGTATGAGGCTGACACGACTGCTTAGGGTTGTGCTTTTGACGGCGAGGGCCAGAAAATCTCTGACGCATCTTCTCGAGTTAGTGCGAATCAGCCGACTTGGCTACCTGCTTCTGGCCTCAGCGTTCGTCGTGTTAGCTGGAACTTTCTCGGCCTACTTGCTGGAGGCAGGTGTTGAAGGGGCGAGAATCCATGATTTCGGTGACGCTTTTTGGTGGGCCTTGGCCACGGTTACGACGGTGGGGTATGGAGATGTTGTCCCAGTCACAGTGGCTGGTAGGATTGTGGGGTCTATACTGATGGTGACTGGAATAGCGATACTCGGAGTTTTCATATCATCGCTCGGCTCAGCCATCATAGGTGAAAAGCTTGCCACACATCCAGAGAGTGACGAGCTCAAGGAGCTGATGAAGAAAAAAATAGACGCGCTGGAGAGTCTCAGCGAGGAAGAAGTCAGCCAATTGGTGGAGCTGATAAAATTTTATCATGGATTGTCTAAACGTGAAAAGTAGTGTTGTCAAATGGGGTTAGGGTTATACTCATCCTTGGGCTGGTATCGCTACTGGGAGATTTTGTCTATGAAGGCGGCCGCTCAGTTTTGCCTGACTACATGCGTCAGCTTGGCATGAACGCGTTCACCGTGGGAGCTGCTCTTGGAGTTGCCGAGCTTGCGGGCTGGGCCGCGAGGCCGCTGGGCGGGCTACTGGCGGATAAAACCGGGAAATATTCTCTGATAGTTAAGACAGGTTACGCGGGTTTGATTGTCATCCCCTTGATGGGATTTGTTCCCGTCTGGTGGCTACTGGTTATACTTGCCTTTCTCGAGAGAGTGTTCAGAGGTATGCGTATTCCTGCGAGGGACGCTATGCTGGCGAGGATGCGTGGCGACGTAAAGGTTGGGAAAGCTTTTGGCCTGCATGAATTGTTGGACCAGGTCGGAGCAACCGGCGGCACACTTCTAGCCATAGCTGTGTTATCGTTTCTTCCAACCCCTTACGTCTACATGTCGCTCACCATACCCTACATACTGCTCCTCCTCACACTCAACTTTGTTCCAAGCCACATCGAGAAAGCCCGTGAAACAAGTGAGCTGAAACCCACACGAGGCGTGGTCGTCTTCTCCTTGGCGGCTGCGTTAAACACCGCGGGGCTGCTGCCGGTGCCGCTTCTCCTCTACATGATTTCCGTCACAGCTGGTTCGGGGTCATGGCTCATACCCGCGGCATACACATTAGCGATGGTGGTCGACGCGGTCGCTGGCCTGTTTCTCGGCATGTTTTTCGACAGATGGGGCCTGAAGGTTGTAGCTTTAGTGATTCCCCTGTCTGTTTTGCCGACGGTTTTCATCTACTCGGACATATCTTTGCTGATGGTTTCCGCCTTCCTGCTGGGGGTTGTGATAGGTGCTCAGGAGTCGATTTTCAGAGCTATGGTGGCTGAGCTGGCTCAGGACAACGGGCTGGGCTCCGCCTACGCCTCGTATGGACTGGCTTTCGGGGTCGGAGCGGCTGTTGCCGGCGCTGTCTATGGCTACATGATTCAGACAAGCATGAGCATCTCGGAGCTTGTTCTATATGCGGTGGCTATGCAGGCGGGGTCAGCCGCCTTACTTTTCAAGACAGCTGAGCTGAGGAAATAGTTATTTCGTGGAGCCGATTGATTCAGGGGATGATAACTCTCCGAGACGTTTACCGTGCGAGGAAAATTGTTTCCAGGTATCTGAAGCCAACACCTCTACAATATTCTAAGAAGCTCTCAAAGGAGTTGGGGGCAGATGTTTATGTCAAGCTCGAGAACCTCAACCCCACACACAGCTTCAAGGTCAGAGGCGGCCTCTATTACATGAGCCTGATGCATGACAAGGTGAAGGGCGTCGTCACAGCGTCCATGGGTAACCATGCACAGTCAATCGCCTACTCCGGCTCGCTCTATGGAGTTGAGACCACTATTGTGATGCCCAGCTGGGTCAATCCCCTGAAAAAAGATGCGGTTACGGAGCTTGGAGCGAAGGTCATCACCTATGGAGCATACTATGACGAGGCCGCGGCATATGCACAGCATTACGCTGAGGAACATGGGCTTGTTTTCGTTGACCCCATAAATGAGGTGAAGCTTTATCCAGGTGTTGCGACTATGCATCTCGAGGTCGTTGAGGAGCTTCCGACCGTGGAGACGGTGTTCAACCCGCTGGGAGGAGGGTCGGGCGCGATAGGCGCGGTCACAGTCTACAAATCCATCAACCCCTCGGTAAGGGTTTACGCCGTTCAAGCGGAAGGCGCGCCAGCCTTCTACCTGTCCTTCAAAAAAGGCGGTCTCCAATCCACAGACGGCGTCAAAACAATGGCCGAGGGCCTCGCCGTAGCTAAAGCCTATGACACACCTCTCCAGATACTCAAAAACAGGCTCGACGACGTGGTTTTGGTGTCTGATGAGGAGATGGAGAAGGCTGTCGTGAAGCTCTACAACACAGTGAGACAGGTCGCCGAGCTGGCGGGCGCCGCCTCCACCGCGGCCGCCTACAAATTTTCTGAAAAAATATCAGGGAAAACGGTTGTCCTCATGCTCACGGGCGGAAACATAGACCACAAAAGGTTCGCCGAAATATTGGCCAGACATTAGCCTAAATACCGCGTGGAACCATTATATCCGGTGGCGGGACCATGGGCAAGCGGAAAATTGTCTCCGAACCCGATGAACTGGACCAGTTGGTGGAGCCTGGCCCCGGCGATGTCTACGGCGTGGTTAGCAAGATGTATGGCTATGATAGGCTTTTGGTGGATTGTTCTGACGGTAAGCAGAGGGTTTGCCGAATACGTGGACAGCTAAAACGCCGTATCTGGATAAAGGAGGGGGACCTCGTCCTTGTTTCGCCGTGGGACTTTCAGAGAGACAGCAGAGGCGATGTATGGTGGCGGTTCACACATAATCAAGCTCTCGAGCTAGCCAAAAAAGGCGTCATTCCAGATTTCTTGAAAGCAAAGCTCGGAGCGGCTTAGCTCGTTTCCAGAATCTTTGTCACAACACCTATGCCTTTTGTCTTCCCCTCTCTGAAAACAAACTTGTCACCGGGCTGTATGTAGAAGGGTCTATACTTGAACCTCATCTCCACCCTGCCCGATTCTCCTGCCTTAAGGTAGGGCTTGTCAAGTAGCTTAACACGCGTCGTCGAGGCGATTGTGTGGATGTGGACAATCGGCTCATAGCCTGTGCTAATTCTAGTCGGATGTGAGAGAACTGTGACCTCTGCCTCGAAAGACCAGACACTCACGGGGTTGAGACTTGGCTCACAGATAATCATCCCTCTCTCGAGAAGCTCTTCTCTCACACCCTTGACCGCGACACCCACGATATACCCCGGCTCAGCCTCCGCCAACCGTGTATAATGCATCTCAATACTCCGAGCACGCACAGGAACATACACACCTTTCCTAGTGGGCCCAATGAGAAGCTCGGCCCCCGGTGTCAAACTCCCCTGCCTAACAGAGCCGGAGACAACATTCCCCACACCCTCGACATTATACACCCTGTCAATATAGAGCAGGAACGGAAGCTCTCTATTCTTAGTCCTCGGCGGCAGCCTCCTAAGCAGATGATAAACAAGGTCGTATCCCTGCCGTGTCACAGAGGAGATTTTTAACACAGGGACAACCACCGAGACCTTGTCGACGAGCAGCTCCACATCGTTAACCGAATTGACTATGAAAGGTATCCGCCCCACGCGTTTGAGCAGTGTAGCAATCTCTGACTCGGCGGCCTCCACCCTGCTAGCGGGAACTTTATCGATCTTTGTTATCAGTATGATGACCGGAATATCCATCGCAAGCATGATGCCTAGATGTTCGCGGGTGATGTGAGTGGGACCGTCATCGGCGGCCACCACTAAGAATCCGTAGTCGATTTCTTGGCCCAGTATGCCTCGGATGGTTGTCCTCAGCCAAGGTTCATGACCCACCGTGTCAACAAAACTCACGAGACGCTCCGACTCGCGGGTGACACGTATTCTCTCAGCTCTGTCAAGCGGGTTCTTCATCAAATTGGGCTCTGAGCCGCGGAAGCCTAGAACGATGAAATGAAGGTCGGCTGAAAGATTTCTCTCAACCTCGTGAGGCAAAGTGTCGAGGTAAAGCCATTTCTGACCGTCATCCCTCTCGCCTGTGATCAGGCATGCGAGGAAGGTGGATTTCCCGTGGTTAACATGACCGGCGACTGAGACTACTAGATGGTCAACGCTCGGCCTTGTCTGTGTAGTGATGATGACTCGTGCAATCAAGCCTCCGTTTGAGTCAAACTTCTCAACCCTGTCTATCGCAGCCCCACACTCAGAGGCAACCTGCTTCAAGACGCTGAGGCTTTCTTCAAGCTCAATCTCCGATATTCCAGACGCTGTCCCATCATCTCTGACCCCTAGAATGTATACAGCTGTTCCGCCGCCGTTCTCAAGCCGATACTTCATCTGGCTCGCAAGCTTCTGCCTCTTCTCCGTCCTCAGATGAATCTCGGGGATAAGCTTCTCCTTAAACTCAATATGCATCTTCTCGATAGAGGGGATGGTGAACCTCCGGTTCCCAGCCATCAATGCATCACTATCAAGGAAATAACTGAAGTGATGTTTTCAATCTTCTTGACACGGTTGTTGACAACCTGTTTCAACGCATCCAACGAGTCTGCTTCAATTTTCACAACCATGTCATAAACGCCGTATACTCTCTGGGCGTCCCTAACCTCCTTAATCGCGCGGAGCTGGCTGAGCACCTCCTCCTCCCTCCCGGGCCTAACGTTTAGAAGCATAAAAGCAAGAGCCATCGGCTCGCCCAGTCTCTTAGCGCTCAGCCGCTATAAAAATCTGAAAAAAATTACCTAAACCTGTATCCGCAGTAGGAGCAAACAAGCGCGTCTACTTCGTTGAGGGCTCTGCAGCTGGGGCAGTGAAAAGAAGTGACAAGCTTAATCTCCTCCTTTTTATGGGTCACCGGCTCCTCCGTCGGAGAAGGCATGCATACCAGGGTCTCTACCTTTACGACGTTGGGCTGCTTAGCCAAGATTTCATACACCCTTTGAGAGAGCTGTTCAACGTTGTCTGCGGAGACGAATAGCACAGCGTCAAACCTGCCGAAAACGCTGTGGGCTGATACAACTCCCGGCATAGACCTGAGTGCGACTATTTGATGGCTTGTGCCCGGTTGTGTTCGTATCAAAACGTAGGCGAATACCTTCATCAGCCGTTCCCGCTGAACATCACTAAACAGGTCTCTGTTCGAACCACGTTGGGGATTTTTTCGATGACCTTGTAGAGCACCTGAGACAGTGTTTTCAAATCCTCGACTTCGAGGGTGATGATGGCGTCATATCTTCCGAAGACCGAGTCAGCTGCCACAACGCCTTTTATCGCGGAGGCCTCCTTCAGAAACCTCACTATGTCCTCTGATGTTCCGGGCTTTGCTGAAACCAAAACATATGCCTTGACCATGTTCCCTCACACGTCGAAGTAGAGGTAGAACTCGTAGGGATGAGGCTTTGTGGCTACGTCTATGAATGTCTTGAGCTGCAGCTCTGTGTAAACATCTATCAAATCCTCGGTGAACACAGGCTTAAGAAACTCATGGTCGCTTAACAACTCTTCAACAGCTTCTCGAAGCGAGCCGGGAAGCTCCCGTATCCCAAGCTGCTTTCTCCTCTCGGGGCTGAGCTTGTAAATATCCTCGTTAACAGGGTCGCCGGGGTCAATCTTCTTCTTTATTCCATCGATGCCTGCGGCGGCCATCGCGGCGAAGCAGAGGTAGGGGTTTGCTGATGGGTCGGGAGTCCTAAACTCTATCCTTTTTGACTTCATCGAGGCACGGCCTCTGTAGTAAACGGGTATGCGTATGTTTGCGGACCTGTTTGACCTACTCCACGCTATGAAGACCGGGGCCTCGTATCCGGGGACAAGCCTCCTGTAGGAGTTTGTTGTCGGGTTGGTTATGGCTGTCAACGCTCGGCTGTGCTCGAGAAGTCCTCCGACAAAGTATCTCCCCAGCTGGCTAAGCTCCGCATACTCGTCGTTTTCATCGTAGAAGAGGTTTACGCCGTTTTTCCAGAGGCTTACGTGGACATGCATGCCCGAGGCGTTGTCTCCGAAAATGGGCTTAGGCATGAAGGTGGCCACCATGCCGAGGTTGTTTGCGACAACACGTGCCACATACTTGTATGTCTGGGCCTTGTCAGCCATCTTGGTTAAGGTGTCGAACCTCATGTCTATCTCGCACTGGCCCGCCGTAGCAACCTCATGGTGATGCGCGTCAACTTCGATGTTGAAGTAGTCAGTCAAGACTCTGCAGACCTCGTTCCTATACTCCATCAAGCTGTCCTGCGGAGGCACTGGATAGTATCCTTCCTTGAACCTGATTGGGTGCTGTGTTCCTCCTGAGTTCCAAGCGGCTTCTCTTGACTCTATCTTGTAGCTGACGCCTTCAAAGGGTGATTTCACATCCCAGTGAACCTTGTCGAAGACGAAGAACTCTATCTCCGGGCCCCAATAGGATGTGTCATAGCCCTGCGCCCTAATGTATTCCTCTGCTTTCTGAGCCACGTATCGGGGGTCTCTGCTGAACCTTCCACTTCCAAAGCCTCGGTACACGTCGCAGATCATCCGAGCTGTTTTGTTGGGTCCGTTGCTCCATGGAAGGATTGCGAAGGTGCTTGGGTCGGGTTTTAGAACCATGTCGGATTCATGTATGTCTGCGAACCCTCGCAGCGAGGAGCCGTCGAGCTTCGCAACACCTTCTCGCAATGTGTCCTCAGAAAGGTACTGAGATGTGATTGTGACGTGGTGAAGCTTTCCTGGTAGGTCAGTCAACTGCAGGTCTATGAACCGGACGCCGCTCTCCTGTATGTGTTCCAATGTTTTGTTCAAGTCCATTATCTTGCTCACCTCTCAACAAGTCTCATGTAAACAAAGAGCCAATATTTAATGGTATATTTTGTCGAATGGCCTGTGAAATTGTATTTTTTCGTCGTTTTGCCGATTACATCGTAAAGTCACGTTTTTTAATAAGGTGAAAATGGCAAAAGCATGAGACCCGCCCCTCTGCTTCTAGTTTTGGTTCTTTCTCTTTGGCAGCTTGCTCAGGGCTTGGCGATGCGGTTTGAGGTTGTTGAGCCTGACATGGTTCGTCCTATTCATATTGGGGTGGGCGCATTGACGGCACTCATACTGCTTGGACTTCTCAGGTCTGCGAGAAAGCAGGGTGAACGCATCGGCTCGGACCTCGCTTTCGTATTTCTTTTGATAATTTTCCAGGGTTTGGCTGGGCTTTTTATCCTCGCCGAAGTCTCGTTAGCGGCAATAATCCATCTTGTGCTATCTTTCTTTGTCGTTGGGTCGGTGGCCGCCGCCTTGATTTTAGCCGCGTCCGAAACCGGCTAACTTTTAAACTGATAGAAGGACAACGCCGCCACAGCAATCGCTAAGACATGAGCGGCAGTGCATAGGATGCAGACCGCTCCGATAAGCACAAGCTCAACATATGTGAGCACGCCAACAGCAGCTACGCCGATAACCGCCCACCCCAGCGCAAGCTTCGCAAACCGTTTACCGTTGCTTGCGAGCATAGATAAAGACGCCGCTATTGCGAACCACACAACGCCGTAGAACGCGGTCGGAACTCCGAGAAATTTTGCATACGCGCTAGAGAGCACTGTATCACATGAAAGGAAGCTG
Source organism: Candidatus Caldarchaeum subterraneum (assembly GCA_937934305.1). Taxonomy (GTDB): domain Archaea; phylum Thermoproteota; class Nitrososphaeria_A; order Caldarchaeales; family Caldarchaeaceae; genus Caldarchaeum; species Caldarchaeum subterraneum_E. The sequence goes on from CALHAG010000021.1 coordinate 14,593, forward strand.
GATATTTCACAGAACGGGGGCGGAGGCAGAAGAGTTAGGTATATGCTTAGGAAAAGCCCTGAAATCGATACCGCGAATATGAGATATGGAATCATCCGAGTAGCCTGTCCAGCTCCCTTGCCAGGGCTTCGTAAGGCTGTTCGCCCTCGAGTTTCGCGGTTATTATGCCATTCCTGTTAACTATGACGTATGTGGGTGTTCCACGGACACCGTATTGGCGGAATATTTCTAGCTGCGGGTCGAAGCCCACGGGCCATGTCACGCGATAGTTTTTGATGAACTGTGCGGTTTTCTGTGCGTCGGTGTTGTATCCTCCCGCCACAGTTATGAACACGACGCCTTTTTCAGCGTAGGTTTGGTGAAGCCTCTCGACGATGGGCGCCATGTTTCGACAGTGGACACACCATTCATGGATGAAGTCGATGAAATAGATTTGCCCGGAGTCGGGCCTGAAAGTGACCTTCTCATTTTTCAACCCTGTTTCGTCGATGAGGTCTAGGCTGAAGGGGGCTGCTATGTCGCCTGTTTTAACCGTGTTTGTTTGCCCCGTGGTTGCAATTGTGGAGATACTCTGAGAGGGTGGTGTAGCAACTAGATACACGATGAAAACAACCAGCAGAGCCGCCGGTAGGACCGCTAAATAGGTTGATAGATTACGTTTCTTCTTCACCTTCTTGGAAGGCATCTCGCTCAAGCCTTCTCACCATACACCAATTATTAACAATTTTTGGAAATCACTATCACAGTTATATTATTCGTCGCCGGCTCTCGGCTGATGACTGGACAGAGACTGCTTCTCATCGGGCTTCTGATGGGGATATTTCTAGCCGCTATAGACTCCACCGTCGTCGGAGTCGCACTGCCATCGATAGTATCCTCTCTCAAAGGCTTGAACATCTATAGCTGGGCTTTCACGGCCTACATACTCACTTCAACTGTTACGGGGCCGCTTTGGGGTAAGCTCAGCGATATCTATGGACGCCGCTTCATCTACGTGGCGGGTGTCTTGATTTTTCTCGCAGGAAGTCTGCTGTGTGGCTTGGCGCAGGACATGGTTCAGCTGGTTGTCTTCCGCGGTATACAGGGTCTCGGCGGAGGCGCTCTGCTCGTCCTCACCTTCACAATAGTTGGGGAAATATTCACCCTTAAGGAACGGGCTAAGGCCACGGGCTACACCTCCTCCGTCTGGGCCATGGCAAGCATCGTGGGGCCACCGCTTGGAGGCTTCATAGTCGACACGGTTGGATGGCGGTGGATATTTTTGATAAATCTCCCAGTGGGTTTGTTCTGTGTAGCCACGGTCGGGCGCAGCCTCAAGACAAACACCCGGACAGAGACAAAAATTGATGTCAGCGGCTCCATACTCTTCCTAGTGGCCGCATCCGCTTTGCTGCTTTACCTATCAGAGTTTCAAAACATCGGCGGCACAGCTCCTCTCATACTCTTGACCTCGGGAGCTGCGTTCACGCTTTTCTTCTACAACGAACGCAGGTCACCCAGCCCTCTCATTCCGTTCCATCTCTTCCGGGAAAAAATTCTCCGAACAGGTTTTCTCGGCAACTTATTGGCAGGGTTTGTTTTCTTCGGGATAATAGCCTACATGCCCCTTTATCTCCAGACGGTGCTTGGCTATTCCGCCACCTTTTCCGGAGTGCTGCTGCTCCCCCTTGTTCTTGGATGGGTTGCAAGTGCTAACGCTGCTGCTATGCTCGCGATAAGAGCTTCCCTCAAAATCCCCGCCATGCTGAGCGGTGTTTTCCTCGTGTCTGGCACAGTGTCTCTTTCGCTGGCTTCGCAGAACATGCCTATCTTGTTGACAGGGCTTGGTTTGACGGGTTTGGGAATGGGTTTCACCGTCTCCACTTTCTTAATAGCCACGCAGACGGTTGTTCAACGTGGAGTGCTCGGTGTCGCAACCTCTTTACTTAGCTTCCTTAGGCTGATGGGTGGAGCTGTCTCGGCTGCCGTGCTCTGGCTACCGATAGGGGCTCTGGTTAAAGACTTGGGGCTGCAGGAAAGCGTCGGAGTCGTCCTCTCCGAGGCGGAAAAAAGAGCGTTCACCGCAGGCTTCTCACAGTCTCTCGCCATAACCGTAGCAGCATCCGCCGTGGCCCTCATCCTCTATCTATTCACACCCAGCATCAAGCTCGCCAAACTCGGCGACAAATCATCCTAACCAACTGGAAAGGAATTTATCATCCCCATGAACCATATCCTTATGCCGAAATACATCTTCGTAACAGGCGGCGTCGTCAGCAGCGTCGGCAAAGGAACCGTGGCCGCATCTATTGGAAAAATTTTATCCGTCCGTGGAGTGAAAACGGGGTTTCTAAAGATAGACCCCTACGTTAACGTCGACGCCGGAACACTCAACCCCTTCTCACACGGCGAAGTCTTTGTAACAGACGACGGTGCAGAAACAGACCTGGACCTCGGCTGGTATGAGCGCTTTCTCGACATAACAACGTCGAGGAAAAACAACATAACAACTGGACAAATCTATGCAGAGGTCATCGCGAGAGAGAGGCGCGGCGACTACCTTGGCCAATGTGTCCAGATAGTGCCACATGTCACTGACGAGATTAAGAGAAGAATCAGAGAGGCTTCAGATGGGGTGGATGTTTTGATTGTTGAGGTCGGTGGAACAGTCGGTGACATCGAGGGGCAGCCGTTTCTCGAGGCGATTAGGCAGATGCGTCTCGAGGAGGGTGTGGAAAACACCTTGTTTGTCCACGTCGCGCTCGTGCTCACACTCAAGGCGACGGGCGAGTTCAAAACCAAGGCCCTTCAGCACAGTGTCAACACATTGAGAGCGCTCGGCATACAGCCCGACATAATAGTGGCGAGAAGCGACAAGCCCATAGACCAAGAAGCACGACGCAAGATTGCCTTGTTCGGCACCATTTCAGAGAAAGCGGTTTTCTCCTCTCATGACGTTGACTGTGTATACAAGGTTCCCGTGGTTTTGGAGAAGCAGGGGATGGGTGAGTATTTGGTTACACGACTTGGTCTCGGAGAGACGAATCCTGACTGGAGGGAGTGGAATCATGTGCTGGAACTGTATGACCACGCAGTTTTCCCCGTCAAGATAGCTGTTTGCGGCAAATACACAAAGCTGGCTGATTCATATGTGAGTGTGAAGGAGGCTCTGCAGCACGCAGGTGTGAACATCGGCGCCCGTGTAGAGATTGACTGGGTCAACACTGAGGAGTTTGAAAACGGTTCAAGAAGTTTGGAGACGCTTCGCGGCTATGACGGCGTTCTGGTGCCCGGAGGCTTCGGCAGAAGAGGCACCGAGGGCATGGTTGAATGCATCAGGTTCTGCAGAATAAACGATATCCCGTTCCTCGGAATATGCTTCGGCTTGCAGCTCTCTATCGTAGAGTTTGCACGAAACGTCTGCGGCCTCGCTGGAGCGAATTCAACGGAGCTGAACCCGGAGACACCGCATCCCGTCATCGACCTTATGCCTGAGCAAAGGAGGATAAGTGGCTTCGGCGGAACCATGAGGCTCGGCGCTTTATCTGTGCGACTTGTCAAAGGCACTTTGGCGCATAGACTTTATGGAGCTGATGAGATACGTCAGAGACATCGGCACAGGTATGAGGTTAATCACTTATACTGGGAAACCCTGCAGAAGAATGGGCTGGTTTTCTCAGGTTTTTCACCTGAAGGAGACCGTATTGAGGTCATCGAGTATCCTGTCAACAGGTTCTTCCTCGCAACACAGTTTCACCCCGAATATCTATCTCGGCCAAATAAGCCGGACCCGGCGTATCTAGGATTTGTTAAAGCTGCGATGGAGAGGAGAAAGACTCTCAAAGCAGCCGAGGCCGTTGCCTAAACCACAGGTTTTCTTCTGCCCAGCTTGACCCGCATCGTAAGCAGCCTCTCACCTCTGAACATGAATGCAGCCAACCCTATGATGACAACGGTCCATGCAACCATCACACCGACGTGTAGCAGGATGTTTAGGTAGCTGGACTCGAGAATAGCCTGAATCGCCAGCATGAGATGTGTGAAGGGGATGATTAGGATGATTGTGGCCAGCGGCTGCTGCAACGATTGTATACCGCCCGAGAGAAAGAGGAGAAGAGGTAGCAGGATGAGCGGCAATTGTATGAGGCCTGCCAGCTGCTGACTGCCTCTCACGTCGCCTGCCAATACACCAGCCAAAACACCAAGCCCAAGTGTTGTTACCAGGGCGAAAAACAGCACAACCATCAGCAGAACTAGGTTGAGCGGCGAGAGGCTAAGGGTGATGCTCATGCCAGCGAAAGCAGTTAAACGGGAAAAATAGAAGACTATACCAGTCATCAGGGACGCTGTTCCCAACAAAGCCACAACGGTGGAGCCTAAAAGCTTCGAGGCCAGTATGGTCGACCTACCTATCGGGTAGGTGAGAAGCATTTCAAGTGTCTTGGCCTCCTTCTCGAGACCGATGCTCGTGGCTGCGATGGTTCCCGAAGTTGTTACAACTAATGTGAGCGCTATTGGTATCAGTAGCGTAGATGCGAAAAATTGTTGAAAAAGTTGTCCAGCATCTGTTTCAGATATTATTTGATCTCTGTAGACCACTTCACCGGATAAATCTATGGGAGCCTTGTAGAAGGAAACAGCTACACCTTCTTCTGAGGCCAAGGCTTCACCCATCAACGAGACAGCGGCGTAGAAACGGTCACGCATGCTGCCGATTCTCTCAAACTCGACAATAGACGAAGAGGCTAGTTTCAGAAACAGCTTCACTGTGGGTTTGTTTTTCTGCTCCAGCTGTGTAGAGAAGCCCTGTGGAATGATGACCGCGGCTGATGCTCCGCTGTTTTCGATAAGTTGAAGAAGGTTATCGTTCTGCAGCTGTATGGGCTGAGGATTGAAGCCTGTTTTTCTCAGAGCTTCTACAAATAAGGCAGCATATTTGCCACCGTCCTGGTCGACTACGAGAACAGCGGCCCCTGGCCCAGCATCTCCCTCCCTCATATTTACCGGCGCCATGGAAAATCCAATGAGGGGGAAGATGACAAGCGGCATCAAAACCACGCCGATAAGGATGGTTTTCTCACTCAACAGCTCTCTAAGCTCCTTGGACACAAGCGGCATCAGGCTCACGGTGCTTCACCCATTTTTTTGACGAAAAGCTCCTCAAGGTTCTGAACATTATGGGACGCCGTCAGTTCGCGTGGTTTTCCCTCGGCTATGATGCTGCCTCTGTGTATGAGCGCTATGCGGTCGCAGAGATAGTCTACCTCGAGCATGTTGTGGCTCGAGACTATGAAGGTTGTTCCCTGCTCCGCATACTGGCTGATGATTTTTCTCACGTAGACGCTGTGTTCAACATCGAGGCCGGCGGTTGGTTCGTCGAGGATGGCGAGACGCGGCTTAACCATCAAGCAGCCTGCGAGCAAAATTCTCCGCCTCATGCCTTTGCTATATTCGCCCATCCTCCGGTCAACATCCTCTCCCAGCCCAGATATAGTGACACCTTGTTCAAGAGCCGAGGAGCCGAGCCCATAAACCCTGCTAACCATTTTGAGAAAACCTCTGCCGGTGAGGTTTTTGTAAACACCCGCCTCCTCGGGAAGATATGCAATCATTCGCCTGACATCGGAGGCCTCTCTTACAACGTCTTTTCCAAACACTTTCGCTGTTCCGCGGCTGGGGCGGAGCAGCGTCGCCAGTATCCTAAACATGGTTGTCTTTCCCGCGCCGTTGGGCCCTATCAACCCGTAGACACCGCCCTCTTCCACTGCCAAGCTAACGCCCCGTAGTACGGGATTGTCGCTGAAAAACCGCCAAAGCCCCTCGGCCACCACCGCATACATAGCCCATTCTCCGCATACATCAATAAATTGTTGAACATAGATGTTTGGAAAGGTTGTGGGAGCAGCTATCCGCTGTCTATGGTGTGGCGTCGGCGGTTAGCTGGGGTGCTGGAGACTTTTACGGAGGATACGCGTCGAAAAAAGCAAGCGTGCTCATGGTGGTGGCTGTTTCACAGGCCATCGGCCTCGCTCTTCTGCTTATTTTCGGCATCGCTTCAGGTGAGAAGCCGCCCACAACCAGCGACATTTACTGGTCAGCCTCGGCAGGCTTTTTCAGCGGCCTCGGAATCACTCTATACTATGCCGCTCTTTCACGCGGGTCGATGGGCCTCGCCGCCCCCGTCACAGGCGTTTTGACGGCTGCTGTGCCAGCTTTGACGGGCTCTTTTCTAGAAGGAGCGCCTACATCTCTTCAGGCTATCGGGTTTCTGCTGGCTTTCGTCAGCATATTTCTCGTCACTGGCAACAAGTTTGACAGGCTTGACGTGAAGCGGCAGCTCGCTCCAGCGGCGGCCGCGGGCCTCGGCTTCGGCCTCTTCCTCGTAACTATCGGACAAGTCACACCGGGCCACTACTACTATCCACTAGCCCTCTCGAGGTTCATCACCGTCTCCATGGTGCTTGCCGCGTCTCTGGCAAAGGGCGGAGCCTCTCTATCCAACAGCCGTCTCGCAACAGTGGCCGCAGGCGTCTTCGACACAGGAGGAAGTTTCTTCTACCTGCTTGCCCGTCAACAGGGAAGACTCGACGAGGCAGGAGTCCTCTCCTCCCTCTACCCCGTCTCAACAGTTCTCCTCGCAAAAACAGTCCTCGGCGAAAAACTCGGCAAACAAAGAACAACAGGAATACTATGCGCCGCAGCAGCCACCGCGCTAATACAAACAGCAAACATTTAAACGGCAGGCAGAGTGGATGTTGTTTCGTGTGTTAGTTGTTATGGTGGTGGAGGCGGCGGTGGGGGAGGACGTCTAAATCTTCGTATCAATACAAGGGTGACTGCTGCAGCTGCGAGGATGATTACAGTAGCTATCAGAGCGGGTTGAGTTGATGTAGAGGATTGGGTCTCTATATACTGTGTGGTGGTTTTTGTTGTTGGAGGTGTTGTGGTCATGACTGTGGTGGCTTGTGTGGTGGCGGTGGTTGTTGGCGTTATTGTTGTTGTCTTTGTTTGGACAGGCTCCCAAAGCGCCCTGAGAGTTACTGGTTTTTCCGCCGTGAATGTTAGCGGGTTCTGGTCAGAGGTTATGTCGCCTGTCCAGCCTTTGAACACATATCCCTGCGGAGCGGTTGCTTTCAGAGTCACTTTAGCCCCCAGTTTGTAGAAGCCTGAGCCATCTACTTGGCCTATGTTTGTTTCCGCTTTTACCTGCACATATACTGTGTAAAGTTCTTCAAGATTTAGAGTGGCTTTGTCCTTGAGTTTAACTGTGACTATAGGCTGGTTCGTTTCAAGTTTCCATCCCTTATTCTCGAGCGGCGACTGTATTGTGAGTATGTATGTTCCTGCAGGTAGCCTAAGGGTGGTTGTTGTGTTTTCGATTTTAAGCGATATTTGTTTTTTGCTGTCTGGAAGAGATATCTTAAGGGTCATCCCCTTGACGGCGTCAACTAGTTCCTTTTTGCCTGTAACTATTAGGTTGGCGTGAACGGCTAGTGGCATCATCCTATAGGCTGGTGCAAACCCTTCTTTTCCAGCTATGATGTGGACGTAGTTTATACCTGCTTTGGATGGTGTGAGGGTGTAGGAAAATGTCCCATCCTGTTCTGTTGTAATGTTAGCTATCCGCCTTATCTGTCCATCTGGTTCTATGATGGAAATTGAGATGCTTGCTCCGGGTACCCCATTTGAGCCAAACTGGTCAAAGACCTTCCCCTTTATCTTGGTTGGTTTATCTACGGCTGTCTTGTCGACTGTGAAGTTTAGCCGGAGACCCGGTAGAGGCTGTCCTATGCTCAGTTGATATCGGTTGTCTATGATGACAGGGATTTTCACAAGCTCGCCGTAGCCGATATTTAGATGAACCGGGATTGTTCGGATGCTTTTTGTATTGCCCCAGTTATAGGTTATGTGTAGGTATGCATCTACGCCTTTCTCGTCTGTTCCGTATACATTGAGGAAGTATACTCCCGGTGTCATCGCGAATGTTTCGAGGACTTTCGGAAACGAGCCGTAGCCACTATATCTTAGAGCATTTTCAGAGTATGAGGTGCCATGGTCGGGATGATACCCGGCTATGTTACCAAGGGAATCTTCCAAAGCTAGCTCCAAAAATGGTGGGTCGACGAATATTACTCCGGAAGCAATCCACTGCCCTGCAGCTGTCGAAATGACCTCTGAAGGCGCTCCGATTTTTTGGGCGTAATTATTGACTAGGTCGCTGACTACTTTGCCATTGTAATCCTGAGCTAATTTAACCGCCTGCTCAACTGCATTATCTATATCTGTGCCTGGGTTGACGTTAAATTCAATCTTGGTTGTTGGTATTTTGGTCAGCTCAGAGTCATAGTTATCAATCTTGTATTTGCCGATAGGGGCTCCTGAAACGGTCGTCACTTCCACCTTGCTCGGAGTTAGCGGTGGAAGACCTTGCCCTGAGTAAGTCGAGCTTGTTTGGTAGTAGACGCGCATTAAATATTCCTCCCCATCTATTTCTTTGTTAAACTCAACATAGCCCAGTGAATATGCTTGAAGGTATTTTTGCTGGTTATCGAGAATCTTCTCCTTTACGTCCTTAGGCAAATCCATCCCTGCGAGTAGATTCACAACTTGGCTGTATGTCATTAACCCACCGTCAGGGTTATAGTATACAGGCAGCTTTCCTTCCACGAGTGCGAAAATGGTTTGGTATTCTAGGAGATCCTTCTGCAGGTCTTTCAAAGATTGTTCAAGCTTTTTGTTAGCTTCGGCAAATGATTCGGCGAATTTATCAGCGTCTCCTTTTTTGTAGGCTTCTATTGCCTGGCCGAGCAAGGCGCTTACTTCATTAGAGGCTTCGGAATTATAGTTGTTTAGCAATTTTTGCGAAGGGTCTCCAGATGTTTCATCAACATTTGTAGAATAAACGGTGTTTTCCGATAATGAGTCCGCGGAGGCTTCGGCGACTGCTCTGTTTGTCTCCGATATCGTGCCTGTACCACCTCCTGCGACAACGTCGCTTGAGCCCTGTATGATGGTGCCCCAGTCCCATTCCCATGGGCTTTCATTAGGTATCATATATAGGTAAGCATATTGGTCGGATGCGACAACTGGTTGGATGGGCTCTACTGAAGAGCTGTTAGTGGCAAACACACGTAAAACATCAAATGAGGCCGGCGAACTGGGTATATAAGCGTAAAACTCTGAGCCATACGCCGCTAATTCTACGAGGCGATTGTAAACGTTTTGTGGCACAACCCCCTGTAGCGCTGTAACGTTGTCTTTAGTAGCGAAGAGCACTCTGCCTCCTTTGGTCAAGGCGTAATAGAATGAGTGACTTGTGGAGAAGGGTGATGATTGCTGCGACCTATACACAGCAACTCCCTCCATCAACGAATCATACACAAATCTCTTGAACATTATTTCCCGCGTCAGCTTTACCTCACCCATAAACGGGTCAACAATCATAAAAGCTGCTATCATGTCTTGAGCGTGGATTCCGCCGTTAGAGAGGTATACTTTTCTACCATCATAGCCAATTATGTAGGCGCTTGACTGAGTAATGGTAAACGGGTACATGGCAAAGACATATGAATGGTTGGCTAATTCCTCCAGCAAATGCCACGACCCAATCCTGTATAGCCGGCCTTGGACATATGCGAATCTGCCTACTACTTCGTCGATATCCATACCTTTGAGAAGCTCTGGAGAGGCTAGAGTTAGTGCAAAAATAGATGACGCGTATATCCCCATCTCCCCATTGAATCTCGTCTTCACAAAACTGGGAACATAAGACATGTAACCATTTATCCAAAAATTGCGTCCGGTCCATCTATAAGTGGAGTTATTAGGCCGCTGAACCTGATGAGTAATGTATAGGGGAGAATAATATCCCGGATAAGCAGGGTCTCCAAGCGAGAGAACGACACCGTTCAGTAGAAACTGAATTCTAACCCTTGCCCTCTTTATGTCTATCCCAGGCGTCAGAAGACCATTTGGCTGTGAGGCGATGTATGATGCAGCATATCTATCAGCTGGTATGAATCTAGCTGTTATTCTATACCCCGCTGCTATAGGCATGGCAAGCGTAAAACTATGATTACCGTTTACGAAATCGTATCCCCTTGAATCGGTCCAAGCCGGATACTCGAACTTCAGCCTAGACACATACTCGATAGGCGGCGTGGGGCCTATGTACAAAACAACTCTTTCCCCTACGGGTTCTTGCAGCCCACTGGAAGGTATTATATAGACCCCCGGCTGGACATCAGTAGGGTCGAACTTATTTAGAGGTTCCATGTATTCTTTGAAGGACTCCTCAAATTCATCTTGTACAGAAATAACAGGTGGCAAGGTTACCCCCTCGATTGGTGAACTAGTTTTCCGGATCGTTTTCTTGAACGAGGGGTCCATATCGACCCAAGAATTGTTTACAAAAGCCCTTACCCACGAGTGTCTAAGCCAGATAACATCGTTAGACGGGTCATACTGGTCAAGGAGATAGGAATAGGTCAGGATCTTTAACAGTGACTCTTTGTTCCAAACACCCAAAGTGTCCATGACGACTTTTGATTTGACACCCACTAACCCGTAGACATAACGCGCCGGAGTACCTGTGGCTCTCAGCAAAGCCACCAATAAGCTCGACTGGTCAAAGGAGTTTCCATACAAATCATAATACGTTCTGATCGGCCCTCTCATGACTCCCCAATAAGCATCAAATAAAACATTGTTTCTAACGAATTCGTACAAGGCCACACTAGTGTTTCCTAACTCTTTTGCAAGTGCATAAAACATGAAAGGAACTGGTGTATACTCATCGGAGGCTAGATCATGAACAGACTTGGGAGCATCCATTACATCGGCGAGCTGGCTTGTTGATACAACCATTTTGAGTGTCTTTGGCGTCTTTTGCTGATTCTCCCATACTCTCACCACTATCGTGATTTCTCCGTCAAAAGTAGGTATGAAGACCATTCGCGGGTTTATTCTGCCTACTACATCGCTTCTAGAGACAACTTGTTCAAATGTTAATGACACATTTCCCTGAAGCGTCTGATTACCCTTAATCAATATCACTTGGGCATAGTATTGAAGACCTGTTTCAACATCAGTAGAGTTCACGGATATTAGGTACTTTGTCCTTTTTACATGTGCATCCGGAATGGAGAGAGTTACAGCTGAAGCGAGAACTCCATCAATCCTCAAACCTCCAACAAACTGTAGAACATATTCTTGGGTTGAGGAGATTATGCTGCCGCCGGAACCCCAGACAGAACCAGGAAATGTGGAAATAAATAAGAGAACCGCTAGACCAGCCACAAGTACCTTTAACATAATATAATCGCTATCAAAGAGATGCATAAAAAAATTTCGTAGCTACCTTGAGGACACGGCTCCAGAAGATGCCCTCAAAGTCGTTCGTGTTCCAGGAACATAATACCCAAAGGCTCAACCGGCGTGTTATCACGACACCTGCCCTGCCCCAACACCCTATTAGCAACCCTATTCACACAATGAAAGTAAGGAATACTTTGCCCTATGCTGATACAAACAGCAAACATATAAAAAACAACCATATCACGAAAAACCGTGGCCGGGGTAGCTCAGCCTGGTAGAGCGGCGGGCTGTTAACCCGTCGGTCAGCGGTTCAAATCCGCTCCCCGGCGCAACTAAGCCAAAAACACAACATCAGGCTTTACACCGCAAATCTCAAGCAATCTACGTGTGTGACGTAAAATGTCCCTAGCACTAAAATGCGTCTCGACATAGACGGAACCTACCTTTTTTGAAAACCTAAATTTTTTACCATCCTCATGCTCTGGGTGCGTGTTGACGAGGTAACTGTCACCCCTGCTGGTTTTGATTGGTAGATTGGTTAGTTTGTTTGTTGCATTAAGCCATTCAACGGTGGAGGTTAAGATGTCTTTCCAAGACCTCAGTGGATGGGATTTTCCATCGGGAAAAATGATTTTTTTGTATCGCAGTGTGTCTCCCGGTTTTTGTGATATTCGTGTGAGAGGTGTACCATGTGGTGGCTGTGTGGTCTTAGGGGGTTCGATTTGTGGGGGTGCAGCCTCTGTGATGCCCGCGTATCGCATTATGGTGAATGCTCTTCTTATGACTTCGCCTGCATTCATCGACTGAATATCCCATTCAACTATCTTTTTGTCCTGTAGAGGTTTCTGAATGCTTGTGTCATAGACCTCCCATCGGGAGCCGTCTGTTGCTATGAAGTATCTCACCCCCTCGGAGACACAGTAGGAAATTTGTTGCAGCAAATCCTCCTGCTTACCCAGAGCCTTCGCACCTACGAAAGCCAGCCTCTGACCGCCGTGGAGTAGAGCGTAGTCAGGCCGCCCCGCCTGTGTCGAGACCTCAGGCCTAACAAGCTCGGGGTTTTCAGTGTCCCATCCAAGGGCCCTCAGCAAGGGGTCTATCAACACATACCGTGTCAAAGCCTCGCTTGACTGAAGCTCCTTCTGATAATCTTGAATACGTTTCTTAAGCCGGTCAACAAGGGAAACAAGCTCCTGAAGCATCGTAAAAGGAGCTGTGTATCCACCCATATATGCGTATTGTCTGTATCGATTTTACGCCGGGTAGTTGTTGAAAGATTAAATTATTGTGGATAGTGATGTCTTCTGGTTTGGGTGAAGCTCAGTTCGAGATAATTCTCGACCATTACCGTAACCCGCGTAACTATGGAGAGCTGAGTGACGCGTCTGTGAAGGTGAAAGACTCGAACCCTCTATGCGGCGATGTGGTGGAGGTTTTTCTCAAGATAAACAGCGACGGCGTGGTTGAGAAGGCGACGTTTCGGGGCCATGGCTGCGCGATTAGCCAAGCCTCGGCATCGATGCTGATAGAGTCTATTCAGGGCAAGAAACTCGATGAACTCAGGAACCTTGACAAACAACATATCTTTGAGATGCTGGGGATTGAGGTGGGGCCTGTGAGGGTGAAATGCGCCCTACTTCCGCTAAAGGCTCTCAAAGCCGCTGTCTACAGCTACCTCGGGCTGAAGCTCGAGGAAGAAGAGTAGCTTTTATCTCCCCATGACATCATCCATTTGTTGAAGCTGGTTAAAGACCCTGTCCACGGCTACATCACCATCTCCGATGAAGAAAGAAAGCTCGTCGACTCCGCGGCGGTCCAGAGGCTGCGAAGAATAAGCCAGTTGCCTCTTGTCTATCTTGTTTATCCCGGGGCCCGTCACAGCCGCTTCGACCACTCCCTCGGCTGCATGCATCTTGCTGGAGAGTTCGCCGACCACCTGAACCTCGACACCCATGAGAGAAACCTTCTCAGAGCATCGGCTCTTCTACACGACATCGGCCATACACCGTTTTCACACCTCTTCGAGCAGCTTCTCATGGAGAAGGGGCTGAGCCACGAGGACATGAGCATCAAAATAGTGCAAGAAGATGATGAGATAGCCTCTGCGCTGGAGGCCATGGGACTCGATGTGAAAGAGGTTGTGGATGTTCTGCGAGGCAGGTCCCGGCTAAGCGGCCTCGTCTCAGGCCCCCTTGACGTGGACCGCTTGGATTTTCTGCTCAGAGACGCCTACTTCACCGGCGCAACCTATGGCGTAGTAGATGTCCGACGAATCATAAGACTCACCCGTCTTCTAGAGGATGGGCCAGCCGTAGACAGCAGAGGAATCGGAGTGGTCGAGGAGCTCGCCATAGCCCGCTATCACTCCTTCATCAACATCTACTTCCACCACGCGGCGAGAGCGGCTCAACATCTTCTCCTCAGAGCGGCCAAAATGCTCGAAGACGAGCTTGACTACAGCACAATGACAGTTCAAGAATATCTCCAACACGACGACTACACAACATGGTGCCTGATAAGGAGCAGGGAGAAAAGCAGACCATACATCAAAATGCTTGAAAAAAGAATTTTGCCGAAGAGAGTTTTTGAGCAGAAATTTCTCGGCGAGAATGGTCCGCGGATAAATTACTCAGATATTTCTCTGCTTGAGAGGCTGATTGCCGAGGAGGCTGGAACCGAGCCTATGAAAATCTATGTGGACTACAGCTACGCTCCTCCGCTAACCAAATACGGGCCCGGAGAAGTTAGAATCCATCCACCCCCCGATACAGATTCATGGATTATTCAGCAACTCTCTAAGCCCTTGAAGCTGGTGAGGGTTTACGTTGAGCGTGAAGCTGCAGAACTTGACAGAGTTCGAAAGGCCGCGGAAAAAATTATCGACTCAGAGACGGTATAAATCGTGAAAGCTTTTCCACCATGGCCTCTGCGACAGCATCCACTGGCTGCTCACCGTCGACCACTAGAACCCTCCGAAAATCGTGCAGAACCCTGCTGTAGGCGTTTTTCACCTTTCTCAGGAAAACCATGTTTTCGTATCTCTGGGATTTTTTCCTAAGCCTCTTAAGCGCAGTCTCGGGGCTGATGTCTATGTATACGATGATGTCGGGTTTGACGGCGAAGCGGTTGATCTCGTATACCCAGTTCCTCAGACCCAACGCAGCCGATTGATAGGCGAGAGAAGATACGACGGAGCGGTCGGAGACTATATAGACACCTGATTGCTTGGCTGAGATAATTTTTTCCCTCAGTGTTAGCCTGTCGGCTGCGAATAGAAGAGCCAAAACCTCTTCAGAAATGTTAACCCGTTTCGCCAAAGCCTCCCTGATGAGCCCTCCGATTTTCCCATCGGTGGGCTCGTGTACATTCATCACTCTTAAACCATGTTTCATCAACTTCCGTGCGAGGAGCTTCGCCTGTGTCGTTTTTCCCGCACCGTCTATTCCCTCGACCGCTATGTAGAATGATTTCAACGACCCAATACCTTTTTACGCAAAATTTAAATGCGGATTGACATGTTCTGCGCCATGGTTCGCCGTCTGTATAGTCATGAGGTGACTGAGGGCCCTGAGCGGGCTCCTCACCGTGCTATGCTTCGTGCTGTTGGTTTGAGAGATGAAGATTTTGGCAAACCTTTCATCGGGGTCGTCAGCACGGGTAACGAGGTGACGCCATGCAATCTACATCTCACAGACCTTGCGAAAGAGGCGAGGAGAGGTGTTTGGGAAAACAACGGTGTGGGTATAGAGTTCACCACTATCGCGGTTAGCGATGGAATCTCTATGAACACCGAGGGGATGAAGGGCTCGCTTGTGAGTCGTGAGGTAATCGCTGACTCGATTGAGGTTGAGTGTTTTGCGGAGCGGTTTGATGGTTTGGTGGGAATTGCGGGATGCGATAAAAGCCTTCCCGGAACAGTGATGGCCATGGCGCGTCTCAACATACCCTCAGTCTTCCTCTACGGTGGAACAATTCTCCCCGGAAAATACATGGGTCGGGATGTAACTATTCAGGATGTTTACGAAGCGGTCGGCAGCTACAGCACGGGCCAGATGACGCTCCAGCAGCTGATTGAGCTGGAGAAAGTCGCCTGCCCGACGGAGGGCTCCTGCGCAGGGCTCTACACAGCCAACACCATGGCCTCGGCTATAGAGGCTCTCGGCATGTCTCTCCCCGGCACTGCCTCAATCCCGGCCGTGGACCAGAGAATCTATGATGCGGCGTATAGGTCGGGTGCTCAGGTTCTAAAACTTTTGGAAAACGGAATAAAACCACGCGACATAATGACATACGAGGCGTTTGAAAACGCTATAACAGTCGTCTGCGCCATGGGCGGCTCAACGAATGCTGTTCTTCATCTACCAGCCATGGCTTATGAAGCCGGTGTAAAGCTCGACATAGATGTCTTCGACAAAATCAGCAGAAGGACGCCTCACATAGCCGACATGAGGCCCGGCGGCCGGTTTGTGATGGTTGACTTGGACAGGGTAGGGGGTGTGCCGGTTGTTTTGAAAAAGCTTCTGGATGCTGGCCTCCTCCATGGAGACTGCCTAACTGTCACAGGCAAAACTTTGGCAGAAAACCTTAGGGAGATGAAGATAGGTGATGGCGGAGAAGTTGTGAGGCCTCTGTCCAACCCGATACATCCAACAGGCGGCATCGCAATACTGAAGGGAAACCTAGCCCCGGAAGGAGCTGTGGTAAAGTCTACAGCCTCGGCTGTGCAGCATTTCAAAGGCCCAGCCAGAGTGTTCAACTCCGAGGAGGAGGCTTACAGAGCCCTGCTGAAGAGAGAAATTCACCCGGGCGACGTCATAGTAATCCGGTATGAGGGGCCGAAGGGCGGGCCCGGGATGAGGGAGATGCTCGCTGTCACAGCAATAGTTGTGGGGCAGGGGTTGAAGGAAAAAGTAGCCCTCTTGACCGACGGCCGCTTCTCCGGAGCAACACATGGGCTAATGGTTGGACATATCTCGCCGGAGGCCGCCGTGGGCGGGCCAATCGCCGCATTGAGAGACGGCGACATAGTGGAAATAGATGTGCCAAACCGTAAACTATCCGTCGAGCTCTCCGACGAAGAAATACGGAAAAGGATGGAGAACTGGACACCGCCCCCGCCAAAGTATACACGAGGCGTGTTAGCCAAGTACGCCAAGCTGGTGGGCTCGGCGAGCAGGGGAGCCGTCTGCGGATAACGGCTTAAAACTCTTTATAAAAGTATCAGCAGTGTTACCGCGGGTTGATGAGGTGGATGACGAATGGCTCAGGCCGGCGCCGATTGGGAGTCAAAGAGGCAGCAAGTTGTTCAGATACTCGAGACAATCATAAACGACGCGGACACCCCGCGCAACATCCGCAGAATCGCTAAACAGGCCTCGACAGAGCTTTTCAACGAAAAACTCAGGCCAGCCGTCAGAGCAGCCAACTCCATCGAGCTCATCGAAGAAATCATAAACGACCCCAACATGCCATCCTTCACACGCACACAGCTCTGGATGGCAATAAGCATACTAGAAACCATTAGATCATCCCAGACTTAGAATATGTAAAAAGGTAAAAATTACACGTAAACAGAAGTAGAACAAACACATCGACGGAGAGTGGATTTTTTGGTCAGCAAACCCATCAAATATGGGGCCGTAGTCGCCTCAGTGGCTATCCTAGGATACCTTATGGGGCTTGATGTTAAGCAGATGACTTCACTCATCGTTCTCGCGGGAATGATTGGGGCCACTTTGATGTTTTGGCGCTTCAGGCTGGTGTTCGCGTTTTTCGCCCTCGCCTTGATGCTTGGAACAGACCTTCTCGAAATAGACCTGCTCATCAAATTCGCTCATCTCGACACCATATTGTTTCTCGCGTCGATGATGGTTGTTGTAGGGTATCTCGAGGAGGCGCGTTTCTTTGAATACGTGATAGACAGGTTACAGGCTATAATAGGAAACAGGCCAAGAGCGATGGTTGTGTTCTTCATGGCCATGTCAGCTCTTTTGGCGGCGTTGGTTGACGAGGTAACATCGATACTTATTATGACCGCTGTTTTGCTCGACTTCACCTCCCGCTACAACCTTAACCCCGTCAGGTTCATCATACTCTCGATATTCGCAACCAACATCGGAAGCTCCGCGACGGTAGTGGGAAACCCCGTCGGAGTCATGATAGCGTTTCAAGCACAGCTCGGTTTCGCCGACTTTCTGAGATGGGCCACGCCAATATCCATCGCCTCCCTGACGCTATGCATACTTCTAAGCCTCTTCGTTTTCCGCAAAGACATAGAGCAGTTAAGCCAAGCCATGAAAAGCGAGTCCAGTGTGAAAATCACCGCCATCGAAAAGGCAGATGGTGGACATAGAGTTGACATCAGAAAGCCTGCTGTGATTTTCTTGGCCACCATTATCGGTCTCATTCTTCATACACCCATTGAGCAGGCGCTGGGTTTGGGGAAGAACGCCATGCTTCTAGGTGTGCCGTTTCTCTTCGCGGGAATAGTTCTTTTTATGGAGCGGGAGAGAGCGAGAGAGTTGGTGGAGAGGAGGATAGACTGGTGGACGCTGCTGTTTTTCATGATATTTTTCGCGAGCGTAGGCACTCTTAGCCACACAGGAGCCACTCAGGTTTTCGCAAATCTGATACTTGCAAACGCTGGCGACTCTTTAACCACACTATCCCTTGTCGTAATGATTGTGGGGGGGTTAATGTCAGCTTTTATGGACAATGTTCTCGCGGTAGCCACATGGATTCCCATAATCAAGACGCTAGGAGAATTTGGCGTCAACGTTTTCCCACTATGGTGGACCATGCTGTTTGCGAGCACCTTCTGGGGCAACCTGACAGTCATCGGAAGCACAGCCAACATAGTTGCCGTAGGTATGCTGGAGCGCCGTGAACGGATTCACATTACACTTAGGCAGTGGATAGGTGTGGGTGTGGCAATAACCCTGCCCACCGCGGCGATGGCGCTCACATTAATTTTGATTCAGCTACCCTTGATGATTTAGTCGGCGCTGGGCTTGGCTACAATAACGATGTCTTCTTTTTTCTTCGTAACCCATACCTCGTAGCCATACTTCAGCAGCGTCATGAAGCAGTCATGCCACGGAAAAAACGCCGGCTCCCGGACAACAATCTCAAACCCGCCGTACTCTGTGTTGACCTCGCCTGTCTTACCGACCTGAAGCTCGAGACATTTCCTCAAGTCGGCGCCAAAAAAAGCAGCAGACTTTTTCCCCGATTCTGTATTCAAAGCCATGGTTTGATGCCTCTCTTCGGTATTTAACCGCTATCCCGCTAACCTTTTATAAACCATGGCATCCACTGGGGCAGATTGCATACAACTGTTGCCTTCCAAGGTGAGAAAGGGGCCTACAGCGAGGAGGCGATATTCCATTTCTTCGGCGAAAATGTCCAGACCATGCCCTGCAAAAGTATTCGGGATGTTTTCAAGAATTGTGAGGCCCGTGTTGTCGACTATGGTGTGGTTCCTGTGGAGAACAGCATAGAGGGAAGTGTCTTCGAGACCTATGATATGTTTCTCAGCTCAAGCGTAAAAGCTGTTGGCGAAATCATTCTCAGAATACGTCACTGCCTAATTGCTTTACCTGATGTTTCTCTCAGCGAAGTCGAGACAGTCTACTCCCATCCGCAGGCTCTTGCACAGTGCCGTGGATATCTCCAGTCACTCGGTGTGTCGGTTGAGGTTACCTATGACACCGCTGGCAGTGTGAAGATGATTAAGGAGCGCGGGTTAAGGAATGCTGCAGCGGTTGCGAGCGAGAGAGCCGCTGAAATCTATGGCATGAAGATTCTTGCAAAAGGAATAGAAGACTATGGACACAACTATACAAGGTTTCTTGTCATATCGGTGAAGGAGGCGCAGTATACCCCAAACAGTAAAACATCCATCATCTTCTCGACAGCCCACAAGCCCGGGGCGCTCTACAACGCACTTGGAGCATTCGCGAGAAACGGTATAAACCTCACCAAGATAGAGTCGCGGCCAACCCGGCAAAGGCCATGGGAATACTACTTCTTCGTCGATTTTGAGGGGCATCAAGAAGATGAACACGTGAAGAAAGCTTTGGCTGAGCTGGCCTCCTACACATCTTTCATAAAAGTCCTCGGCTCTTATCCACGTGCCTCAACCGACTTATCCTAACCAATCCTGATGTTGCAGAGCTTTTCAAGAACCTCAACCAGGGCCTGTGTACCGTTTTCGCCGTGACCCATTTCATCAAGTGTTTTCACCAGCTCAGATACAAGCGCTACACCGGGTAGGCAGAGGCCAAGGCTCTCGGTTGTCTCCCTCAGGATTCGCAGGTCTTTCCTAAGGTGCTTCACCTTGAAACCTGGTCTAAAGTCTCTCATCACCATTCTCGGGCCGAGGGTGCTCAGTTGCCAAGAGCCGCCAGCACCTGTCGAGATCACCTCTATGACTTTTCTCAAGTCAAGCCCTGCCTTGGCCGCGACCATTAGTGTTTCGCATACCCCGAGAAGGTTTAGCGAAACCGCTACTTGGTTACATAGCTTGGTGAAGCTTCCCATGCCCGCTCCACCCATGTAGTAGATGTTTTTCCCCATCGCCTCGAAAACAGGCCGTATTTTCTCGAAGATTTCGGGCTTGCCTCCAACCATTATCGTGAGTGCTCCCTGCTCAGCGGCCATAGTGCTTCCAGAAACAGGCGCATCAAGCATCTCTCCACCCTTCTCCTCTACACGACGCGCCATCTCCCTCGAGAAACCTGGAGAAACAGTCGACATATCCACCACAACACATCCCGGAGCCAATCCCTCCAAGACACCGCCCCGACCGAGCAAAACCTGTTCAACAGCCTTCTCATCGGGCAGCATGGTTATGACACATTCAGAAGATTCTGCCACTTCCTTCGACGAGCCACATGGAGTGGCTCCGAGAGAAGCGAGCTCCTCCATAGGTGCCTTGCTACGGTTAAACACAGCCATCTTAAACCCATGTCGCAGAAGATTCTTCGCCATCGGCTTTCCCATGAGACCAAGCCCTATGAACCCAACCCGCTCCATGACAATGAATCTTTAAAGGCTGTATGTAGGTTTTTTACTTGGTGTTCCCCCGTTTTCCATGCGCTGAACAAAGTAATGAAGCAGCGTTCACAGCATCTGTACCCCGTGCCCGTTAGGGTTGAGGATTTGGCGAGCCTCGTAAGGCTGGCGTCTTCGCGATGGGACTACATACCTCATCTCATAGCCTTTCGACACGGCCAACAAACCATAATCGCATATCTTCAGACTATGCCTCTGGGAAAAGTAAACATCCCCATGCTTTTCCACACCACAGCACCGGAGCCTGTGAAAAAATATGTCGTTTACACAGCTCTGGAAAAAGAGGAGACAAGACTATCCGACCAGCCCGAGACAGGCCGCTACATCTCCTATCCAATAATCCACGCAGACCCACCGCCCCACATCTTGGAGAAAGCAATAACCGGCAAACATGTAAGAAAAATCCGCGGCATCGAGAAGATAAAAGTCAAGGCTCTCGACTCGATTATGCGCCTGGTTTCAGCGATGACTGACGAGTCGTTCAGCCCACCGGTGTGGTGCTACAGGTCCCGAAACGGTTACAACCTCGCCGTCCTATACCCTGTATACGAATACTACGACTCAATAGCTCTCCCCTTCCTCTACTACGTCGAAGTGGAGGAGAAGCCGCCCGCGCCCTTCATCGCATACTCGCCCACCCTCGGCAGGGAGAGCATACGTTACACAAACTCCGTCTCCGATACACGCTACTCCTACGGTCGGCTGATATTTCTCGAAAAATTCATCGTTTAGCCTCCCACAGCTCCTTTCTGAGAAGGTCCCGCACCGCAGTCCTCATGAGAGCGCTACGGCTCGGATAAACACCTTTCTTAATCAACTCATCCATACCGTCAATCAAGGCTTCAGGCATCTTTACCGATATCAGCTTCATATCGGAAAGCGTATTACCAGAGGGAGTATATAGCTATGACGCGGCTCTAAGCAGGGAAAACTCTATAAAAAACCACAGGCCGCGCATAGGTAGGGTGAATGTAGTATGGCTGCAACAGTAGGAACAGCTACTCAACCTGTTATAATTTTGAAGGAAGGCGCCAAGCGGATGCGTGGAAGAGAGGTGCAGAGCGCCAACATAATGGTGGCCAAGATAATCGCCGAGACCATGAAGTCCTCGCTGGGGCCCCGTGGCATGGACAAAATGCTCGTAGACAGCTTCGGCGACATCGTGATTACAAACGACGGCGCAACCATCCTCAAGGAAATGGATGTCGAGCATCCCGTGGCCAAGATGTTGGTGGAGGTTTCCAAGGCTCAGGATGAGGAGGTAGGCGACGGGACGACATCCACGGTTGTGCTTGCAGGTGAATTGTTGACGAAGGCAGAAGAGCTCATCGAGAAAGAGGTTCATCCAACCCTCATCATCGAGGGCTACCGGAAAGCCGCTGTAAAAGCTCTGGAGATCCTCGACGAAATTGGTGTCAAAGTCGACCCAACAGACAAAGCTCTTCTCAAAAAGGTTGCCAAAACATCGATGATCAGCAAGCTGGTGGCGGAGGAGGCGGATTACTTGGCCGACTTGGTGGTTGAAGCGGTGACGAGGATAGCGGAGAAAGTAGGCGACAAATGGGTCGTGGACCTCGACGACATCAAGCTGGAGAAGAAGGAAGGCCAGTCGCTCCATGACACGAAGCTGATCGAGGGCGTTGTGCTGGACAAGGAGGTCGTCCACCCCGACATGCCGAAGCTAGTCCGCAACGCGAAAATCGCCCTACTTGATGCAGCTCTCGAAATAGAGAAGACAGAGTTTGACGCAAAGCTCAACATAGAGTCGCCCGAGCAGATGCGCGCATTCATGAAGCAGGAAGAGGACATGCTGCGGCAGATGGTTGAAAAAATCGTCTCAACCGGCGCCAACGTAGTGCTGTGCCAGAAAGGCATCGACGACTTGGCGCAGTATTTCTTGGCTAAGAAAGGAGTGCTTGCTGTTAGGCGGATAAAGAAGAGCGACATGGATAAGCTGGCCAAGGCGACAAAAGGCCGCGTCATCTCCCGCATCGACGACCTAACACCCGAGGACCTTGGCAAGGCAGCTCTCGTTGAAGAGAGGAGGGTCGGTGAGGATAAGATGGTCTTCATAGAGGGCTGCGAGAACCCGCGTTCACTAACCATCCTGATACGCGGCGGCACACAGAGAATAGTCGACGAGGCGGAGAGGTCTCTGAAAGACGCCATCAACGTTGTGAAGGATGTGATTGTAGAGGGTAAAGTGATTGCGGGAGGGGGAGCATCTGAGCTGGAGACCGCGCTACGGCTTAGGGATTATGCCAAAAGCCTGCCAGGCAAGGAGCAGCTGGCTGTGAACAAGTTTGCCGAGGCTCTTGAGGCTATACCGTCCCAGCTGGCGGAGAGCTGTGGCATGGACCCGATAGAGGCTATTGTGAACCTCACCTCCAAACACAAGGAGGGAAACATCAACTACGGAATCAACGTCTTCAAATCGGAGCTCGCCGACATGAAGCAGCTCGACGTGTTAGACCCTCTGCTCGTCAAGAAGCAGACCATCAAGTCCGCCGTCGAAGCAGCCGCGATGATTCTGAAGATTGACGACATCATAGCGGCCTCGAGGCTGGAGACACCGGGAGCAGGTAAGAAAGGAGAGAAGGAAGAAGGCGGAGTTGGCGAGTCAGAAGACTGAAGCAAAAACGGCCCAGCTCCGCCTAACAAAATATGAAAAAGCCCGCATCATAGGCGGCCGGGCCCTGCAACTTTCTCTTGGCGCATTTCCCCTAGTTGAGGTGCGGCCGGGCGACAGCAACATCGACATAGCTAAACGCGAGTTTGAACGCGGGGTTCTCCCCATCATTATTCGTCGGAAAAGGTTTGACGGAAGCTATGTCGACATTCCGCTAAAAGAGCTGCTCGGAAATGAGTGATGCGGAGGAGCGGGGATGGAGAGACGCGTTCACACTCTTGGTAGCCGTTGCTCTCATTCTGTTTGCTCTTGATTTCTTGTTAGGGTTCCAGCTTACTTTTCAGTTCTTATTTTTTGCAGTGTATTTCCCGATTTTCTTTTCAGGAGCCGTTTACCTGTTTAAGCGTTTGAGGAGATTGCGCAGGTATTAGCTACAGGATTCTGTGGTAATAAGAATGTGAAGATAGACATACAGCGATAAAAGAAAGCGATTTTTCTTGTTGAGCGGATGTTTCGCAGCGGGGTAAAAGACCTTAGGGGGTGGAGTGGAAGAGCAGCGCGTTTCCACTACAACAGGTCACGCGAGATAATCAACGAAGTTGTCCACTCCTTCCTCAACATCTACGGCCCCGACGAGCTTGTCCAAGGCTTTGCGGAGCCCTTCTTCACAGACTTCGTCATAACAGCGGCGGGATTGGATGAGACATCAGCGGACTCAACCCTTTACATGGGCTCCATGCTGAAGGAGGTTATCAGCCCACGTGACGGCGCCGCGGTTCTGGGCGGCAGGTTTGCGACGAGGTTCCGCATCCCGAATGAATTGCCAGAGGTGGCGAAGCTCTTCGGATTCTCCGAGACGATGGTTGAGCGGCTGCTTTACTGCAGCAGAATGGTTGCTAAAACAGATAGTGTGGCGCTGCAGGACGGCTTCGACCTATATTTTCACATGATGATTTTGTCAAGCAGCGGTGTCTGGACTGTTATACAGCAAAGCCTTAACCCCTACACCATGGCTGTCCGCCGCTACCACTGGTTTTCGGGCCGGGTGAAAAGCTTTGTTGACGAACCTCACACAGGCATAGTCTCTGACGAAATTAGGCAACGTGTTCTGGACATGACGGCAAAAGCCAGCAGCGAGTCGAGGCGCGCTTCTCTCGAGGTTCTTGAGAGGGATGTGTCGAAGCTGCAGAGGCTTCACATGTTCGGCCGCCTCACAAACCAGACAACTCTTGATGACGAGGGGAAGAGCGTGGCCGATTTTCTCAGGCCGATGGAGAGAATAAACTGGACACTCGTCTACAGGCTGGGGGAGCAGCAGCCCAAATCCTACGAGGAGCTGCTGGCCGTCAAGCAGGTTGGACGCGGAATCATTCGGCTGCTCGCCTTCGGAGTCTACATGATGTACGGCGTCAAACCCAGCCTACGCGACCCCGCATACCCACCCTCACAATACACAGCCAGATATGACGAATCCTATTTCCTGTGGCGTCTGCAGCAGCTGGTTGATGCGATAAAGTCGTCGACGCTGGCGCCTGAGTTGAAGCGCTACTCTCTCC
This sequence comes from Candidatus Caldarchaeum subterraneum, assembly GCA_937934305.1. GTDB lineage: Archaea > Thermoproteota > Nitrososphaeria_A > Caldarchaeales > Caldarchaeaceae > Caldarchaeum > Caldarchaeum subterraneum_E. The sequence goes on from CALHAG010000021.1 coordinate 39,148, forward strand.
ACAGGCTTGGCGAGGTTTTCGGCGAAGGTGAACCTGTCTCTGCCTAGGCTTTGCCTGCTATGAAGTCTTCGACCATCTGACGGGCGACGTCGTCAGGATACTGTTTCGGCGGCGATTTCATGAAGTAGGCTGAAGGCCCCTCGAGAACTCCGCCTATGCCCCTGTCTTTCGCGATTTTGATGCATCTGATAGCGTCTATGACGACTCCCGCTGAGTTTGGGCTGTCCCATACCTCGAGCTTGACCTCCACGTTTAGGGGCGCGTTTCCGAAAGCAGAGCCTTCAAGCCTTATGTATGCCCATTTACGGTCCTCGAGCCATGGAACATAGTCGCTTGGGCCGATGTGAATGTTTTCAGCCGGTATCTCATAGGGTATCAGTGATGTGACTGCCTGTGTCTTCGAAATTTTCTTCGACTGCAGTCTCTCGCGCTCCAGCATGTTGAGGAAATCTGTGTTGCCTCCGAAGTTTAGCTGATAGCTTCTCTCTATCTTTACGCCTCTGTCGACGAAGAGTTTTGTCAAGACCCTGTGCAAAATGGTGGCGCCTACCTGTGACTTGACGTCGTCGCCGATTATTGGGACGTTGTGTTTGGCGAAGATTTCCTGCCACCGTTTCTCCCTCGCGATGAAGACGGGGATGCCGTTGACGAACCCTGTCCCCGCCATCAAGGCTTGCTCCACGTACCACTTGGTCGCCGACTCGCTGCCGACTGGGAGAAAGTTAACCACCACATCTGCACCAGTGCTCTTCAATACATCTGCGACATCTACCGTCGGTGAATCATGTTTGACAACCACGTCTCTAAGGTATTTGCCGATGCTGTCATGCGTCATCCCCCTCATCACCTCCACTCCGAGATGCGGGACGTCGGCGAACCTGAGGGTGCAGTTGGGCTTCTGGAAAATGGCTTGGGAGAGGTCCAGCCCAACCTTGTTCTTGTCGATGTCAAAGGCTGCGACAAACTCGATGTCGCCCACATGGTATCCGCCGAGCCGTGGATGCATGAGGCCCGGAACAAAGGTGTTGTCGTCCACGTCCTTGTAAAAATACACCCCCTGCACAAGCGCCGAAGCACAGTTACCGACACCAATTATGGCCGCCTTAATCTTGGGCATATTTGCTAAGTGTTTGGGAGCTCTAAATACTTTACGCTCATAAAATAGTTCAGGCCAGCCGCGAAACCAGTTCTTCTAAAAACGTCTTTGCTTTCTTCAAGGTATCCTTGCCCTTGGGTGTCAGAGTATAGTATCGGCGAGAGGGGCCTCTGCTGCTTCTCGACTCCTCCACTACCTTGATTAAGCCCGCTCTCTCTAGTCTATAGAGCACAACGTAGGATGTTACTTCTCCAGGTTTGAAGCCGAATTCTTTCTCTATCAAGGCTCTGATTTCGTATCCATAAAGTGGCCTTTTGCTGAGCAGGGTGAGGATGTAGAGCCAAAGGTTTTCATGTGTAAGCTTTCGCACAAGCCTCTCGTAAGCCATCGTCTTTTCCAATCGATGCGTGGATTAAAGGCTTGGCTACAGATAGGTTGATATGCAGCTTCTACGGTTGCGTTGCATGGTTAAGACACTTCCTGTGAAGAAGAGGTTGGCTAAGGAGATGCGACGCGCTTGGCCGACGCCCGCGTGGGTGGTTGCCAAGACACGCCGCCGAGTCCGCTCATCCAACAGAAGAAGAAGCTGGCGCCGCAGCAGGATAAAGCCTTGATTATTCTCCCTTAAACTCTGGCTTACGTTTGGCGAAGAAAGCCGATATCCCCTCCATGAAGTCTTTGGTGAATAATAGGTCGGCGAAAAACATTCTCTCCATGGCTAGCCCCTTGCTCAAGGGTGCTTCACGGGTCATGTAGATGAGCTGTTTGACGGCTCTCACCGCGAGCGGCGGCTGTGAAGCAAGCTTCTCAGCAAGGGTCTGAACCTCCTGCTCAAGGTTCTCCGGCTTGACAACCTTGTTCACCAAACCAATCCTGTACGCTTCTTCCGCTGATATGCGGTTTCCGAGCAACGTTAGCTCAAGGGCCCTGGCGACGCCTATCAGCCTCGGCAGCCTCTGTGTCCCACCAGCGCCAGGTATGAGTCCAAGGTTTATCTCGGGTTGGCCAAACTCAGACCTATCAGTCGCTATTCTGATGTCGCATCCCATGATAAGCTCGCATCCTCCGCCGAGGGCGTAGCCGTCTATGGCCGCTATCACCGGCTTGGGCATAGACTCCAAGATGTTCATCAACTCTTGGAAAGCTCTTAGAAACTTTTCCGCATCCTGCCTCGTCTTGATTTCGGTGAAGGCTGTTACGTCGGCGCCGGCTGAAAAAGCTCTCTCACCAGCTCCCCGTAGAACCACGACCCGTGTCTCTCTATCGCTCCAAGCCTTCAGCAAAGCATCCGTCAACTCCTCTATCATTTTAGGAGTAATTGTGTTGAGTCGATGAGGCCGGTTTAGGATGATTTTTGTCACAGGGGGTTTTCTCTCCACCAATATCTCGGAGTAGCCTGTTTCAGCAGCTGCGTATGCATAGAACCCGGCGCCAGTCTTGACGCCGAGTTTGCCTTGATTAACCAGCTCCATGATTAGGGGATCTGGCTTGTAGAAATCTCCATAGCGCTCCGCCGCTTTTGTCAACGCCGCGGCCACTTTGTCGAGGCCCAGCTCATCAGCATATTGGAAAACACCCTTAGGCCAGCCTAGGCCAAGCTTCACACCTGTTTCAACATCCTCAAGCGAAGCTACACCGTTGCGGACAATCCAAGCGGCCGAGTTTATCGCCGGAGCCATCAACTCCACCAAGTCAACCTTTTCACCAGCTTCACGCGGAATGCTCGGCCTCTCATACGCCCCTCCCCGGTACTCGTAAAAGCCTTTACCGCTCTTCAGCCCATAGTTTCCTTTCTCATATAGTCTCTGGAACTGCGAACATACGGGCGGCGTGTTGGGGTCTCTCTCCTTGATGGATTTGCTGGCTAAGACGATGACGTCTATTCCTGTGTAGTCGGCGAGCTCAAACGCTCCCATCGGTAGGCCGAGGCGATAGCGGAGGGCCGAGTCAATTTCCACAACGGAGTAGACACCTTCTTCAACGAGTTGGCAGCTGTGGTTGAGAAGAGGCGTCAGTATCCGGTTCACGATGAAACCCGGCACATCCTTCCTACATATGACGACTGTTTTCCCCATCTTTTTCCCTATCTCGACAGCCTTGTCCAAAGTCTCCTGAGAAGTTTTTTCACCTGCTATGACTTCGAGCAACGGCATGAGTGGCGGTGGGTTGAAGAAATGCATGCCCACTACTTTCTCAGGTCTGTTTGTGGCGGAGGCTATCTCAGTTATCGGTAATGTGCTGGTGTTTGTAGCGAGAATCGCGTGGGCGGGAGCGTTTTGGCTCAACAGTTGGAAGATGTTTTTCTTTATCTTGATGTCTTCAGGAGCTGCCTCGATAACCAAGTCGCTGTCGACAACCGCTTCAGCCAGATTGGTTGATGTCCTTATTCTGGCAATCGCCGCATCAGCAGCCTCCTTCGTAATTCTTTTCTTCTCCACAAACTTCTCCAAGCTCCACCTTATCTTCTCCAGCCCCTTCGCCAAAAACTCCTCCGCAACATCCACCATCACAACATCAAAACCAGCTAAAGCAGCCACCTCTGCGATACCGTGACCCATAACACCCGCTCCAACAACAACTACCTTCAAACTATGTCGAGATAAACTTGTAACCTGGGATATTTAATCTCTATTGGATGCGGAAAGTCTTCAAAGCCTGCAGCAAAGCGTCTCTGAAGACTTCCAGCTCCTCCTCTGTGTTGTAGATGTAGAAGCTTGCGCGTGTTGTTGCGGATATTCCGAGGTGTGTGTGGATTGGCATGGCGCAGTGGTGTCCGGCCCTTACGCAGATACCGTGTTTGTCGAGGTAGGTTGCGAGGTCGTGTGGATGTATGTCGGCGAGGTTGAAGGAGACCAGTCCACATCGGTGAAGCGGGTTTTCCGGGCCATAGATCTTCGCATGCCTAATCTCGGACAATATTTCCAAAGCCTTTGCGGTCAACCGATGTTCATGCTCCCGCACATTCTCCATACCTATTCCCCTTAGATAATCAATGGCCGCACCTAGCCCAACAGCACCAGCTATGTTCGGTGTACCCGCCTCAAACTTCCACGGCACATCATTCCACAGACTATGGTCGAGATGGACCTCTTTAATCATCTCGCCCCCACCCTGAAAAGGCTCCATCTCCTCCAGCAGCTCACGGCGCCCATACAAAACACCGATGCCCGTTGGGCCAAGCATCTTGTGGCCGCTGAAAGCCAACAAGTCGCAGCCCATCTCCTGCACATTGACAGGCATGTGGGGAACCGACTGAGCCGCGTCAACTATCGCCAAAGCACCATGTTCATGGGCCATGCGGCAGAGCATTTTAGCGTCGTTTATCGTCCCCAGAACGTTTGAGGCATGGGTGAAGCTGAAGATGTCGGCGTCCTTCAGCTTCTTGTCAGCATCGGATAGGTCGAGATAGCCCTGGTCATCAAAAGGGATGTACTCTGTTTTGAGGCGGTTGATTTTGGCGATAAGCTGCCAAGGCACGATGTTGCTGTGATGCTCCATCATGGTCAGGACAATTTTTCCCCCGGGCTTAACCCTGTGCAGCCCGAGGCTGTAGGCTGCTAGGTTAAGCGCCTCGGTTGTGTTTCGGACGAAAACAATTTCCCTGCTACTGCGTGCGCCGATAAACTCGGCCACCTTTTTTCTAGCGTTTTCATATGCTTCCGTGGCCTCGACGCTAATCTCATAAACTCCTCGGTGTACGTTGGCGTTCATCTTCCTGTAAAACTCTGCCACGGCCTCGATTACTTGGACGGGTTTTTGGCTTGTCGCGGTGCTGTCGAGATAGATGAGGTTTTTGTTGTTTTGGAAGATGGGGAAATCTTGTCTGATGCGGTGGGGGTCGAGACCGGTCGAGGGCATGATATATCTATTCCTTGGATGGATTTAGCTTCTCGGTTGCATCACGGGCTGTATTTGGGCCGCTTTGAAAGCTCTAGCGGCAGCGTAAGAGGCCTGAAAGGATAGTCCTTGGTCTCTTTCTGAATCAGTTTGACAAGCGGCTGAAGACGCATCTGCTTGACTTCTTTCCTTCCTCTGATGCGTAGAGCCAGTGTTCCCTTCTTGGCCTCTTTCGGCCCAAGTGTTGCGACATATGGTATCCAGCTTGTCTCCGCCTCGTAAACTTTCTTGGCGAGTGTCTCGGGTCTGTCGTCTACGTCCACACGAATGCCGTATTGTGTGATTTTTTCGGCAAGCTGGACGGCGCGTTTGTTGTATTTCTCGTTGAGCGGCAATATGCGAAGCTGGGTTGGGCAAAGCCAGGTTGGCAGGGTTGGGGGAGTCTTGCCCAGAGCTGTGTCAACGACCGCGTATAGGTATCTTTCCACGGTGCCTATCAAAGCCGAATGCAGAATAACTGGATACTTCTTTTCTCCGTCCTTGTCTACGTAGGTGATGCCGAATCTCTCAGCGTTTCCCACATCTATCTGCACCGTGCCTATTTCACGTGGTCGTCCAAACTTGTCTATGATGTGGTACTCAATGTTCAGCACCCAGTAGTAGGAGCTGTTTTCTGGGTAGAAGGACAGTAGGACAGGTTTCCTCTCTCTTTTGAGCAGTTTTTGGAAGAAGCCTCGGTTTTCTTCAAAGAACTTTCTCGAGGTAAGGTTATACAGAGAGTAGTAGTCGCGGCCGAGTTTTTCGATTTCCCTGTAAATCTTGTCATGTATTTTCTCGACCATCTGGAGGGCTTCTGGGATGTCGCGGCAGAAGACGTGTAGGTCGGGCATAGACATTTTCCGAAGCCTGAACCCGAGGACAAGCTCTCCCCTTTGCTCCAGCCTGTAGCTGTCAGCGACCTCAAACATTCCAAACGGTAGACTCCTGTAGCTGATTACCCAGTTTCGCGCCAAAGCAAACTGCTGAAAACATGCCGCGTAACGCATCACATAGGGCCTGCCGTCCACCTCAACCCTGTACATCCTTTGGCCGAAGAGGCTGGCGTGTTCACGAATGGGTCTGCTCTCGAGGCTGAAGAGGTTCGTGCCTTTGACAAAATAGACTGGGAACCCGAGCTCTCTCACGATTTTCGACGCATAGTCTGATATCAGGTCGTAAACGATTGTTCCCTCGGGGCCGTAGTGCATGTGGCCGCTGTCTGATAGCTCCTCCCAGTCGATACCCAGCCTCTTCAAAACCTTGCCGTGCTCAGGCTCCGACACCTCGTTTAAGCCTTTGCCGAGAGCCTCCTTCTCGACAAGCACAGCTAAGCCATTGGGTAAATCGGCCAATGCTTCTTCGGGTTTGAGAAGCTCGCCATCGGGTGTCAAAACCATGTAGCTCTTCTCCACCGAGGTGGTCTGCTTCTGCTGTAGGGTGGCTTGGCTGAAGACCCTTGAACGCTCCGCGAGTGGATGGCCCTTAATGGATAAGGCGAGGGCTTTGTTCCAGCCGAAAGGAGACCGGTGGACCTCGACACCACGTTCCTTTGCTATTTTCTCCATCAGAGCAAGAATCTCCACAGCGTGCTCAGGCCTCGCCAACTCGCGGGAGAGATGAGCAAAGGGATAGATAACAAGCCTCGGAATCTTAAGACGCGTCATAAACTCCACCGCATCAGCCACAGCGGCCTCGGCAACACGTTCATCATCCTCGGGCTCGACAGAGGTCAGCAACACATAAGCATCCTCAATCCTCACAGGCTCAGGCGAAGCCTCCTCCACAACCGTCGACTCCTTCTTCACGGGACGATACTCGACAAAATCCACATGCAGACCCAGAATCCTCAAGCCCAGCTAGACTCGCGAACTCACCGTATTTAAACCAGCCTGCCAACGGAACATGTATTTCCGCGAGACATAACAACACTTAAGAGCCTCCGCCCAGCCTATGGTGTTATGGGTAAGCAGGGTAAAGCGGTAGTGAAGGCCCCTATCGATGAGGTCGTATCCGACCTTCTCAAAGCCTATGCCGATGAGTGGCTTGCACATTACCAGTACTGGGTAGCCGCGGTGAGTTTGAAGGGCGTCGACGCCGACACGTTCAGGCCGGTTTTGATGAAGATGTCCCAGCACGAGCTCAAACACGCCGAGAAACTGGCTAAGAGAATAATCCAGCTGGGGGGAAAACCTGTCCTCCATTTTGAAAAACTATTGGCCACAAGCGGATGCGGCTACATTCCTCCACCCGAAGACCCAACCAACTACGAGCAGTTGATAAAGGACATTTTGAAGGCGGAAGCATGCGCCATCAAATTCTACAGCGAAATGGTTGAGAAATATCGTGTGACCGATGTTGTAACCCATGAGCTTTTCGAGGAGCTTCTCGAGGACGAGGTTGAGGATGAGCAGATTTGGGAAGATTTTCTCGCCAAGCTCTAACCTAAATAAGCTGCCTATTCATAGAGAAGGTTGAAGGCAATGGTTTGAAGGTTGCGCTTGTGCAGAGGCTTGACGACTGGGCAGAATACAACTTGGATGAGCTGGAGGAGTTGTGCAGGTCCGCGGGCTACACGCCCGTCTATAAGCTGGTTCAAAGGAGACCTCCGCACAGCAAATACATGATTGGCCCCGGTAAGGTTGAGGAGCTGCGGCGCGCTGTCAAGTCTCTCAAAATTGAGAAAATTGTTACGGAAAATGAGCTGAAGCCTGTCCAGGAGTACAACCTCGCCAAAGCCCTCTCGATACCTGTGATTACGAGGACGCAGCTCATCCTCGAAACCTTCGCACGCCGAGCCGCCTCAACCGAGGCGAAGCTCCAGATCAAGCTGGCTGAGCTTCAGTACGAGTTGTCGAGGGCTAAGGAGAAGGTGCGACTCGCGAAGAAGGGTGAGCAGCCGGGTTTCCACGGACTGGGAGCATATGAGGCCGATGTCTACTACAACGAGGTTTTCAGACGAATATCAACCATCAAGCAGAAGCTTAAGCAGATTAGGATGAGGAAGAACCTTGTGAGGCAGAGGAGGTTGGAGGGAGGGCTTCCAACCGTGGCGTTAACGGGTTACACAAACGCTGGCAAAACAACGCTGTTCAACAGGTTTTCCGGGGAAGAGCATCCAGCGGGCCCCCAGCTCTTCACCACATTATCGACAACCGCGCGGATAGTGAAGTTCAGAGGAAGAAAAGCCTACTTAAGCGACACAGTAGGTTTCATCAAAAACCTGCCACACCTACTGGTTGAATCCTTCCACTCCACGCTAAGCGAGTTCATCTACGCCGACCTCCTGCTACTCGTCGTGGACATCAGCGAGGAAAAGTCCGTGGTCGAGTCAAAGCTAAACACCTGTTTAAACGTGCTCGACGAAGTGGGTGTGAAGAACGTGCCTATACTGGTTGTGTTCAACAAGATAGACGCCGCGAGCGATTACCAAGAAAAAATTGAGAGCATAAACCCCGAGTTTCGCTACGTCGCCGTGTCCGCTTGGACTGGGCAGGGGCTTGACACACTGGAGGAATCTGTGGCGGACATGATGGGAGGCTACATACGTGTAAGAGCCCAGCTGGAGAATGGGCAAACAACACCATCACTGCTCAACGAGATTAAACAGTTCTGCAACATTTTGAAGATTGAGTACAACAGCTCCGGCTATGAAATCGAGTGCGAAACACCTCTTCAGCTTGCCGAGAAGATTAAGAGGCTGGCGGCTGAGTTTCATGTCGTTTGAAGAGTTTCTGTTGCGTCAGGTTAGGCAGCTGGCGTTTTTCCAGTTTGGTGTAGCTGGTGAGCTGTTTTTCCCCGATGGATGCGTAGTGGAGGTTTCGCCTTCAACAGGTAGGCCTCGGCGAATCTGGCTAGACGGCAAATGCATAGCAACCATAAGGGCCATGGATGGGTGGCTGACGCTAACAGTTTCCGGCGCTCAGCGGTTGAATGCACTTCTCGAGAAGGGCGGGAACAGGGTTGTGGTCGGCCGCGAAGGCGCTGAAAAAGTGGCCGCGGGCTACGACGTCTCAGCTGAACACGTGGTCGAAGCCGATGCATCAATTGTGCCGGGCATGGAGGTGCTTGTGGTTGACGAGGATAATCGGCTTATCGGGGTTGGCAAAGCTGTGGTCGCGGGAGTTGAGATGGCTGAGCTTCGCCGTGGAGCGGTTGTGAAGGTTAGGCATAAGGTTTAAACCTGGTTCAGCGGGGGATATGCTGCTTTGAAAAGGCTCAGTCCCCGTGAGATGAGACGTGCACAGGAGAGAATGTTGAAAAGCCTCGGCCTCAACGTGGAGGAAATGGGACAGGCCGAGGAGGTTGTAATCAAGCTGGGTGAGCGTGTGATTACGCTGAAGGGGCCGCTGGTCTACGCCGTGAAAACAGGCGGCGAGAAAATTTTTCAGATAATAGGCGGGGAGGAGGTGGCGGCGCAGGCTGAGGAGACGAAGCCCGTTTACGAGCCGACGGAGGAAGATGTTTCGCTGGTGATGGCTCAGACAGGCGTGTCAGAGGAGGAGGCGAAGAAAGCGCTTCTCGACTCGGGAGGAGACCTAGCCAAAGCCATTCTACTACTCCGCTCAAGAAGATAAGACGACAAGCGGACGCAGGTCCAGCAAATCCTCAGCCATTTTAAAATCCATTTTTGCGACCAGCCCACCTGTGAAAAACCGAGCCAGCTCACGGACTTCACGTGACGAAGACGAGGCAACGTCAAAGGAATATGGCGCATCGCCGGTTATCCGCTCAACCTCACGCACACCAAGAGACAATTCGTCAAGCCTCTTCATCCTTTCAGCCGCTCTCCTACTTGCCCTGCTTCCCAGAAGAACCACAACATCCTCGTCCACGCCGCTACATTCCTGAGCAACCTTCTTCACCAGCTCAACCCTGCCAAAGCCCTGCTTGGCAACAAGCTGCTCAACACCCACAGGAGACAAAACGCATGAACCCTCTTCCCCGGGCCAGAAACGTTGAAGAAACCGTTTTTTAGCGGAGAATGCGGCGGCAACAATTTCTACAGTCTCCCGCAAAATGTCCCAGAATTTTCTCTCAGAACCCCCGCACTTGAGGAAGAGATTCACCATGTTGATGGAGGCCTTTGCGGAGATAATCCCCGCCTCGCCAAATGGATGCCCCTCCGAGGAAACTACTCCGTGAGCCAAAACAAGCAAAACATCACCGGCCAACCTTGCGACGCTTTTGTCAAAAGGCAGAGTAGCGCTAATTCGCGCCTCAGCCAACCGGTTATACATGTTCCCCCGCGGCTCAGAGTAGAAAACAGATAGCCTTCTCCCAAACACCTGAACAGAGTCAAACAAAAGCATCAACATGTTTTCATCTATGTCAGGGTCCCGCAAAACAACCTCAGCCTCAACACCACCAACCTCGCAGAGAACAGTTCTCAACATATCCGGCGTGTATAGACGCGAATAGACACTAAACCCCCACGTTTCCAAGCCCTCGAAATCAACCGCGCCAACCAAGTAAAGTCGAGCGGCCTCACTCGGCAGAATTTTGTGAAAAACATATTCCCTGAAAACCGCTCCAGAGGCCGTGGTCATCAAAGACATAAAATTTCTCTGACGATGGTTCTCGCTAAGCAGCTTATCCACATCAGCAATAGGCATCCCCAGCCTAGCCAGCTTATTCCTATGCTCCATCAACCCATGCTCGACAAGTAACGCGTTGACCATCTCACGTATCAGGGGAGCGGAGAGCTCACCAAGCTTAAGCTCCTCAAGTTTTTCTTCAAACAATTTAACAATCTTATCCGCGGTTTTCGGAGGCATAGAAGCCTCCTCAACAAGGACTCTCGTAATCTTGTTTCTGTCAAAATCTTCGAGAACCATGTCCGACCTCCTAACCTTTATCCTCTGCGAGATGCTTGACCTTATCTCGCTCAGGATTTTCAGAACCTGCACACCCTTCGTAGTCAACTCATAATTTTTGGTCTGACGGTTGAGTGTTATCAAGCCCGCTGCATAGAGCATCTTTAGATGATGTGCAAACTTTCCAGCGTCGCTTTTCTTATTCATTCCAAGGACATGCATCAACTCCGTGTAATTCAGCGGGCTTTTCTCCAGCTTTCTGAGGATGCTAAGCCTGTTAGGTGAAGCCAGTGATTTGAAGATTTTAGCGTCATCGATTGCTTCGCTCATCTCGGAGACAGAAGAATCTGTCTGCACCTGCTTATTGCCTTATCGTTTCAAGTTAAAATCAGACTCTGCAGCGATGAGGGTGTGGTGAAGATGCGGCATTTTCTTGAGGTCGGCGACCTGAAGCCTAAAGAAATAGACGTGATAGTTTCTGCTGCGCTGCGTTGGCGGAAGCGTGGATACCCTAGGACAAGACCTCTACGGGACAAAACGGTTGTTCTCGTGTTCCAGAAGCCTTCTACTAGGACGCGTGTATCTTTTCAGGCTGCGGTGGCTAAGCTGGGCGGTGAGTCGATGTATCTAGGCTGGGGCGAGCTTCAGCTGGGCCGCGGCGAGTCTGTTGAGGACACTGGCAAGGTTCTGGCGAGATACGTTGACTGCATAGTGGCGCGTGTATTCGGCCACGGCGACTTGGTGGAGCTGGCTAAAAACGGCCGCATACCCGTAATTAACGCGCTCAGCGACAAACATCATCCATGTCAGGCTTTGGCCGACCTCATGACCATCTACATGTATTCGAAGAAACCGTATCAGTCGAAAGTGGCTTTCATCGGCGACGGAAACAACGTATGCGTCTCGCTTATGCAGGTTTGTGCGGCCGCGGGCGTAGACATAGCCGTTGCTACTCCACCATCATACAGGCCGCCCGAGGAGGAGGTGAAGAAAGCCCTCAAAGTTGCTGAAGAGACGGGGGCCAGCGTCATTTTGACAGATGACCCGAGAGAAGCCGTCAGAGACGCCGACTTTGTCTACACAGATGTCTTCGTCTCGATGGGTCAGGAGGCGGAGCGGAACAGGAAACTAGCAGAATTCCTGCCAACCTATCAGGTCAACGCCTCTTTGATGTCGCATGCAAAACCAACCGCCAAGTTCATGCACTGCATGCCCATGCACCTCGGCGAAGAAGTCACACCCGAGGTAGCCTATGGCCCCCAATCCGTGATATATGACCAAGCCGAGAACAGGATGCACACCGAGGCATCGCTTCTCGCCTACCTGCTCCGAGGCAGGGTTAAATAGGCGGGGGAACCGCTGAAGAGACGTGGGGATATCGAGCTTCTTCAAATCGGCGTTGACAACCTTGAAAATGGCGAAGAAACCCACTTGGAAAGAATATTCCATAACGTTGAGAATTACTTTGCTGGGGCTGGGCATCATAGGTGTTCTGGCCTTTATTATACGGTTTCTGGCTATAGCTTTCCAGCCTGCTTGACGCAGGTTTTTATTACCGGCGAAGCCTTAGAGTGGACAGGTTGAGCACGGCTGGGATGAAGTATTTCGCGGTTAAGACAACGGTTGGGCAGGAGAGGACGGTGGCCAACGTTCTCGAGGCAAGGTTCCACGGCATTTTCCTCGACTTTGTCGGAGAATCGGTGGGAACAGTAGCGATAAGCGACAAAACTCATGTGGCTGTGATTTTCGTTTCCCCGAAAACAACCATGTTGGAGAAGGTGGCGGTGTACATATCCAAGGCTGGCGAGCCAACCGAGCCCCTCCGCTCCATGTTAGTCGAGTACAGTGATGAAACAGGGTTCGGTTCAGAGCCCCTTGGCGAGGGAAGCTACGACCCTCTACTTCTCAAAACAGACGGTTGGGCTGAGATAGTTTTCCGCTCACCTGTTAAACTGAGGCGCGGCACATCCTATGCTCTGAAGATTTTCAAAACAGTCGAGGAGGCGGGCGGCTATAACTTGTTTCTAGGAGAAGGTGAGAAAGAGGATGTACGGTTCAAGGTTTTTGAGCAGGGGGAGTGGAGAGATGATGCCCGGCTGCCTCTCTTCAAGCTGATTGAGAAGCCTGCGATTGCGTCAATATTCATTCTTCCAGCCTTAAAGGGCTACGTGTTTGTTGAGGCGACTTCGAAAGAGGTTATCGCCGACGCGCTGCAGAATGTTAGGCATGTGAAGGCGAGGCCGCCGATGCCTGTGAAGCTGGAGACCATCGCATCGCACTTGGTTGAGAAACCTTTGATTGAGGTTTTGGCGGCTGGGCAGATGGTTGAGATTGTCTCCGGCCCATTGAAAGGCATCGTCGGCAAAGTCATCAGGGTTGAGAAGTCGAGGCGCGAGGTCACGCTTGAGCTGAAAGAGGCGGCTTTCCAGCTCCCAATATCCGTCTCAATAGACGCCGTCCGCCCCATAGACAAGACGTAGGTTTAAGAATAGCCAGTAGGGGAAAGGTCTAGACATGGGTGAAAAAACCTTCCGCTTCCTCGTAGAAGGCGGCAAAGTCACGGCAGGCCCTCCGCTGGGACCAGCCCTAGGGCCTCTAGGGCTGAATGTGATGGCCGTAGCCGAGGAGGCTAACAGGCTTACACAGTCGTTTAACGGTATGCGAGTCCCGATTGAGGTGGTGGTCGACACAGATACTAAGAAGTTTGAGATAAGGGTTGGTACGCCTAGCACCTCGGCTCTTCTCTCCAGCGCGGCGGGTGTGCAGAAGGGAAGCGGGACCGCGGGACGTGATTACGTGAGCGACCTCAAGTTCACAGAAATCGTGAAGATTGCCGAGAAGAAGCTTCAAGACATGAGGTCCAAGACGCTCAAAGCCGCTGTCAAAGAAATACTCGGCTCATGCGTCAGCATGGGTATAAAAGTTGACGGCAAAAACCCCAAAGAGGTAATCAAGCTTGTCGAACAGGGAAAATACGACAATCTACTGGGTGAACAGAATTGATGCGTTCCGAGTTAGCCAAGACAGCTGAAGCAGTCAAAAAAGCTAAGCAAAACAAGAAGAACACGAAGTTTAAGCAATCGGTCGAGCTGGTGATCAACGTCACAGGCGTGGACCTTACTAAGCCGCAGAACAGGTTTTCTGAGGTTATTGAGCTTCCCAACGACCTAGGAAGAAAACGGAGAAAAATCCTGGTCATCGCCTCGGGAAATCTCGCTCTCGAGGCATCTAAGACCCCGGGTGTTGCCCGGGTTATCCAGAAAGAGGAGCTGGAGGCTCTTGTGGGCAGGAAGAAAGAGGCGAAGAAGATTGCGTCCGAGTATGATTTCGTCCTAGTGGAGCCTGCTCTGGTGGGGTTGGCTGCGAGAGTTCTCGGAGCAGCTCTCGGCGCAAGGGGAAAGACACCTATACCTATTCCACCCGGCAGCGATATTCAGAAGCTTGTGAAAAGATACGAGAACAGTGTTGTAGCTACTTTGAGGAAATCACCGCAGGTCGCGTGCATAGTTGGGGTGGAGGAAGACCCTGATGAAAAAATAGCCGAAAACTTGGAAACAGTGTTGAACAGGGTGGTTGAGAAGCTTGAGAAAAAGAGGAGAAACATCGCCAGCGTGTATGTCAAGACCACGATGGGCAAGCCGGTGAAGGTGGAGTTTTGATGAATAAATTGATTAATCACCGCAGCTTTGGAGCCGCCAGCGGGGAGAGTTGAAGCCATGTCCACCGTGGTTACACGGCCAAGTTTAGTGAAGAAGGCTAGACTCGTTGAGGAGGTAGCTGAGCTTATCAAGAAATATCCTGTTGTCGCGGTCTTTGACCTGAGAAGCACCAGAGCCAACACCATACATGAGATGAGGAAAAAGCTCCGCGGATTATGTGAAATAAGAGTGCTCAAGAGGACCTTGTTCGTGAAAGCATGCAGGCTCGCGGGGAAACCTGAGTTGGAGAAACTCGTGGAAAACATCAAAGTTCCCGTGGGCTTCATCTTCAGCAGCGTCAACAGTTTCCAGCTCGCGTTAACGCTGGAGAAGAACAAGGTTCCCATGCATGCCAAAGCCGGGGAGAAAGCGGACTTCGACATCTGGGTGCCTGAAACAAACACAGGTCTTCCGCCGGGCCCAATTCTGAGCGACTTCGGCAAACTCAGGATACCGACGAGGATAGAGGGGGGACAGGTTTGGATAGCCAAGGACACGCTCGTGGCTAAGAAGGGTGAGGAGATATCCCAGCTGCTTGCAAGCCTGCTGGTTAAACTCGACATCAAAGCTGTTCTAAGAGGCGTTAACCTGATAAGCGCTTACGAGGAAGGCGTCATCCTAAAGGCGGAGGACCTTGTAATAGACCCTGTCAAGATTGGGCAAGAAATCGCGTCAGCGGCCTCGCTTGCACTCGCATTCGCGGTCAACATATCCTACATAACGAGGGAAACACTGCCACAGCTGCTGATACGAGCCGAAACACACGCCAAGGCACTCGCGACAGAGGCAGGGTTCTACACAAGGGAGACACTGCCGACAATCTTTGCCAAGGCCTTGGCAGAGTCAAATGCTTTAGCGCGGGCCGCGGGTGTTTCTGAGTAGGTTGCTTAGCTCCGGCAAGTTGGAGACCAGCGTCTCAGTTGGTGCAGCGCCTCTGCCGAGTGTTCTGCTTCCCCCTCCCCCACCTCCCGCAAGCTGCAGAAACCTTCTCAAAACCTCTCCCACGTTTACACCAGCCTCAACAGCCTTGTCATTAGCGACCGCCACCACTTTAGCCGAAGGAGTTCCCGCATATGCCAAAGCAACGGCAGGCTTCTCTATCTTCACAATCTCGGCCGCCAGTTTAATCAAGTATTCCTCATCATCATATTCTTCTTCGGAGATGTAGAGAAGAAGTCTGTCGACCGATATGCCGACGCTCCTTATCTCCGCTGCCCTGTAAACAATTAGTTTCTCCGAAAGTGTTTTGACTGTTTTTCTGAGGATGCGTAGGTTTTCGTCGAGTTCGGCTATTTTCTTCGGGATGTCTTCGACCGGTGCCTGAAGTTTTTCCGCAACCTCATGCAGCATGGTCTCCATGTCTTGATAGCGATGTAGGTTGGCTGGCCCCGCCACAAACTCGATTCTCTCCACCCCATCCTGTATTCTCTCGCTCGAAACAATCTTAATCAACCCCACGTCTTCTGTGTTTTCGCAGTGTATTCCTCCACATGCCTCGGCATCCCATCCCGGTATCTCCACAACCCTTATGACGCCGAGGGGTACCTCTCCCCCTTGGTAGAGCCCGAACCCGTATGTTTCCTCGGCCGCGTTCCTATTCATCCACTCTATTCTCACAGGTATGCGACGTGCCACAACCCTGTTTGCCAATTTCTCGATTTCACGTATCTGCTCGAGCGTCAGCCTCTTGTGATGATAAAAATCTAGCCTACCTTTTTCAGGTTCTTTCCTCGCCCCCGCTTGCCAGGCATGTTTGCCCAAGACTCGTCTGACAGCTCCCAGTAGAATGTGTGTGGCGGTGTGATGTCTGACGATGGCCTGTCTTCTCTCTGCGTCGACATAGCCCTCAACCTCTTCACCCACATCGGGAACAGGGCCCTCAACCCGGTGGACAACAACGTCGTCTAAAATCTGAGTGTCAACAACTGTGCATACCTTGTCGCGGCAAACCAGCGTACCCCTGTCGCCTACCGCTCCGCCGCCCTCAGGATAAAACAGTGTCGCATCAAGTATGACGTAGCCGTTTTCCACACCCAAAACCTTCGCTCGGAAACTGTAGCTGTTCGGCTGCTCATAGTAGAGTTTTCGTGTCTTGGGATAAGATGAGACATCTATTTGGTGCTGCGAAGTGGTTTTCACGGGTTTTTCGCGGAGATGCCGTGAAGCCACAAGCTCGTAAAAGTTTTCAGGAATAGTGACGTTAACACCCTGCTTCGCGGCGGCCTCTGCCACTATGTCAGGCGTCAACCCCTTGTCGTCATAGTATTGTATGAGTTTCTCAACCGAGATTTCCTTGGTTTCTCTCAGTTCTCTCAGAACAGTTTCAGTGCCGCGTTTGATTGTCTCCCTAAACTTATTAACCTCATGCCCAACTATGTCGAGAACCTCTTCCCGCATCTCTGATAGATGTGGAAAATCTTTCTCCCAGTAACTTATCTGCAGGTCGACGAGGTCGAGAAGCTTCTCCTCGGCGTCAACCGTTCTCAGCAGCCTGTAAGCTCTGCGTATGAGAAGCCGTGCAAGGTATCCTGTTTTGACGTTGCTGGGCACAACCCCCTCAGCCACTATGAAGGCTATCGCCTTGCTGTAGTCAAGGGCCTGGTAAACTTTTTCATAGGGAACAATCTGCTCGTTGACTGTTTCGACGCTAATCCCGGCCATTGACGCAACTCTTCTCCTCAACTCGCTGACCGTTGCATCAGCTCCCGGTTTAACCAGCCCTGTATACTTTGCGTATTTGATCAGCAGCTCTTCATCAGGTCTATTTACGGGGATAAGCTCCCGCACCTTGGCGAGTAATTCGCCGTATATGGCGTCGAAAGCGCTCGGTGTCTGCTGAGAGAACCAAGCCAACCTCTCTATGCCGTATCCTGTGTCAACGGTTTTTATCGGTGTCTCAGCTCTCTCGCCGTCAAGGGTTTTGAACTGCATGAAGACAAGGGTAGCTAGCTCAAGCCCGCCCGCTATCACCTCGAGACAGGGCCCCTCGTTGCCGCCTCCCGCCCACCACGACTCCTTGTAAACCAGCTCATCGGCCGGGATGCCGAGAACACTTGTCATAAACTCTTGACAATACTCAGCTGTCTCCGACTTCCAGTAGATTTTCTTATCGGGGTAGTTGAAGGCGTGGTGGCCACCCATCTCAAAAACCGTGAGATGACGGCCGAAGGTGAGCCCTATCTTGTCGAGGTCTACAAGCCTTGCGCATGGCTGGCTTATAACCAAGGGGTTGGCGGGCGGAGGCGCAATACCGTTGGTGACCCATGGCTGAAAATCGACGATAGATGCATCGGTCAAGTAAAGGTCTGTACGCCAGCGAGCCACAATCGGGTACGGCTTTATCGGAGCGTGTCCTCTCTGCGCGAAAAACTCTATGAAACCCTCTCTAGCCTCTCTGACCGACAGAGGCTTTGAACAGTATTTTTTCTCGAGAAAACTGTATTCGACGCAGGGAGATTCACCGCATACATCTCTGCCGGGGTCAAGACTCCAGAAAAACTCGCCGCAAACCCTGCACCGATTCCTCACAAACCCGTTTTGTATAAAAAACTCTAGCCTATACTCGTGCTCGTCGTAAGGCAAGGCATCGACACCACAAGACCACTTTTAAGGCGCCGTTTTAACTATTTCTAAGACGCCTGCTCAATGGAGAAATCCCTGGTGGAATAGGTGACCAGAGCCAAAGCGAACAACACATATCCCATTACCAGATAGGGGAGAAACGCGGGCGGATTAGTCGCAATCGGCTCGAAAAGACGCGACACTAGCAGCGGGAGACTAAGCAGCTGCGAACCAAGAAGTGGGAGAACAACTATGAAAATCGAAGTGAAAGAGAAGGGAGAGGAAAAACGCTTTATCGAAGAAGATATCACGAGTGCGAGAAATGAGCCGAAAACCGCTGAACATAGAAACAGCAACACATCCAAGTACGTTAAAGCGAATAACCCCCCGAAGACCTGAACAGCTGCCACCATTAAAGATGAAAAAATTAAAGAAACAATTGTGTAGGCTATCAGTAATGTGTAAAAATAGGATGAGACACGGTAAACAGAGAGCTGAACTAGCCACAGGTTATGTTTCTCCGTAAGAAGCCAGTTAAATGAAAGGAGAGCCGGTATCATCGGAGTGTACAGTGAGACTATAGTGAGGAAAATCGCCTCAGGCTGTGCTGTGAACGCAAGCGCTCTTGGAAGAGCAGTGCCAACGTAGACAAGTAAAAGCAGGACAAAAGCTGTTATCCAAAGACTGCCGTCTCGCAGGAACCTCGTCAAATGAGCTTTAACAAGCAAAGCAGTTGGCCTATCAGCGGCGTTTATTAGCAAAAATCTCGCCACAGGCTGTGGAAGTTTAAAAGATGTGATCAATTTTCGCGGCGGGTCTGTGAAAACGTTGGTTAGTATCGGCGCCAAACCAGCGTATTCAACCTTTCTGGAGAGGAAAAGATTCACTGCAAGCAGCCCGCCTATTAGCAGAAACGCCGCAGAGGTTTTGAGGCCGCCCCCCGTCACACCGAGTAACAGATTTGTGGGATATGGAAAGCTGCTAACCCATGGAAGTGATGCAAAAACATCCAAAAGCGGCAGTAATACTAGCATCAGCATCACCCCGCCCACAGCCATCACACCTCTCTTTCCCAACCAATTACGTAACAGGCCAAGCATGTGAGATATCAAAATGGACGAGACAACAGCCGCTTCAACAATCATTACAAAGTTAAACAAATGGATGAGATGACGCGGGTAAGTGAGCACCGTTACAATAAGCAACATCGACGGCAGGGTGAATACGTTGAGGAAAATAAATTGAAACAAAAAATCGGACCAGAGATAGGTTCTCGGCCGCACATTCGAGGTGAAAATGTAGTCTATCTCATAGCCCAAGGCCGTTACACCCCCCTTCAAACCGAGAAACACACCCACAGCCAAGACACCAGAGGTTGCCAAGGGCTTCAAAGCCCTTACAAAATCGTCCAAGTCCATGCCTGTTACTATGCCATAGAATCTCAGCGTCAAAGAAACCAACATTAGAACAAATAGGTAAAGCATGTAAAACATCATAGGAGCAACTGCTTTTGATAAAGACCTTCCCAAAGAGCCGGCGAATTGCCTCACCTTCACGATAAAAATCTCAATTAGCAGCTTTTTTCACCCGGATAAGTGAGAGGAAGATTTCTTCGAGAGAAGCCCCGCCGTTTTTTGACTTAAGCTCCGAAAGGCTTGAGGAACACAACACTTTCCCGTCGACAATTATCGTTACATGGTTACAGATTTTCTCAGCCGAATCGAGCAGGTGGGTGGATATGAGTACGCCTCCTCCATCCTCTATGATCTCGTTTATGTAGAGCCTAGTAATTTTCTGAGCCTCTGGGTCAAGGCCGTTAAAAGGCTCATCAAGGATTAAAACAGTGGGAGAGCTTACAAGAGAAGCTGCTATTGCCAATCTCTGTCTAACACCCTTCGAGAGCTCGTAGACGAGTCTGTCTGAAACCTGGTGAAGCGCATAAGCTTCCATCAGTTCAGAAACCCTGCTCCGCACGCTGTCACCGACAAGTCCTTTCAGGCGTGCTGAGAAAATCAGAAACTCTTCAACAGTCAAGTAGTCTGGAAGGGACGGGTTTTCGGGGACATATCCCAGCTTTCTCCTATAACCGTTGTTGGCCGATGGTTTTTCGCCGAAAATGGTTACTGTTCCTTTGTCTGGTTTCAGAAGTCCAACTATGCATTTGAGTGATGTTGTTTTTCCCGAGCCATTTGGGCCCAATAGTCCATGAACCTGCCCCGCCTCGAGCCTGAAAGAAACGCCTCTAACAGCCTCTACTTTGCCGAAACTTTTCCAGATTTCAATAGCTTCAATTAGGGAAGACATCCGATAAAAAATACAAATGGGATGGGTAAAAAATTTTTGATGTTATCCGAAGAGGGCGCTCAGCCCTGATAGAGCCTCTTCCTGCTGCTTCTCCTCCTTAGGTTTCTCGGCGGGTGCCTCTGCTGGCTTCGATGCTGCGGCGGCTGGGGCTGGAGCCGCTGCGACGGCTACAGGTGCTGCCGTCGCCTGTTTCAGGACCTCGTCGATGTTTATCTCTGCCAGGGCCGCGGAAAGTGATTTTATCTTGGACATGTCAGGCGTTATTCCCGCTGCTTCAACAACTCTCTTTAGGCCTTCTTCGTCGATTTTCTTGCCAGCCTTGTGAAGCAACAGCGCCGCGTACACGTACTCCATTTTTCTATGCACCTAGGGTTTCTTCAAACTGCCCACTCTTAAATATTAACTGGGCGGGTTAAGGCTGCCGCTGGAAAGCCCTTATAAATAAGGGCCCTTGCGCTTGACAAAATTTTTCTTCACGCCGAAGCTCATTATATTTTGGATGAAGCGCGTCGGCACGGCTACGCTTTGGCTGACTGAGGGGCCTGTGCCGCATTTTAGGGAGATGGTGGAGCTTGGCCGCGAGATTATGAGAGCGCTGTCTATGCATGTGGGTTATGAAGAGGCTGTTAGAAGGTTCGCCGACCCGTTTTGGCTAAGCAGCCTCGCCTGCGCTCTGGGGTTTGAATGGGACACAAGTGGGCAGACGACTGTGACGCTGAAAGCTCTCAGCCATGGTTTGATGGGGACAGATATCCCCGTCAGAGTACTGGGAGGAAAGGGTGCTGAGATGCGGATGGCTCAGCTGGAGGCGGGCAAGCTGCTCGCTGAAATCGGTGTTAGAGAGGTTGGGGAAATCCGCAGAGCCATGAGGCTCACCACATCGGTGGACAACGCAGCGCTACAAGACTCCTACGACATCTACTTCCAAGCCGCCGTTGTATCCGAATCCGGGCAATGGGTCATCATCAACCAAGGCATGAACACGGTCAACAAGACTGCAAGACGATACCACTGGTCAAGCGACCGCGGCCTCGGCGTCGAGGAGCCTCACACAGAGATTTTGAGCGAAACGGTTGAGGACGTGGTGCTCGACCTGACAAGCACAACATCAGCAGAGACACGTCAGACAATACTGGAGATGCTGGAGGACACACCGCCCAGCAGGCTTAACCAAGACCTTGCTCAAGTCAAGGCACTAGCCCGCAAACAGCACACCCTCACCAGCGTATTCGAAGAACTTCCCACAATACCGATGCACCTCTCCCCGCCCAATAGACTGGACGAAGAAACAATTAGAAGGGCGAAAAACGTGTCAAGCTTCGACGAGCTATTGACGACGCAGGGTGTGGGGGCCGCTACCCTCCGTGGGTTGGCCTATATAGCTGCTCTTGTTTATGGCTCAAAGGTGTCGTGGCGAGACCCGGTCAAATTCAGCTACGCGTTCGGAACAAAGAGCGGGAAACCTTATCCAGTCAACAGAGCGGCCATGCTCGAGGCAGCCGAGTTTATCAAACAGGCCGTGATGGCGTCCAAGATGGGTGATGAAACAAAGTTAACCGTTCTACGTAGGCTAAACAGCGTGCTGGACTCCAACCATTAGATGCGTGTCACCGACTGCACATCGTATTCGCCCACAAGCTCCACCGTCGAGAGGTATTGTTCAAGCGCTTCGCCTACTCCGTCTACCTCGGGCATCAGAAAACCCATCAAGAGAGCCTTCAACCCAAACCCTATGTCCTCAACCCTCTTATCACTTACACGCACATCCTTAGGCAGTTTTGACTCCACAGCCCTCGCCAGCTCATCCAAATCAGTGTCAGAATCCTTTGGCAAAATCCTGACAACCATCAACACTTTACCCATGTATAGTGACTCGACTTTCCACAATTTAACGCATTCCCGACAACATGTCTCGACGAATAAAAGCCTCCATCCCTGAGCAGAGTGAAGCGGCCTCGGATAACTGGGCTGCCTCAAACATTTTGGCGGCATCAATTAGAGCGTGGCCAGCTAGGTGAGCCACTCCATAAGAGAGGAGAACAAGGGCCTCACTAATGTATTCCTGCGCAGATTCCTTGAACCTTTTTTCGGCGGCGGCTGCTGCGGCATGGTGGAAGTGAGGCGAGCTCTCGGTGAGAAGAAGGTCGTCTCTCACACGGTTTCCTCCGGATGCACGGGGTTTGGGCTCTACAAGGTCTTCACGGGTGTTGATGTTGGAGAACTCGTATGGGTCTGAGGATAGGTTAAACCCGGCAACGAGCAGCGTCTTGCCCGCACTTCTAAGCATGTCCGAGGGCCTGTGAAGACCTGCTCTCTGAACGTACACGGTCTCGAGATAATTTTTCACAGCTTCGACGGCCAAAACCTGCACGAGCGTCTCCACTGCACCGTTGCCCCAGACAACCGAGGCAACGGCGGGGGAATGATTGAGAAACTTTTCGACAAGTTTTTGGAAAGTTGTGGGCTTTATTCGAGGTGCATCGGCTGGGCTGGTCACCATCACGTCGGCTCCGAGAACCTTTGCTGCTGACAAAAATCCCGAGAGAGGGCCTGCGGAAAACTCGTCGACGATGTAGCCTTTCACAAATGGTTCACAGGCCTTCATCAACTGCTCTCCTCTCTCGTCATCCTTTACGCTTAGCCAGACCTCGTCCACAGCCTCGTGAAGAGATTTTGCCACGTGTCTAATCAGCGGCTCGCCACTGAGAAGAGCAAGCGCCTTATCTCCTCCGAATCTTTTCGAAACACCTCCAGAGAGAATAACCCCGCAAACCCGCATACCTCCTCACTTCACTAAACCCAGAGACCTCCTCACGTGGTTGAAAAAATCCAGAGAAAGCTCAGGCCCATACACAGGAACACCCTTCTCCGGCAACGACGTGTTCTCCAAACGAAAAACGGCTACAACAGGCGGAGAAATTTCTTCAATCAACCCTATGTCCTCGCTTTTCCTAACGGTTAAAATTTTGTAGACATGCGGAGACCTGCCATAAAGCTTGGCGAACCCTTCGTAAACAACCACATCTATCCCATGTTCACGGAAAATTTTTCCAAGGAAGTCATCGATATTTGTGTCATGCATCTGCCTAGGGAAAATGATGGCCATCTCATTCGGCGATATACTGGTAACTATGCTGGCCCCGCTTCGGGCCATGCGCCAAGTATCCTTGCCCTCTGTATCGATTGTGAACTCGTGATGAATATGTTTCACAGCCGCGACACGGTACCCGTTTCCAACTAGGTCTTCGATAATCTTGGTCGCGAGAAAAGTTTTGCCGGTTTTCTTGAACCCCATTATGGCCAGATGTTTCACATCATTTGTTCACAGACCTGAGTAATATGCGTATCACCTCGATGCGCAAAAGTTATAACACCGCCGCCGAAAAGCGGGAGCGGGTTGTACGAGGACCTTGTCATTCTACTGGTTGTCTTCGCCGCCACCACCATAGCTGCATTGGTGTACATTCTTCTGAAGGCTGCGCCGAGGCCTCCTTCCCCTAAGCAAACAATAGTGATAAACAGCTCTGAAATTCCGCCGCAAACAGATACACGTCTTTCTCCAATAATTTTGCAGACGGAGAAGAATGTTGAGATGCTTGAGAAGGAGGTGGAGGGTGTTCTCGGTGGAGGCGAAGAGAAGAGCGGCTAAGGAGGCGGTGGAGTATGTGGACGACGGCTTTGTGGTGGGTGTGGGCAGCGGTACGACTGTTTCGCTGATTTTATCCGAGCTGGCTGTAGCCGGGAAAAAGGTCTCGATAATTCCAGCCTCTTGGCAAAGCTACTACGAGGCGATTGAGCTGGGTCTTACGGTGTCGAGCTTGGACCAGCATCCTAGTCCAGATGTTTATCTCGACAGCTTTGACCAAGTGACGCGGGATGGTGCGATGATTAAGGGCGGCGGCGGCGCTATGCTGAGGGAGAAGGTTCTCGCCTCGGCGTCGAGAAACAGGGTGTTTGTGGGAGACCATGGTAAGCTTGTCGAGAAGCTACGCAGGCCCGTGCCTCTGGAAATCGTCCCCTTCGCATACAAGTTTGTCGAAAACAAGCTCAGGGAAAAAGGGGTCAAACTGGTGATGAGAACCTCACAGGCAAAAAACGGCCCCACAGTATCAGACAACGGCAACCTAATTGGCGACGCAGACTTTGGAGAAATAGATGAACCAGCTAAAGTGGAAAATTTTCTCAAAAGAATTCCAGGCGTCGTCGAATCCGGGGTTTTCGTGGGCCTCGTCGACACGCTGATTATCGCCTATGATAATGGAAAGGTTGAGCGATTGACTTTCCGTTAAAAGCTTATATACAAAACTCGAGCGTGAATGTCATGCCGGATTTAAATCAGGCAAGAATGATAGGGGGGATAGGTTCTATTCTTCTTGTTCTCGCAATCGTTCCAAACGTTGGCACGGTTCTCAGCATCGTTGGCTTCATCTTGGTTTTGCTTGCGCTCAAGTACGTGGCCGACGCTGTTCAGCAGCCGGCGATTTTTCAGAACGCGTTGTACGCCGTCATCATAGGGATAGTGGGCGCTGTCGTTGCGTTGGTTCTTGGTGGAGCCGCGCTTTTTGCATCTATCGGCGGTGGATTTGGCTTCAGCGGAGGATTTGGTGACGGTGTTTCAGGTGATTTATTTTCACTGCTCGCCGGCATTGTTGTGGCTTTGGTTGTGGTGTGGATTTTCGCCGTAGTTTCTGCACTCTTCCTGCGTAAATCACTGTATCTCACGGGCGATGTGCTAGGAGTTAAACTCTTCAGGACAGCTGGCTTGCTTCTCTTCCTCGGCGCCATCCTGACGATAATACTTGTTGGGTTTATTTTGTCGCTCGTCGCATATGTTCTCCTCGCGGTCGCCTTTTTCCAGATACCTCAGACAGGTGGACAGCCTCCGCCGCCTCCTCCTCCACCTCCCTAGCCAGCGACGAGGGCCTCCAGAGACCTCATAAGAGAAGAGGCAAAACCCCTGTCCCGCACCCAGACGACCACTGGCTCGTCGTCCAGAGGCAGACCAATAACAGCCTCACCTCCGTCGGTCACCAAAACATCCAGCAACACCCCTTCGCTGAAAAAGACCCCAGCGCCAATACTCTCAAGAAACTCATAATCCTCTTTACTCATCTGCACTGAGGGATGTAGGATGAAGAGAAATTTTTTCTCGGGAAAAGCTGCGACCACTTTTTTAAACTCCTCCTTCAGTTTCACCGCTTTTTTGACCGCGAAAACAAACCTCGTCCCCGAGTCCACCATTTCCCTCAACTTAACCACAACCGGTTGAAGACCCCTTAGAATAGCAGCCTCGTTCTCAACAGTTCCCCGCTCCCTTAGCCTCGAGACGGTCGGAATAATTTGCTCCATCATTCTCTTCTTCTCCATCATCAGAGACTCCATTCTCGCCCTCTCCCGTTCAAGCCAAAAAGTGAAGGCAGAGGCGGGCTCGGTGACACGGTATCCGTCGCTGGTTCTTGTGAGAAACCCGTTTTCACATAAACTCGACAAAACATCATACACACGTGTAATTGGTATCTTTGATTTGCGCGCCACATCCGCGGGCTTGCTGTATCCCTGTAACACCGCCACGTAGGCCTTCGCCTGATACTTGTTGAAGCCGAAGACCTTCTGCAGCTTCTCCACCAGCTCCGTTTCCTCCACAAAACAGGTTACGCGAACAACCGTTTAAATTTGTCCACAGAGCCTAAGAGAATAGATGCAGAGAAGGGAGTATGGCCTCGGCCCGGATTGGAGGCTTGTGATGAGGTCTCTGGAGAAGCTGGCGCCCGTGTACGACAGGTTGAACAAAACAATCTCCTTCAACACGGACATTAGGCTCAGGGCTGAATGTCTGGACGGCAACGTAGGTCTGTTGGACAGGGTGCTTGACGCGGGGTCTGGACCAGGTGTCTTCACCGAGACACTGCTCAGGACACAGAACTGGAGGGGCGAAGTGGTCATGCTTGACCCCCTGCCCAGCATGCATATGCTGGCACGGAAAAAAGTGCCGCAAAACATCTCGCATCAGGTCGTGGCTGTTTTTGAGCAGATGCCTTTCAGAGAAGAGGTCTTCGACACGGTGTTGATGGGGTTCGCCCTAAGAGACGCGGCCAACATGGCCAAAGCTCTTTCGGAAACACGGAAAATATTGCGGAAAGGCGGCCGCCTCCTCGTCGTCGACCTCGGCAAACCTGCGAACATCCTGAAAGGAATCGCGATAGGCGTTTACTGGGCTCTTCTGGCGCCTCTTTTAGCAGCCCTCAAACTGGGGAAAACAGGGCTTGAGGCAGCCGCAATCTACCTAACATACAGACGGCTGCCGACGAATAAGGAGCTCAAATCCCTGTTGAAGACGTTTTTCGATACTGTTGAGGTTGGGGAGAAGATGCTGGGCGGAGTGGTGGTTATTAGGGCCTGCTGAAAACGTTTTTAAACCCTTCGGCCAAGTATAACCAGTATAATGGAGAACATCGAGTTGGAGAAAACGCTGTTCCCGACCGGTCATCAAGTCTTTGACCGAATAGTCTACTTCAGGCACGGTATGACGGTGCTTGTCACCGACGAGACCTTCAGCGAGGCCCGAACATTCCTACGCACACTTTTGAAGAAACATCAACAATCAATTATAGAGCTTGTTTCAACACGTTATCCACAGACAGAGCCTAAACAGGTCCCCGTCCCGATAGAGGCGCTGCAAGACCTATCAATAAACGTGAACCAGAAAAGAAGAACAGAGAAAAACAGAATATTCATCCACAACTATCTACCCGAGCTGCTCATACGCCACAACGGAGAGGAAGTCCTGAAACTTTTGGAGATGTGGCAAAAAGACGTCGCCAACGCCGGAAACCTCGAGTTCTACCTCCTGCCACGCAACACCTTCGCAGACTTCGAGAAAAAAGCAAAAGCAATAGTAGACGCCGTAATAGAAATACAAGTCGTCAAAGAAAACAACCAGTTCCTCTACTACTTCACACCAATAAGGTCCTGCTCACAAGCCCACCACCTCAAAAACATACGATACGAAATCAAAGAAGGACAACTACTAATAGAATGGGAGAATATATTGATCAGCGATTTCCCCGCGGAACCGATTTCACGCAAACAGCTTAGGGAACAACTTGAATCAAACGAGGACAGAATATTAATCACATTAGGGAAAGTTGATCCAAAAAATTTTACGGTAGAGGATTATGCTTTGCTCACGTCGCTTGACAACATTCGGCTCTTAGAAGCCAAGCTCCTTTACCCAGACAGATGGCCAGAAGTTATTGACAAGATTGTCGAATGGATATTGGCAGGTACATTAAAAATCGAGGAAACAAAACCTGCTAAAAAATATGTGAGGCGGCAACAGCTAAAATTCAAAAATAAATTATTGCTACGTTTGCCGACGCGTTTTTCATTAATGTTGGTTTCGCTGTCCAAAGGGTTCCTGGGTAAAAGAGTGAGGACCGTGCCGCTTGACGCACACCTAGCAGTTTTAGAAGCCATGAAAAACATAGTGGAAATGCTAGCCCAAGATAGGCCTGAAATTAGGCGTGATGTGAGGTTTGCTACAAGATATTTCGGTGAACTTTCTGCTAGAAAAACGGCATTAGAATACATAATGAGGCTAGAGGGAACTCCCTACACCTCGTTTAGCGTCGAGCACGTTCCCAGTCTAATATCGATTACTCTTAAAGCGGGATGGGGGTTGGATGTAAATTTCATCACATCCCCTGGAGAAAGTTGGATTTTTGAGGTGAGAAATTGCCACCTATGCGAAGATGTGGTTAGCGACGAGCCCTTTTGCGACAAATTTGTTTCTAGCGTGGTCGTCGGTGTACTTTCAGTATGTCTGAAAAGACGATTTGAATGCTCTGAGATAGCCTGTAAAGCGGTTGGAAACGAAACATGCACTTTTAAAGCATATAAGGTCTAGAATAGTGGAAAAATTGAATAAGCATTTTATTCAAAAGATACGTGGATTCGCGGCTCTTCCCAAATCATACTTCTCGCTGTTTACCTCAACACTCATGGCGAGTGTTATAGTCATGACCGTCACTGGAACAGGCCCACTGGATTTATGGATATTTTCGTTATTCTTTTTTTTATCTACGGCATTTTTAAACAGTTTTAATAACTTGATGGATATTAAATCAGATTACTTTACTAAAGATAATTTCCCTCTCCCATCGGGACAAATTTCTCCAAAGGAGGCTTCACTATTTTCAGCCGCAACTCTGATTGTGTCAGTGGCAACACTAATCCTAATTGGTGCGATAAACAGCTCGGCCGCTGGTGTTCTTCTAATTGATTTACTGATTGGATATTTCTACTCTGCGCCAAAAGTTAGGCTTAAACGATATCCAGTGATAAAGGCTACAATCCTGATAATGCATACCGCAATTCTGCCACTCATAGTTGGCTTAACCTTAGCGAACAAAAGTATTACCGATTACCTGACTGTTGTTTTTCCCGTTTATGTCATGGGTCTAGCTGTACACACGGTGCAAGACATAGGAGATGTGGTCGGAGACGTGATTGTCGGAGACAAGACATTTCCATCTATGATGGGTATAAAGAACTCCGTTTCTTTAATTGTGCTTCTATTCATGCTCGCCGCCGTCTTTACATGGCTAGTTATCGATGTGAACTATAAAGTTTTAACCATGTTTCTCTTTTTTATCCAGATTGTTATCTCCATGTTGTTGTTCATTCGAATAAATCTGTGGAAAATCGTTTATTGGAGCACTGCTCTCATCGCGTTTGCAATTCTGGTTTTTCTCCTCGTTAAATGATATGTGCGTACCGCATAAGTGTGTCAGGAACTCTAGCGACCAAAAAGTCGACGAAATCCGCGGGATTTTTGGATTGGAAGAACCATTTTCGTACCGTGAAGAATCTGAACACATTCATGCTGGCGATTAGGCTCTTTTCATCAAATTCCACATATTTGGAGGCTTGTCTTAATAGGTCTACGCCTCTCAGGAAATGGAGGTCTCCAAGCCTTATCGTCTGTCTCTTTAGGAAATTGTTATTTAGCGATTCCTCTGGTTTAGTGATTATCCCGAGGTCGCGTCCTAAGTAGACGACACTGTTCCATATTCCGAGTCCAATGTCGACGCTAAGGTCAGCAACATCGTCATAGTAGTTAGATGATTTGAAGACGTAGTCGAATCCTTTTCTCAGGTATTCAAAGCCCTTGATTTCTTCTTGAGTTTTTTCGCATAAACTTTCCAGCATGCATAGGTCGAGCCCCACCCACACTCTTCCAACACCCTTCTCATTCATGTTTCTCAGGTAGTCGTGAATCGTCAGTTTTTCGCGGTCAAGACTGCTCTGCTGTTTAAAAGTCGCGCCTTGTCCAAAGATGTAGAGTGAAAGGTCTCTTAGGAACTCTTTTTTCGCGGTCGAAACTCTGTCGGCAAGGCTTTTCAGCCATTTGTTGACGAGTAGCGCCAATAATATGCATGAGTTCTCGGCTCGTTTGATGATGTCGTTGTTTCCAGCGGATGTGTATGCTCCTTCTTCGATGGCTTTTTTCTGTCTTTGTAGCGATTGTTCGGCTTCTTCGGTTGTGTGGAAGGTGTCGTTGATGTTGTCGAGCACTTTTATGCTGAGTATTAGAGCCATTTTGGCGAGGACGGTTGAGAGTATTTGAGCTCTTGTTGCTTTTTTGCGTAGCAGTGGATAGGCGGAGATGGTTGCCATGTATGATGAATATGGTAGGTACTTCTTTTTCATGACGCCGAGGTCCATCAATTCTTGGAGGCTGGCTGTCTCCTCTCCACCCAGTATGTTTTCCATGGTTTTGCCGAAGTAGTCGGATGCCTCGCGGATGATGCAGAGCATCTCAGACAGGTTTCGCCGGTTCCCAGCCATGTATCGCAGCATCACTAGGCCGGCGGCTTTTGTGAAGTAGTCTAACCCCTCCCCACTATTCTGGGTCATGCAAATATTATTTCAGCAAAGAAAATAAGGTTTAGATAACTTTCTCTGTTGGATACACCTCTAATCCGCCGATTACAAATTTATAGGGATGGGGCTCTACGTCGTGGTCTACTCCCCTCATTTTCTCGATTTGAATCGAGCTTGCTACGGTCCCGTTTTTGAGATATTTTCTCAGTATTATTACGCCGTCAGCTAGGTATTCCTCGAACTGGTATGGCCTGTCGGCTCCGCTGTACCTTAGCTCTGTCAGCAACAGGGTGGTGCATCTTAACGGTGTTATTCCCTCCAACAGCTCAAGAAACGCGGCCCTTCTCTCCGCAACCCGTGGATACTGGATGAAGAAGGATGTTAGAGAGTCTATGACAAGCCTTTTCGCGCCTATATTTTTCACGTGGTTTCCGACGGCCGCTATCAAGGCCGCGAGAGAGAAATCTTTTTTACCGATGGATATGCCGCCGAGCTTTATCTCACCCGGTATCGTCCTAATAGGTGAGGCGTCAACTATCGCTAATCTTCCTTCTTTTACAAACGGCTCCAAGTCGATGCCGAGGTTTGACACGTTTCTAAAAACGCTTGCAGGCCTCTCATCAAGAGTCACGTACACACCATTCTCCCCTTTCAGGCAGCCGTGATACAGGAACTGGAGGCCTAAGGTGGTTTTTCCGGAGCCGGGGGAGCCCATCACCACGATGTTGAACCCCGCGGGGAACCCCTTGTTTCTCAGGAGAGCATCTAGGCCGCTAACGCCGGTGCTTACATACTCCATGCTTTCTCCGTTGCTCACGCTTGATATGATTAGAAGAATGATATAAAACTTTGAGAAACCTTTTCATGGGCGTAGAGATGTGTTCTGTGGGTTTGCGGAGGTACCTGGTGGCTGTTTATCCTGTTTTGCTGACTATGGTTTTGGCCATGGTGTTTCAGGCGATGTTTGCCGGTGTGATGTTGCCTCAGCCTCCGTTGACGCCTTTGGAGGAAGAGGGTGACGACGTGGCTGTTCTGGGTTCTCCCGCGCCCTATCTAAACAGCCTTCTCGTCATAGCGGTGATGTTTATAGGGAGTCTCGCTATGCTCTGGCTTATACGGTACCGCAGAGCCCTCGCCGTCATCGTTTCACTGGTTCTTTTCGCAACCGCTACTTCTGTAACTTTTCTGTTACTGTTTGTTTCAACGAGTTTGGGTGAGGATGTGCTGGCTGGTGTGTCAATCTTGGTTGGTGGGATGGTTTTGGCGGGGGTGTTTTCGCGGAAGGATGTGTTTAACGTGTTGGCCGCGGCTTATGTGGCTTCGGCGAGCGGCGTGGTTTTCGGATCTTCTCTACCGTTCTGGACCTCGCTTGTCCTGCTTGCAGCGGTTTCTGTTTATGATGTAGTCGCGGTCTTCAGGGGGCATTTGAAGAGGC
Source organism: Candidatus Caldarchaeum subterraneum (assembly GCA_937934305.1). GTDB lineage: Archaea > Thermoproteota > Nitrososphaeria_A > Caldarchaeales > Caldarchaeaceae > Caldarchaeum > Caldarchaeum subterraneum_E. Next base: position 70,816 of record CALHAG010000021.1, read on the forward strand.
TTGGAGACATGGATATGGCGGAGTTGCGGGGGCTTGTTGTGACTGTTGAAGGCTTCAGCATAGGGTTGGGCGACCTCTTCTTCTACTCTGTTGTCTTAAGCTTCTCCGTGAACAACCTCGGCTGGCTGCCGGGAATAGCCTCCTCCGCGGGCCTCATCATCGGATATCTCGTAACCATCAAGCTCGCGGAGACGAGACCTGTTTTTCCGGGGTTGCCGCTCACCTTACTGGCCGCGGTGGGTTTCGCATTCATCAGCTACCTCATACCTATGTGAAAAACGTTGTCGCCGGAGGATGCCGCAAGATGCTGCACACTCGGTCTACTGCTCGAGCTCGCCACCTCACCCAAACCCGGGCTCGTGGACAGGCTCTCTAACCCCGATGACTATGCATATTTCACCGCCTCCGCAGTCGCCCTTTATCCCTGTTTCCTGAAAGCGGCCCGAGGCACACCTGTGGGGGATGCTGTGATTTGTTCAACCCGTGAGATGATGAGCTGGCAGAGAGGTGGGAACACACATCTCGGAAGTCTGCTGCTGCTAACACCTCTCGCGAAAGCAGCCGTCGAAGCAGGGAAAATCGAGGGATTACGCCGCAGCTTGGAGAAAACGCTCAAGCAAATGGATTACAGGGATTTGCATAAGATTTTGAAAGCTATAAGGATAGTGGGGCCCGGTGGATTGGGGAAAGTCGCATACCTTGACGTCAACAGCGCGAGGACATACAACTTGGTGAAGCATCGGAAGCTCTCTGTCGTCGAGGCGTTCAAACCCTACGCCAGGTGGGAGGTCGTTGCACATGAGTACTGCACAAACTATCAAGCAAGCATGATGCATGGTTACCGGTTTCTCAGAAAAAGAATATTTCAAGAGGACTGGAACACGGCGGGGATAAACACTTTCCTAAACATTTTACAACATCTCCCCGACAGCCACGTTTCACGCAGACAAGGCAGACATGCTGCGAAAATTCTCTCCCGATTGGCTAAGCAGGTTCTCGATGCTGGAGGAGTAGGCACGGCGGAAGGCAGCCGCAGATACACACAGCTCATCAAAATCGTTAAGAGAGCTGGAATGAAGCCAGCCGCGACAGCGGACCTTTTGGCTGTAGCCTACACCCTGCTTCTGTTAAGCGGCTGGAGACCCTGATTTATCAGGCTCGTGAGAGGTAGATGAAGATTGTGAACCCTGCAAACCCTATCACGTTAAGCATCAGCAGCGGCGTGGCGATGTGCATTTCCTCGCTGTATGAGACGGACATCATGTAGAAGACATATGCCGCATAAAGGTGTTGTATCAGAAATACAGAGGTCAACGCAACCAACGCGTTCGTGAACTTTGTTCTCGCATATTTTCTGGTTAGGAGATAGTTGCGTAGGGAGTAGAGCAGACCGGTTACAATCATTAAGGATATCAGGATGTTTATCAGCCAGAGCGGGCCCATGATACACGCGCCTTTGAGCTGCCCAGAACCTCGTTAACAACAGAATCAAGTGTGTCCATGTTTTCGGAAACCACCTGAGAGAGTCTATATTTCACATCATACTTCCCCTCTTCTGCTTCGACCAAGTTGTTCTCCATAAGAAACTCGAGATGATGCAATATGGTTTTGTAGTTTAGGCGCAGAGCTTTAGCGAGCTGGTTGGCGTTGGCTGGACTGTCTCTTAGCTTGAGTAGGATGAGCAAACGGGTAGGGCCTCCACGTGTGCCTAAGAGAACCCATCGGAAAAAAGTCTTGATAGGCCTGTCCGACAACTTGTTAACCTGAGTGAATGTCGGGTCTTAAGGTTTTCCCTCGTAAACAAGTGCGATAGGTCTCACGAGAGAGCCTGTGCCTCCGACGATTTTCAACGGGGTAACCACCAGCACTGAGACATACGCCTTGTCTCTCGCCATATCTTCTAGGTAGAGGCTTTTCATCACATGTGTTCCGGCGTCGACGAGGAACATTAGGTGAACGGTGAAGGGCTTTGGCACGGCCATGGCGAGGTTGTCGATTCCGAGGAGAGAGATTTTGCGGTCTATGAGCCATTTGGCCGATTCCTCGGTTATTCCCGCGAAGTCGTGTAGATACTTCTCCTTGTCTGTCGTAAAGTAGCGTGAATATCCTGTTCGTATGAGAACCGCGTCCCCCTCCTTTATCTCTGTTTTCTGAAGCTTAAGCGCCTGCTCCAAATCCTGAGCGGTTATGCCGTACCGTGGCGGAAGGATGTCGAGGTTTTTTGACGCAGGGATGTCAAGCAGGACGGCTCTCTTGACATAGATGGGGATTTCCTCAGTCCCATACTTTGTGTAACCGCTGTGCTTAACAATCTCAGCTGCCTTTACACCGTTGTGCAGCATTCCATCACGGGCCATGTGGCATTTGGCGTCTATATGTGTACCAGAATGCATGCTGGTTATCACCAGCTCCATCGAGTCGGAAAACCCTGGAGCAACTTTTTCAAACAACTTTTTCGTATATTCATGATATCTGTAAATAACCATGGAGTATGGAGGGTCTTCGGGGTGGACGGGCATGCCGTTGAAGTAAGGCTGGCCGAGGTCGTACACCTTAGCCGAGGAAACCATTTTCACAAAATCTTCGGGAGAGGTCATGTTAAGCTCGGGCATTGCGATGATTTAAGTTGTTTCTGAGAAGGTTTTCACAACTCCCTTATCGGCGAGTTCTTGTATTTTTCTACGGGAGTACCCCAGTTCCTCAAGTATGTTTTCTGTGTGCTCGCCGAGACGTGGAGCGGGTCTCTGATGTGTTGTAAACCCTTGGAAAAATGCTGTAAGCCTTACTGCCAAGACCTCGCCTATCGTGGGGTGACGCGTCGGCGAGAACAATCCCAGAGATGAAAGGTTTTCATCGTTCAGGACATCTGTCAGCGAGTAGACTGGGCCCGCGGGAATTCCCTCTTCCTGAAATAACGTGACCCATTCTTTCGAGGTTCTTTCTCCAAGCGTCTTCTGGAGCTCGGCGGCCAAGTAACTTCTGTTATGAGGCTTTATCCTGTCTTGATTGGTTCTAAACCTCATGTCCTCCATCAAGTCCGAGCGTCCCGTTGCCCGGCAAAGGCTAAGCCACTGTTCATCGTTTCCGACAGCCACGACTATCCAGCCATCCTTTGTTCGGAATGGTTCGTAGGGTGCAAGCGCTGGATACTTGTTCCCGAACGGTTTGACCTCCTCCTTGGTTACCCATGTATCGACAAGCCACTGAGAAACCGCTGCTAAACCCATCTGCAGTAAAGAGGCATCAATCTTCACAGCTTTCTTGAGACGTTCCCTGAGATGAAGAGCGGCGCAGACAGCTGCGGCGGCGCTGTAGGCTGCGAGAATGTCTGTAAGAGGTGCTGGAAGACGCATGGGTTCCGCTCCTGGTTCACGGTTCATCCACATCAAGCCGCTCATCGCCTGGACGACGACGTCATAGCCCTTGTAGTCTCGGTAAAACCCACGTGAACCAAAACCCGAAATGGAGCAATAAATGATTCGCTTGTTTAGATGTTTCACCTGCTCATATGAGAGGCCAAGTTTAGATAATGTGCCTGGTCTATAATTCTCTATCAAGACATCGACCTCGCGTATCAGTTTTTTGACTATCGCGAGGCCTTCTTTTTTCTTGATGTCAACGGCGAGGCTGAGCTTGTTTCTGTTGTAGTTGAAGAAGTAAAGGCTTTCACCTTTTACGATTTTTCCGAAGTGTCTTGCGTCGTCTCCGCGTGTTGGGTGCTCCACTTTAATCACTTTAGCGCCCATTTCTGCGAGAATCGCTCCACAGAGAGGGCCGGCGATGGCCGTGCCTATTTCAAGCACAGACACATCATCAAGCGGTGCGGCAGGTTTCATCTGTTACGTGATGTCTCTGAGGAATTTAAAATCAAAGTTAAAAGGCCCTACACATAATCTACTCCGCTATGACCGAGTATAAGCACATCATTTACCAGAAATTTCCGGAAGACAAGGTGGCTGTCATAACATTCAACAGGCCTGAGGCGCGGAACGCGATGAGCGTAGCTATGTTGACTGAGTTTAATGATGCTTTGCACAAGGCCGCCGACGACCCGGAGGTTTGGTCTATTATCGTGACTGGTGCAGGTGATAAAGCGTTTTGCTCAGGAGGGGATGCGAAAGAGTTTCTCGCCAACGTCGAAGCCGGTAAAATCAGCGAGATAGAGAAGTTCAACAGATTCAACCTCGATGTTTGGAGGTTTATGGAAAAGATGAGGAAACCAATAATTGCCGCGGTCAATGGATTCTGCAACATAGAGGTTATTCAAGCGGTAGACCTTGTCATCGCCAGCCAGAACGCGAAGTTTGGACTCCCCGAGGTCACAATAGGAGTTAGCCCAGGAGCCGGAATAACGGTGAGATTGCCTCGTTTCCTCAGCAAATACTGGGCCAAGTATTTTCTTTTCACGGGTGAATGGGTTTCGGCGGAGGAGGGCTATAGGCTTGGCTTCGTGAACAAGGTTGTGCCGCATGAGAAGCTGTTGGAGGAGGCGATGGCGTTGGCCCGTAAGATAAACAAGAACGCTCCACTGGCGGTCGGCGCGACAAAAGCATGCGTAAACCTCGGCGGAGAAATGCCCATAGACGAGGGTATGGAGTATCAGCTCAAAGAATCGATACTGATGTTCTACACCGAGGACCTCAAAGAAGGAATAAGGGCGAGATTTTACGAGAAAAGGGAGCCGCGGTTCACTGGGAAATAGCTATTCACGTGGAGACGGCTCCCTCACAAACAACCTATACTTCTCATCTTTGTTTTTTATTTCTTGAACAATTCTCTTGACTATGGCTTCAACGGGGTTAGGTAGACCCGTCCTGTTTTTCACATCCTCGAAGCTCGTGAAGCTTGCGTTATCCCTCTCAGCCAAAAATTTTTGTAGCATCTTCTTCCCTATTCCGGGGACAAGCTCCAAGGCATGCATCCTCGGCGTCAGCATCCCGCTGTTGTTGATGAAATCCAGAAACCTCTGCGGATGTTCTTCAACAATTTTGTAGACAGCTGGTTCGAGGTTGGCGACAGACGCCTCCGTCAAATCCGTGTAATCTATTCTCCTCACTATGCGGAGTATTTCCCTTGGCACATCTCTTCCTATGTAGAGCTTTGTGCCAGGTTTTGGCCTGAATTTTTCGTTGACAGCGACCTCGAGAAGTGTGAAGAAATCTTCTCCGAGTAGTTGGACGATGTACTCGTTTCGGTCGTGGTGAAACTTTTGGAACCCCGCTCTCTGCTGAGCGGGGAAAACGTCTAAAACATATCCATAATCCTCGTAGCGTTTTTGACGCTGCATGTTTTTTCCCGCTTTATTGGAGGCGGCCGGCTACAGCGTCTTCCACGAGCTTAACAACTGTCCGCATCTTTTCCTCGGAGAAGAGAAGGAAGGAGACTAGACGCTTGTATCCGCTTAGAATAGCGCGCAGTTCTTCAACGTTTCGTGGACAGGTGTCTGCTACCTGAACAGCCTCCTCACGTGTCAACCCCACATCGGTCATAAGCTTCTGGACGAGTAGCTCGGCCTGTTCCGGGGAAAGCTTCGCATATTTTTTGGCGTAGGTGTAGACCCGCGATTGGAGACTGTTGAGGTCTCCGGCTCTCTGCTCCATAAGCTTGACCACAGTAGCCATAGGTACCTCGGTTTTGGACAATATTTTACGAGCCATTCTCTAGTTCACTGCCCCGCGGATATGGTCTGGGAGAATAGACAGCGTTTTTCCCTCATCACCGACCTTGACGACATAGCCTCTGCCCCGTTTCTCCACGATGACCCCAATCTTGCCATGATATCTTCGATGTGGTGAGCCTTTCTGGACGCTTGGCTCGATGGCTAAAAGAACACGGTCACCGGGCTTATATTCCCTCAGATAAATGTCTGGCCTCGGCCCACTTCTCGACCCCCGGGGCTTTTTAAGGTATCCCCTCGACTTTCTACGAAAACCTTTAGACTGCGGCATGACCTACGTCCATAAAAGCTGGTTAACGCCATGATAAAAGCGTTTACGCCTCGACCCTTAACACGGTTAGCTCCATGGCCACGGGGACAAACCCCAATACCTCGGCGAAGCTAGGCTTAGTTCGGCCGCCGTCACCTGTGACAAGCTCTTTCACATACAGCCCTCCTTGGCAATTTATCCTGAATAACGCGGTTCTGCTGTCGACGAGCTCGGCCTCCACCGAGTAGACTGTTTTTCTGCGAAGCTTCTCGGCGCGGCGTCTCAGCACCCTCAACGGAGTAAGCTGCTCGACAACCATGTTTCTGAAACGTGTCTCCAGCTCCTTGACCTTGTCTGGGTTGAGGTCGGCGTCGTAAACTGCTTTGAGCAGATAGGTTTTTGCAGCTGTTGAGGCTGATAGCTTTATCTGTCTGACATGCCGCCGTGTAGTGTAGGCTTCGAGATAGACTGTGACGAGGCCTCGGGTTTTGGTGTTGATGTGCTGCTGAACATGGTCTAGGGGGATGTTTCTCCGCCGTGGCCGTTTCAACTCCAGTATGAAGGGCCGTCCCTCTCCCTCTACCAAGGCGTCAACATCCTCGCGTCCCGCTGCGTGAAACTTGTAGCCGGCGGCTTGATACAGGGTTTTGGCAGGTTCTCCGACGAGTTCGGCCACGCTTGTTGGATACAGACGTCCTGTATATCCGCACTCTTGGCATCCGCGTCCCCAGCATTTTTTACAGTGCCAAGGTGACTGAGGCAGTTCCCTGCTGTGCTTGAGGTAACGGCCGCTGATGAAGACTGGGTTCGGAAATGCTTCGACCTTGTCCCGGAACAGGTCCACGGTTATGACGACGTCAGGTGAACTGTAGTCGAGTTTTTTTCCTGTGAGGTTTGCAAAAACTCTGCTTATCTCGCGCTTTATCTCATTCCTGATGTTCTCGCCCTCAGTCAGCCCCGCCAAAGCACGTAACCTGTCCTCCGTGTTGACGACGTCTCCACTGGCCCTAGCTCCCACGAGAAACGTCTCGAACTCGGTATCATGCAGTAGCTCCGCAGCTTTTTCCGCTGCTTTCCTAAACACCGTCTCATCCATCAACCCGTGGCAAAGGCCGCAGACACGCTTTTCAACACTCCGCCCAGCCTCGGCGACATACTTGACCGCTTCATCCAATCCCCCGTTTGAAGCCAGAACAAACAGTGTGTCCGCGTCTCTCTTCTTAACCGCGTTGAGTAGCAGAGCGATTTTGAGTATCCGGCCTTTGTCCCTGTTGCTTATCTCAGGGTGTATGCGTGCAAACTGTCGGCCTAAGCAGTAGTCGCAGAGGGCCTCGCTTCTCAGCAGCAGGAGAACGTCATCCAATATCGTCGACAACTTATCCAAGTCCTCTGGAGGATTTTAGAAGCTGTCTAAGCTGGCGGCTTTTCATCATCTTTTTAGATGCCTGGTAGCTGCGGAGAAGTTCACGCACATCTCTCTCAAGCACGCCCGCGCCATAGGCTATGCGGCGTATTCTCGAACCATCGAGGATGCTGGGGTCGTTTTTCTCCTCAGCGGTCATCGACTTGATTATCGCGTTCCATTTCTTTATCCGTTCCTGCGCCTTCTCGAGCTGGTCGTCCGGCAAAGCATCCATGCCGGGAAAGGGTAGTTTCGCCAGCAGCTTCTTCAGAGGCCCGAGCTTTGTGAGACTGTTCACCTGCTCAACCATGTCCTCGAGAGTGAACTTGCCTTTCAGAATAGCCTCGACCTGCTTCTCGTCAGCGGTAAGCTCCGCGAGCTTAACCCTCTCCACGATGCTCTCGATATCCGGCATACCGAGAAGCGACGCGATGTATGATGAGGGGTTGAAGGGCTGGAAATCTTCAACAGATTCTCCTACGCCGACAAACTTGACAGGAGCCCCCGTCTCCGCCACAGCGGCCAACGCTCCACCACCACGCCCAGACGTGTCAAGCTTGGTGATGATAATCGAGCCGATAGGTGTAGCCTTGTGAAAAGCAGCTGCATGCGCGCCTGCCTGCTGCCCTATTGTTCCATCAATGATTAGGATGTTTTCATCGGGCTTCAACTCTTTCTCAAGCATCTTCATCTCATCCATCAGCGACTCCTGCTGCCGATGTCTCCCCGCAGTGTCAATAATCACCACATCAACACCCATTTGCTTAAAGTGTTCAAGGCCTTTCCGAGCTATCTCTACAGGGTTGTTGTTTTCTGGTTCGCCGTAGACGGGTATTTGCCTCGGCTCGAGAAGATGCTTCAGCTGCTGGTAGGCCGCGGGCCTGTATGTGTCTGCGCAGACCACTCCGACCTTGTAGCCCTCGACCTTGAGATAGTTAGCCAGCTTCGCTGCAGTGGTTGTTTTTCCCGTTCCCTGTATCCCGAGAAGCATGATAACATATGGTTTCTTACCGCCTGTGCTGAACTTGGCAGGTTTTCCTCCCAGCAGGTTTATCAACTCCTCGTAAACAATCTTCGCTACGCTGTCTTTCCTGCTTACTCCGGGTGGAAGCTTCTCCTCAAAAGCCCTCGCCCGTATACGTTCCGAGATTTTCTGAACAAGCTCTACCTTCACATCAGCCATCAACAATGAACGCTGAATACCCCTAATCAATTCCTCGACCGAGGCCTTGTCAGCCGAGGGTGATGCGAGAAATTTCCTGAAAACCTCTTTCAGAGACCTACCCATTGCGGAAAACGAGGACATCCCGTCAAATAAGCAGGCTCCAAGGATGTATTAAACATGCCTCGTTTAAATAAAGCCCTCTGAGACAACTCTCTGATGAAGGTGCTGATAACTGGTTCGGAGGGGTTTGTCGGCAGGCATCTTAGAGAGTATCTTAGTGGACGGGGGTTTGAGGTTCTGGGGGCGGACATATCCTCGGGCGCCGACATACGCATGGATGTGACAGATTTTGACGCGGTTATGAAGAGTTTTGAACAAAACCGGTTCGACGCGGTGGTGCATCTCGCAGCCGTCGCGGATATTCCATTAAGCATGAGAGACCCGTATAGATGTTTCAAAGTCAATGTCTATGGCTCGCTCAACGTTTTGGAGGCCGCGAGAAGGATGGGTGTGAGGAGAGTTGTTGTGTTTTCGTCGGCCAACTATTATGGCGCTCCCACTAAAACACCAGTAACAGAGGACACTCCGCCCAATCCACGGACACCGTACGACTACTCCAAAGTGGCTCTCGAGAATGTTGCATGGAGCTATCATCGAAACCATGGCGTGCCAATAACTGTCCTGAGACCTTGGAAAGCCTTTGGCGAATATGAGCCAGGTGAGAAGATGGTGCCACGTTTCGTGAAAGCCTGTCTAGCCTCTGAGCCGATACCTCTGTTTAACGGAGGAGCTGATGTAACTGACCCATATCATGTCGACAACCTCTGCCACGCGGTCGAGCTCGGGCTGGTTAAGGACGAGGCTGTAGGCGAGGCCTTCAACGTCGGTACAGGGAACGCGTTATCAGTCAGAGAATTGGCCGAGAAAATCAAACAACTCACAAACTCCTCATCAAGACTCGAGACCCTTCCACCTCGCACACCAGCCGAAGCAACCCCGATGAAAAGCATCCCCTCAATCACAAAAATAACCACAAAACTGGGCTACACTCCCCAGGTCAGCCTCGAGCAAGGACTCAAACGCGTGATAAACTTTATAGCCTCAAAACACCAAAACAGCAACACGGGCCGGTAGATCAGTCTGGAAGATCGTCCGCCTCGCACGCGGAAGGTCCGGGGTTCAAATCCCCGCCGGTCCATCCACCCAAGCTCAAGCGGGTTTTTCTCCCTTAACCAAACATGTTAATCACATTTATACGTAGTCCTCACAATCCCTCCTACAAGGTCTGGCCCTTCTTCAGCGCATCTTCTTGAAACAACATCAGCTAAGGTTCGACGCTAAAAACCAATTCAGACAACGTGACACCAATTCGTCAAAGAATCAGCGTACGGATATATTTGCCGGGGGTGGGAT
>CALHAG010000022.1 GCA_937934305.1 Candidatus Caldarchaeum subterraneum
CACAGATAATGGATGACTACATCACATACGACGAGAAAAACAACATGCTTGTCGGCAGAAAATCAGGCAGAAAGCTTTTGGTGGGAGACGATGTCAGAGGCCGTATCAACGCGGTCTCGCTCGCCGGTGGAGCAGGTGGAAAAGTGTCTCTTGTGACGAGGCAGCCGATGATGGGCTCCCTGAAGTGGATAGAAGAGGATTTAGCGAAGGCGGTGCAGTCAAGTGTCGGCTAAGCCGCGGGCCTGTAGAAACTGCAGAAGAATAGTTGTGGGAAAAACCTGTGATGTGTGCGGGTCCTCGAACCTAAGCACCAGCTACTCTGGGCTTGTGATAATCCTCGACGTGGAGAACTCTGAGATTGCGAAAGAGCTTGGGATAAGGAAATCGGGAAGATACGCGGTCAAAGTTGACTAGCATCTGGAGCCGCCCCATAGTCTTCACGGAGGAAATGAAGAACCGTGTACGTAAACCTTTGGGGGAGCTGAGGCACGGAGACCTAGACTATTCTCCGGAACTGGCTGATGCCAAGCCGCTTGTCGTTGTTGGAGACTACACCTACAAACGGATGATTGAAGCAAACTTGAGACCTGATGTTGTGGTCGTGGATGCGAGGGTTATGAGAAACTCGGCAGAGATACCGAAGCTCGAGGGATACGAGGTGACACGTGTTAGAAACATGGCTGGAGTCATAGAGCCCGAGGCTGCTGAGGCCGTGATAAATGCCGTAAGCAGAGGTCGTGGCGCTGTCTTTGTAGAGGGGGAGGAAGACCTGTTAGCTCTGCCAGCTATTCACGCTCTTCCCGAAGGAGGGGTGGTTGTTTATGGCCAGCCGAGGCAGGGATACGTTGTTGTGAAAGCCTCGACAAAAGTGAAAAAACTTGTGGAGGAAATTATATCGATGGCTACTGTTTGAACTTGGTGTAGCCACATTTCCCGCATGTATATCTGTTGCCGTGGTCTGCCATGAAGTATCCAACACCACATCGGGGGCATGAGACCAACGTCTTCTCAAGCCTTCCATCCTTCAAAACATATCTTTTCCACAGCCCTTGTTCGGTCATTTCTTCGGCCTCTCCGCGAGCTTGTTTCTGACAAGTATGTAAAGTGGCTCAAAAACCTTAACGTCTTCCACTCTGTTGTAGACATTTGCGTAAACATCTACGAGTCTTGAGCCTGTGCGGTAGACGATTTTCCTAACAACCACTCTAGCGGGGTCTACGTTGAGATGAGCCGCTATCAATTGCTTGGCCTCGTCTCGGGTAATGGGCTTGGTGAATGAAATTTTCGCAATCACCTCACGACGTCCCACCAGCTTGTTTTCCACAAGCTTGGAGTCAACCAGCGACATCTTGCTCACCTTTCTTGATGAGGACGGCGTTTATCTGAGCTATTGCCTCGCTGATGGTGTCGCCTCTGACTGTGACGCGTTTCCTCAAACCTTTCACCAGCCTTCTCGCCCGCTTCTTCTTCCTCTTCGATGGGGGCTTACGCCGTGGATGGAACCCGGGGCCGCCGGAGAGCAAAACCTTAACTTTCCTAGGGCCCGAAACATCGGGGCGCATAGGGAAACCGTCTTTGTCAGAACCACCAGTTATTTTTATCAAGTATCCCTTATAGCCGAAAACTCCGCCGTCAACAGTTTCTCCAATCCTCTTACCTATCAAAAGCGTAAACTGCTGAGGGGTGAGCTGTATAGTTGATGCTTTTTTCTGGACGGGGTCTGACAAAACCATCCGAGGGCCAGCGGCTTGCTGCGACATCTAAACACCTTCGCCTATGCTCAGCAATTTAAACATGAGCTACCTCGCCCACAAAGGGTTTTTGACACGCATTATCTCGACATATTCTTCTAAGGCTTTGAGCGCATGTGGCTCCAGCATGGCTGCGTAGGTTGTGAGAAGCTGTCGGGCGTCTCTCTCTGGGACGGCCACGTAAAGCTCCTCGTCGCCGTGAATTGTGCGGCCGACTACTGCGTCTCTTATGGAGACAGCCACCTTCATCCCCTCTTTGGCGAGGCTTATCGCCTGCCCTCTGTCCTGTATCTGGGAAAGCAGGCCCACGGTTTTCCCAGCTTTGTTGACCAACTGGACACCGGGACGAACCTCGCCCGCAACAACCTCCACACCCACAATCGCCGGCTCACTTCGCCTGAAAATAAAGTCCTTGAGTATCTTTATCTTTCCCGGCTTTACCAGCGACTCGAACTCAGCCGCCTGTCTCGCCCTGATGGTGTCGGCGACCCACTTCTCATAATCCTCGAGTAGACGGAAGAGTACGTCGTTTTTGAAGATGCGCACACCCTTTGACTGGGCTTCGTGCTCGAGCTCGGGGTCGACCCTCACTCCATAGGCGAGGATGACGCCGAGTAGTTCATCCTTCTGGCGAACAACGTGAGCCTCCACCACGTCACGTTTAGAGACATCTCCTATGTCGGCCAACCGAATTAATACCCCTTTTTCACGGAGATAGTTAACCGCGGCCTCGAGTGTTCCAAGCGCATCAGCCTTTACAACCACGCCAATCTTGTCAGTTGAGAGAATAAACTCCTGAGCCTCCTCAGCAACCCGTCTAAGGTCCTCCTCCTCGTTTTTCACGGCCAAGATGGGTGAGCCGGCCACCGCTTCCTCAAGCATTTCTGCAACCATTTTAACACCCGCGGCCGCTGAGATTTGGCTGATGCTTTTCAGCCTGTCCCGTGGGTCGCGTATCTCGTCGAGAGGCTTGGGTAGCAGCAGCGCCTTGACCCTCGACGTTGATGGGCCTCTGCGTGTGAGGAAAGCAACCTTATCGCCGACCCTTAAAGTTCCTGTGTGGATTAGGATGTTAGCTGTGGCTCCGAAGCCCTCTTCCTCGACTATTTCGAGAATGACGCCTTCACATCGGTCGTCTTTTTTCATGAGACGCTGTTTCATGAATTGCTGAGCGAGTCCGAGGAGAAGCAGGAGAAGGTCGGGTATGCCTTCGCCTGTCTTGGCGCTCACGGGAACAATGGCAACCGTGTCTGTGAATGACCTTATCCGTGTGTAGAGGTCGGACCTGAAACCTAGGAAGCTTAGCTCCCCCATCAAGTTGTATATCCTGTTGTCAAGGTCTTCGGCGACTGTTTTATGCTGGTTGTTGTAGGTTTTTATGAATGGGGCGTTGGGCGTCGGCTTCCATCCGGTTATCATGTCGATTTTGTTGGCGGCTACCACGAAGGGCGTTTTTCTGGAACGAAGCAGTTGAATGCTTTCCCTCGTCTGCTCCTGAACACCCTTCATAACATCGACGACCAGTATCGCCATGTCGGCGACAGAGCCTCCGCGTTTTCTGAGGTTTGAGAAAGCTGCGTGGCCTGGTGTATCGATGAAGAGGATGCCTGGAATCTCCAGCTTGACTTTGAGCTCGCCCAGCAGCTGTCGACATGTTTCCTCTATGGCTTTTATCGGGAATATCGTGGCTCCGATGTGCTGTGTTATGCCGCCCGCTTCTCTAGCGGCCACGAGGGTTCCCCGCATCTTGTCCAGTAGAGAGGTGTTGTGAAGTATGATTTCTTGGGCTTCGTAGAAATGTGTCGGCGGGACCGTGAAGTCATACACGTAAGGGTAGCTTGGTTTAGCTTGTTCAAGATTTTCCACCGCTACGGATGCGACTTGGTTATTTCTCAAGCTCAATACCCTGTCTCCCGGCTTAAGACTATCTGCTCTGGTGAAAATGTAGAGTGAGTTGGTGAGAGCTTTTGCGTAGGGGTGTTCGGGTGTTGTCTCCACAGTTTCCCCGTTCGAGAAATGTATGCGGGTAACGGTCTTGGGTGCTTGACGCCTCCAGAGCAGCACCGCCTCCGCCTCGTTATTCCCGGTCAAGGTCGCGAGGCGAGGTTTCTTAGCCGGCTCCACAGCCACCCCATCAGAAACAGGATAGACTTCACCTCTCCAGCTATATTTTCTGAAGATCTTCTCCGCAGAGACGTAGCCCTCACCGGCTTCGTGTATAAGTGTCCATGGGGCCACGCATTTTCCATGGTCTACATGGCCCAGAACAACAACTATCGGCTCTCGGTAGCTCATTCCAAGAAAGATGACAACAAGTATAACTAAAAGTTATACCAGAACCGTATTGGCTCAGGTTTGACGATTGTTTTAGGCATCGAGTCCACGGCTCACACCTTCGGAGTTGGCGTGGCCACTGACGAGGGTAAAATACTTGCGAACATCCAGAAAATCTACAGACCTGCAAAAGGCGGAATACATCCACGTGAAGCGGCTCAGCATCATGCAGCCAAAGCGGCTGAAGCCTTGGAAGAAGCCTTCAAAACAGCAGGAATAAAGCCCAGCGATATTGACGCGGTGGCTTTTTCCCAAGGCCCTGGCATGGGTCCTTGCCTCCGCACAGGAGCGACTGTGGCGAGGACGATTGCAACAGTTCTTGGAAAACCTTTAATCGGCGTCAACCATGGAATAGCTCACATAGAGATTGGTAAGCTTGTGACAGGATGCGGAGACCCTGTTGTGCTCTATGTTGCCGGCGGCAACACTCTGATAACGGCTCTTATAAACAAGAGGTATAGGATTTTAGGTGAAACACTTGACATCGCCGCGGGAAACTGTCTAGACTCATTTGGTATAACTGCTGGAATAGGGCCTATGCCAGCACCTGAGATTAAGGCAGGCGAAGGCGACACTATCTACGAGCTGCCTTACAGGGTCAAGGGGATGGATGTCTCCTTCTCTGGGATACTGACAGCTGCGGAGAAGCTGCTGCAGCAGGGGAAGCCTATTCCGAATGTCTGCCTATCTTTGACTGAGACGGTTTACAGCATGCTGACCGAGGTGACCGAGAGAGCTTTAGCTATGCTTGATAGAAGTTCTCTTCTTCTCGTCGGGGGGCTGGCGAGAAGCAGACGCTTGTATAACATGCTTGAAACCATGTGCAGAGACCGTGGGGCCCGTGTCTACGTTGTTCCCGATGAATACGCGGGCGACAACGGTGCGATGATTGCGTGGACGGGTCTGCTTATGCTAAGATGCGGAGCAACGCTTCCCGTTGAACAGAGCCACGTGAAGCCTCGGATGAGGATTGACGAGGTGGAAGCATGCTGGAGCAGCTAGATTTCCTTGAAAACAGGGTCATCAGAGTCGGCGCCGAGGCGGTCATAAAGGAGATTAGCTGGAAAGGTCTGAGACTTGTCGCAAAACATCGTGTTCCAAAACGCTATAGAACAGCTGAGATTGATGAGAGAGTTAGGAGAAGCCGCACACTTCACGAGGCCAAAATACTTTGGCATCTATCCGAGAACGGGCAGCCCGTTCCACTTGTTCTCTTCATAGACCTCGCGAACAGCATCATTTACATGCAGTTTTTAGAGGGGGTTGAGCTCCGAAGTCACCAGTCCCCTCTGAGGTATGCTGAAAGGCTTGGAGAAATTGTGGCCTCGATGCATAGCATGGACGTCGTTCATGGTGACCTGACTCTTGCAAACATCTTAGCGGGGGAGGATACGGGGCTGTGGCTTGTTGACTTCGGCCTCAGCGCTTTCAACGCAGACCTCGAGGAGAAAGCTGTCGACATCCATCTACTTGAACGCTCGGCGGCAAGCGCCTTCCCCGACAAGTCTCGAGAGTTCATGCACCTGTTTCTACGTGGATACAGCAGAGTTGTAGGCCGTGAAAAAACCTCCGAAATCCTTGAGAAAGTGAAGGAGATTAGGAGCAGAGGCCGCTACGTTGTCCGTGGATAGCATCATCTTCGTCACATCCAATCCACACAAAGCCGAGGAGGTAAGGCGAATCTTCAAGAAATACGGTTTAAGATTCAAAATCCACAGCATGAAAACTCTCGAGGTCCAGTCAACCAGCCTCGCCGAAATAGCTTGCATAAGCGCTGCACAGGCCTACGCAAACCTAGAGAAGCCACTCTTCGTGGAAGACTCCGGCCTCTTCATAGAGGCTCTCCAAGGTTTTCCCGGCCCATACTCCTCATATGTCTACAAGACAATAGGTTTGGATGGTGTTTTGAAGCTGGTTGGCGATAGACGTGAAGCGGTTTTCAAATCAGTAATCTGCCTATACGGTGTGGAGGATAGGCCTCTTTTCTTCAGCGGAGAATCACGGGGACGTATAGCGGAGGAGCCGAGAGGCAGGCACGGCTTCGGGTTCGACCCCATCTTCATACCGCGGGGAAGCCGAAAAACCCTAGCGGAAATGTCTCTTGATGAGAAAAACCGGTTCAGCCACAGGGGGAGGGCCGTCGAAGGCTTGGTGAAATGGATTTATAAAGACCGCGGCAGGTCTGCAGGAAGGTAGCAACATGGCGAGAATGCATGCATCAAAAAGAGGCAAGTCCGGGTCAACGCGTCCGCTGAGCAAAATTCCGCCACCTTGGCTAAAGCTTTTGCCCGAGGAGGTCGAGTCTCTCGTAGTCAAATATGCGAAAGAGGGTATGCCGCCAAGCATGATAGGTGTGGTTCTCCGCGACCAGCACGGCGTTCCACTCGTCAAAACAGTAACAGGCAAAACCATACTTCAGATACTTGAAGAACACAATCTCAAGCCCCCTGTTCCCGAAGACCTTCAAAACCTTTTGGAGAAAATCAGGCGGATGAGGATACATCTTGAGAAAAACAAGTCAGACGGACACAACATTCACAGGCTGCAGCTCGTCGAGTCAAAGGTTAGGCGGCTCGTCAAATACTACAAGTCTCGCGGCATACTGCCCCTCGAATACGACCCGTTGAAGGCTTGAAGAAATTGGAGGGGGACCTTGAGGGCTTTGTCAAACAGGCTGAGAACGCGGCCGAGAGAATACGAAACTGGGTCGCCCAGGGTGAGTTCATAGACATCTTCACTCACAACGACGCGGACGCGCTCTCCTCTGCAGGAATAATCGCCGCGGCCCTGCGTAGGGAGGATGCAAGGTTCAGGGTGAGGTCGCTTAACCGCATAGACGATTTCATCGAGCTCTTTAACACTGGATATGTCGAGTCGAAGTGCATCATCTTCACCGACATGGGCAGCGGCTACACATCCGAGCTCCTGCCCCTTTTAGGCAACAAGTCAGTAGCCATACTCGACCATCACGAGCCTGTGCAAGCTTCGCTGCCACCTGAGTGGGTGCATGTTAACCCTCATCACTACGGTTTTGACGGCGCGAGGGAGATTAGCGCCTCCGGGGTGGCCTACTTCGTGGCCAAGGCCATGAACCCAGCCAACGTCGAATATTCTCCCATAGCTGTTGTGGGGGCCCTCGGAGACCTTCAGGACAAGAACACACAGCGAAGTCTTCACGGCCTCAACGAATACATCGTCGCCGAAGCCGTTGAAAACAAGCTTCTAGAGGTGAAGGATGACATCATCCTCTACGGACGCACATTCAGACCGCTCCATGTCTCACTGGCCATGACGACAAGCCCCTACATACCGGGAATAAGTGGAAACGAGCAAGCCGCATATAGCTTCCTAACTTCTCTGGGTATTGAGGTTAAGGAGGGTGAGCAGTGGCGCACCTTGGCCGACCTCTCGGAAGAAGAGAAGAAAAAGCTCTACAATGGACTGATAGAGTATCTGGTCTCCAGGAACCTGCCGACTACAATAGCCAACGAGCTCATAGGAAAAACCTACGACCTCGTAAAAGAATCTGTCTGGACCTATCTAAGCGATGCAAGAGAGTTCGCCACATTGCTCAACGCTTGCGGAAAATCGGGAAAAGCATGGGCGGGGATACTGGTGGCCATGGGAGCTCGTTCAGAAGCGTTGGAGGAGGCTCAGCGCATTCTTGAGGAATATCGTCTAAGCGTGGCGAGAGCCATGGATTATGTCTCACAGCCCGGTGTCCTTGAGGAACTTTCTCACATCGTGGTCCTCAAGGGCGGCGATGTGATAGATTATAGACAGGTTAGCTCAGTGGCGTCGATACTTTCGTCGTCGGGCCTTCTGCCGTCCGATAAGCCTTTGATAGCTTTGGCCAACGCGGGCAAGACCGTGAAAATATCGGCCCGCGCATCCAAACAGCTTGTTGACAGAGGCCTCAACCTCGGCTCCATCCTCAGCAGACTGGGGGCGCAGTTCGGTGGAAAGGGAGGAGGACACAACATAGCCGCGGGAGCTGAAATTCCCTATGACCATATGATAAAGTTCCTAGCTGAGCTTGATAAGGCGGTGGGTGAAAATGTCGCATCCAGTAAAGGTGAGGTCACGCATAACGATTAGTCCAAAAAATAGTCAAGACGCCGAAGCCATATACAATTCCCTAAAGCCCGATGACAAACCGCTTCCGAGAGGCCTTTTCGTTGAGACAAGGCTGGAGAACAACATGGTGGTGGTTGATATCGTCTGTGAAAGGGGGCTGGCATCTTTTCTAGCAACCGTCGACGACATCCTAAGAAGTGCAGCCCTATCAGAGAAAGCCGCAGAAACCCTCAGGACAAAAATATAGCTATATAGAGACCAAGTAAACCATTCCCAGAGTTGTCGAAGAAAGTAAGTGAGCAGAAGAAGCCGAAAAAGGTCTATGAAATCTACGCTCCACCATATTTCGGCGGGAGATGGCTTGGGTCGACGATGGCTGATGACCCGTCCAAGGTGTTGGGCAGAGTGTTGAGAACAAGCCTCTACGCGATAACCGATGACTTCACCAAACAATACATGTTGATGCTTTTTAAGGTAATGGAGGTCAAGGACAGCGTCTGCAACACAGTCTTCTACGGACATGAATACGGCCGAGAATACCTTAGAAGCCTCGTCAAACGGGGGACAAACAAGATTGAATACATCTTTGACGTAACCACCAGAGACGGATTCGTCATACGCGTCTACCCCATAGTCTTCACAACTTCCCGAATATCCTCCTCCAAGAAGAAGGCAATTAGGAAGATTATGCGGGAGGTGTTGGAGGAGTCTGCCGCTAACCTGACTCATGACCAGCTTGCTCAGGAGCTTGTGCTCGGAAAAACCGCGTCAGACATTTACAACAGGGTTAAGAAAATTGTGCTCCCTCGTCACGTCGGCGTCTACAAGAGCAAGGTAATCAAGCTCGGCAAAATAGAGGCCGCCAAACCCGTGGAGCAGGAGGCGGCAGCTTAAGTGGAGATTGACGTGGAAGATTTTAGGAGAAAGTTTCCCGCTCTCTATAAGGAGATTGTGGAGAGGAAGATGGTTCTCCGCGTCTCCGGTGTCAGGAATATGAAGGAATTCGCGGAAGAGGAGGCGGCCCACACGGGTCCCACAGTAATAGATTATCTGCGGCGATGCGACACAGAGGAGCAGGGACGTGAGGTTATCAACTATCTACGTAACCGAGGAGAGATATCTGAAGAGGTTGCTGAAAGTCTTCTTAAGCAGCTGGATGAAAAAGGGATTAGGAGCTTCGGCTCCCGCAAACAGCCTGGACACTATCTACGGGAGGGGCTTTAGCCCCTTTTCTTTGTTGAGACGATTGATACAACTTCACCGGGTTTTAACAAGTGGTCGTCGGCTAGCCTCAGACCTGTTTTTGCGTCGACCGCATATAGGTATCCTTCTCCAAGCTCTGTATGTATTTTGTATGCGAGCTGCCTTGGTGTGGAGTTGCGCGGCATCAGGTATACGTCTGGTAGGACGCGGCCCTCGTGGTCTGTGAGGGTGTGCGGGTTCTCGACAGGGTAAACAGGTATGTATCCGAGTTTTTCGAGGTAGGCCATGTTCACCAGCTTCTGAACACCTGTTCCACCCCATCTCTCGAACACGTTCTCCCTAATGTATTCGAGAGCCTTCTTCTGCTGAGGAGTGAGTTTAGACTCGTCAACCATCTCAAAGTTATTGTCGCCCGGGACATATTTGACTAAGCCTTTCGAGGCTGCGAGGCGGAGAGTTCTCTCGGCTTCTGCTGAGACCGGCACCACGTCATAGCCCCGTTGAACAAGCTTCTCCACGTTTTTCTCTGAACCTTTAACATCGGCCTTGTTAGCTGCAACGATGAAGGGCTTCGACCTCCGCCGTATCATGGTGGCCAGTTTTAGAAGCTCCTCCTCCTTCCAGGACACAGGCTTCGACCTGTCCAAACCAGCCGCGTCGATGGCCTCAGAAACCACGTTCTCGTCGACACCAAGTCCCGAAAGCTTCTTGCTCAGCTCCAGGGTCAGCGAAACCTGCTTGGCCTCGGCGGCCCTTGATATCCTGGGCCAGTCTCGTGAAATAATCTCAGCCAGCCAAGCGTCGAATTCGTCGAGAACCATTTCCACATCCTCTACGGGGTCGTGGGTGAATGGCTCGGCAGGGGTGCCGTCGGCGAGTGTTGCACCCGAGACGTCGGCAACAATGATTAGTAGCGAGGCCTGCCTTATCTCGTCGAGGAACTTGAGGCCGAGGCCTTTGCCCTTGTGGGCTTCACGTATTATTCCGGGGCAGTCGATTATCTGTATGGGGACGAGTCTTACGCCGTCTATGCATATAGAGTTTCTCGGGTTGTCTCTGACGCCGAGTTTTTTGCAGACACATTCTACTCGGACATATGTGACGCCGACGTTGGTTTTCTTTGTTGTAAAGGGATAGTTGGCTATCTCGACGTTGACCATGCTTAGAGCTGAGAAAAGAGTGCTTTTCCCAACGTTTGGTTTACCAACTATACCCGCTATCTCCATACCTAGTGTGCCTGAACCGCAGGATGACTTGGGTCCACGGCCACAACCTCATACCATCGATACAGCGAATCCTGTGCAAGGGGATAGGCTCCGAGAGGCTTGAGGTTGGGGAATTGTTTGATAAATCTCTGAACAGCCTCCTCCTTCATTGACACGTTGACCTTGTGCTTCACAACGCCGAGGGCTTTCTGCCTTCTGCCCGACCTAGGCCTCGGTTTGCTGAAACCTCCTCTCCGCACACGGACCAAGGCGACGACGTAGCCCTGCTTAGCCTTGTAGCCCAGTTCTCGGGCACGGTCTATTCGCAGGGGTTTTTCCACGCGTTCCACCGCCTTCATCCTACGCCAAGCAACCATCCTCTTCCTCAACTGGGAGCGGAGAGCCTCGGGCCTCTCGCGCCAAAGCTTCTGCATCATCTTATACATGGACGTCAAGCTAACAACGACGGGAAAAGGTTGTTCTTAAACCTTGAAAACCTAATAACGCCTCGGACAAAAACAGGACAGGATGCTTAGGCTGGTGAGGCTTACCGTTAGGACACACGTATACTCGACCGAGAGCATCGAGAAGGTGAAAAAAGCTGTCCAAAACATCTTAGGCGATAATATTCTACAGTCGAGTAAAACAAGCCTCACAGGTCATTTCGGAGACACTATAACAGTTTTGGAGTATGTGTGTGAAGACCCTGAAGTGGTGGGCGAGGTCTTTAAACGGGTTGTTGCAAAGGTTGGCATGAGTGTTGTCGGGGTTGAGGAAAAAGGAGGAGGCGGAGGAAAACTACACATTCGCCTTGACAAGCAAAAAGCCTATTTGGATGAGGTTGCGGCGGAGGACATCGATCCTATCAAGCTCGAGTTCACTTATGTCGGTGACTGGCGAGAGGCGTTGAAATGGCAAAGCATTACGTAGACTTTTACCTTAGAAGGCTTGACGCGGGGATGGCGTCAGTCCTTAGCGTCCATGGGTTTGGAACAGTTTGCGTAGAGGAGCGTGTGCGGGATGAGGTTTTGAAGAGCTTGGAGGGTGTGAAGGTTTACGGAAAAGCTGTGGCGAATGCTTCAAGCAGAGGTGAGGTTTTGGAGTTTGCCCGAAAAAATTACGGTAAACGGGTCATAAGCATAAGGCCCTTTTCCCGCGAAGCTTTAATGACCGCTGGGCGGGATGAAAGAGTTGCATCGGTGATTGTTCACGGCGAAGTTGCTGATTTTGATAGACACGTCGCCGAGGTTCTTCTCAACCCTGTCGAGGTCACTGTCTCTGATTTGGTGGAGTGTTTTCAGAGTGTAAACAGCTGGGGGAGGGTTACGAGATTTCTGCAGCGTGCATCAGCTGTCGGCAAAAAGATAATTGTATCGAGTGGAGCCGCTGAGGCGGAGGAAATACTGCCACCACATCAGCTGGGCTACGTTGCCGCAGCCTTGACCGGTGGAAAAAACCTAGACACCAAGCCTGTCTCGGAAACTCCGCTGAAAATTTTGAGGGATAAGATGTTTGGGCGTTAGAGTGTATAGGATGAGGAAGCGTTACGTCAGCGTAACATGTAGTAGAAGAGTGTCTGGAGAGGCTTTAGAGAATGCTGTGAAAGAATGTTTCACAAAGCTCTATGGGCTTGATGGGCTTGTGCAGTCTGGGTTGAGGAGGATTAGCGTCGGAGGACAGCCTGTTTTCCTCTGCGGACATCTATGGGTGCCGAGGCTTGTGCTGGCTTTGACCCTTGTGAGACAAATCGGCGATACTCCAGTGGTTCTCAAGACCGTGGAAGTTTCGGGAACGGTTAGAAGCCTATGGGATATGAGATAGGCAGAGAGATACGAGACATTTTGCTTGCCTTGGCGCTGGCCTTGGCCGCTCTCTATACGGGTGGCTTGGCTGCGGCATACACAGGACTCAGCAACATATGGTCTTCTCAGCTGGCTCTTCTCGCCGTTGCACTCTTTCTCAGCAGGACAAGGATGCTTGACCCAGGACTCAGAGAAATTAGAGGAGTTTATACAGGGTTAATCCTGGGGCCCATCGCCACACTCTCAGCCATCATCGCTTCTCTACTCTGGTCCAACCTATTCCCCCAGACCACCGCAGCTCGTCAGCTAACGGTAGCCCTCACCCCATCAAGCACAGCCGAATACCTGCTTTACCTAGGTCTCACTCTTTTTGTGGTAGCCCCTGCCGAGGAGATTATTTTCCGCGGAATTGTTCACAGAAAACTATCACGGTTCATGAGAAAAGGTTTCGCGGATATAGTTTCTTCGATGGTTTTCGCGGCGGCTCATTCGGATTTGTCGAGGATTGGGCCCACGTTTGTCCTCGGTCTTTTCCTCGCCCATAGCGTGGACAGAACAAGGTCACTAACTCCAGCCATTATAATCCACGCCATAAACAACACAGCCTACATCACATTACTATTCCTGAGCTCTTCCGCATTTGCTGCAGAAAACCTCATTCTCCCTTAGCCCGTTTCCGCAGAACTTGCAGTGGCCGACAATCGTGGTTTTCAACCTGTTCCTCTCAACCCTCTTAGCGACAAACAGCGAAGATTCTATCAAGACGACGAGGGGGAGGAAAAGGACCGCGTTTCCGACTAGCCATCCGTCGGGTGTTATGATTGCGACCAGGATGTAGAGTATGCCGTAGACGTATAGCCTGTTGCGACTTATCAAATCCGTGCTGATTACCCCGAACCTGACGAGAAGGACGAGAACCGCGGGCGATGTGAAAACTACTCCGATAAGAAGGACGGTGGTGAAGACGAGGCTGTAGAAATCCATGGCGCAGACAGTCGGTATCACTCCAGCCAACTCGAAGAAGAAAACCATAGCACGCATGATGAGAGGAGCAGCGACAAAGTAGCCGAACACCCCTCCCAATGCGAAGAGAGCCGCAAAAGCCAAAGTAAACCCATAGATCAATCTGCGCTCATGTGGGTAGAGAGCAGGGTCAACGTAGGCATATGTCTCGTACCCTATCACAGGCATTATGGTCGCTATCGCTAGGAAAGCTGCGGCGAGAAAAAATATCTCAAAAGGAGATGTCATAGAGCAGCCGATTATCTCGATTCTGGCGCCCGCCAAGTCTTGGACTATTCTTTTCAGAACAAGCGTCACCATAGGCTCGTAGAACTCAGGGTTTCGGAGAATTTCTGTCAGGTCTGCTGGGAAAGCCATCCAAAAGATAAGCGCGACCACGAAAGAAATCATCACAACTTTCACTCGGTTCTTTAGCTCACGTAAATGCTCGATAAGAGGCATTTCCTTATCTTTGCTCAACCGTCGTCAACCAAAAAATGGATAAATTAGTTCTACTTTAGGCTGTTTTCTGAGATTTTTCCACAATCTCCTTGGCTATCTGGTCCCTCGTCTTGCCCTCGGTGGATATGTTGAGGGCTCTGGCGACCTCGAGAAGTTTGTCATCAGGAGGAGATGCAGCCGTTGTGGCTGCTTTTGATATCTCTTCCTCCAGCCCCTTCTGAGCTTTCTCGAACTCCCGCTTAGCCTGACCTATTGACTTGGCGATTTTAGGCAGTTTATCTGGCCCCCATAGGAAAAGGACCAACACTACAACCGCTACAACAATCCACTCGATGCCTTGTATCGCCATGGTCTCGCCCGATTATGCTTCGCAACAGCTCCTCTTAAGCGTTGCTATCTTAAAACAGCTCCTCCGTCGACGACGATGGATTGTCCGTTGATGAAGCTCGCCATGTCTGAGCAGAGGAAACCCGCAACCGCAGCCACCTCCTCGGGCCTACCCCATCTCCCGAGAGGCGACTCGGCCGCGAGAGCTGCATACTCAGCTTTTGTGAGATGCTTGGTGGATGGCTCTGTCTCTATGCTTCCGAGGACAAGTGTGTAGGCTCTGACGCCGAAGCGTCCATATTCGTAGGCGATGTGTTTGGTTAGGCCGAGGATGGCTGATTTAGCGAGGGTGTATGCAAGCCCTCTATCGTAGCCTGTTATGGCGGGTGTTGAGCTGAAGTTGACGTAGACGCCTCCCCGCTGCTTCACCATCTGCTCCACGGTGTGTTTAACCATGTTGAAAGACCCGAGCAAGTCAACGCTCATCACATCGATTATTTCCTGCATCGTTGTTTCGACGAGGCCCTTGTTCCAAAGCCTCGGCTCCAGAACATATCCCGCGACATTCACAACAGCGTCTACGCGCCCGAACCGCTCCAGAGTCTTAGCCACAAAGCTCTCCACAGATTTTTCGTCTACGACGTCGAGCATGTCAACGTGTATCCTTTCGGGGCCAAACATCTCGGCCCAGGTCTTCTCCAGGTCACGGAGAACCTGTAAACGCCTCGCTCCCGCCGAGACAAACGCCCCTTGCCCAAGGAACCAATATGCAACAGCTCTCCCGATGTCACCCGACGCGCCTGTGACGATACACACCTTGCCCTCTAAAATTCCCACGACGGTGTCGTGTCGTTGGCATATTTAAATAGACCATGTGGACATCTAAACCGGATGTCGAAAGACTTCCGCCTAATCGTCAGAGTGCTGAACACCGACGTCGACGGAACACTCAGGCTGCCCTATGCTCTAGCACGCGTGAAAGGAATTGGTGTAAACCTCGGCTACGCCATTGCGAGGGCTGCTGGCATAGACCCTTCCACTAGGATGGGAAACCTCACAGAGAAGCAGATTGAGAAAATTGAGCAGATAGCGAAAAACCCTACCCGCTTCGGTATACCTGCTTGGCTTCTAAACAGACGGTTTGACCCCGTCACAGGAGAGGACAGACACCTCATCGGAGCCGACCTCGAGCTGGCTATCAAAGAGGATATCCAAACCATGATGAGGACTAAGAGCTGGAAAGGTATACGACACTCGCTGGGGCTGAAAGTCAGGGGCCAGAGGACTCGGACAACAGGTAGAAAAGGAATGACTGTCGGCGTATCTAGGAAAGCTGTTGCGCAGCAGACTGGGCAACAGAAAGAGGAGAAGAAATAGCTTCAGCCAAACATTTCACGAGCCATCGCCGCACCTCTCACGAGGCTGAGCTGCTTTTGGTAAGCCACATCCCAGCTACGGGTGCGTAGGCCGCAGTCGTTGCAGGCCACGACTTTACCCGGGTCTCCCAAAACCTTCGCAGCGTAAAGAGCCCTATCCCGAACAAGCTCAGGAGGCTCGACAAAATCTGTGTGGACGTCGACAAGCCCTGGAGCCACTCTAAAGCTTACATCATACTCTTTGAAGACCTTGAGAACCTCGAACCCTGGTCTCGCATCGGGGTCGGTGCCGAGTCTTGTGGTGTCGGCGTTGGAGCACGAGATTGAGAGAACGTCTATCTTAAGCTCGAGTAATGCGGGGAATAGTGCCTTGTAATCGGTGTAACAGATGTGTACGGCTTTCTTTGCTCTTATGCCTTGGAAAGTTTCGTTGATGCTTTCAACCACGAGCTCCGACTCATGGGGTTTAGTGGCAGCCGCAGGTTCATCCAACTGTATATAATCAACTCCTTCGCTGTCAAGCGCCTTGACAACAGGCCTCAACACCTCTTCCACGAGGTCGAGAACAAAGTCCCTTCTCCCAGCATTTGCTCTAGCCGCCAAATCTTCCCCCGTTGCATGTTTTGAGTAATATTCATCAAAGGACCAATCGGCGAGTGTATAGGCTGAGGTGACTGGAACTTTCAAAGGCTTTTTCGCATGTTTCTTGTTGAATCTCAGCTCGTCCATGTGATAGGGCTGGATGAGCCTTGGCCTTTTTACCACAGCGGCCTTGCGGTAGAATTCGTTGTCCCAAACCCTTACCACACCACGGTACTCGAAGCCCTCGATGTATCTCAGCGGATGCTCATACATCTCAACCCTTCTCTGCTCACCATCATATACAACATCCAGTCCAGCGGACTCGAAAAATCTAAGTCCATAGATACAAGCCCAATCAACCAACAAATCCTCAGAGACCTGTCTATTTCTGAGCAGTTCAACCAATTCTTCATAGTTCTCCACATCAAGAGCCTTTCCCCATTTCTCCGCCTGCTCAACAGCTCTAGCCAAGTCCTTGACCCTGAACGGCGCCTTGTTGAGGCTTCCAACCTCCATAACAGGAAACAGTTTACTCATAGCGACTCACCAGACAGCTTCACGACCTCGCCTAACACCTCAATCTTCTTTAAAGCGTATTCATGTGGAAGATGCTCAAGCTCACAGTTCGGCCCTATGTGCAGCTCTCCGAAACTCGCCATCGAGGCCACTTTCTTCATTAAGGAGACCGTGGCAGCGGCGTCTTCGAGCAATGTGTTTCTTCCGTCGACAAATCCGAGGAAAATACACTTATCCGTCTCCAGTCCACGCAAGCATTCAACCCTTGTCTTAAACATGTCCAAGCCAATCACATCAACCGGGAAATCCAGAAAATTGTCGAGGTTCTTCTCC
Organism: Candidatus Caldarchaeum subterraneum; assembly: GCA_937934305.1. Taxonomy (GTDB): domain Archaea; phylum Thermoproteota; class Nitrososphaeria_A; order Caldarchaeales; family Caldarchaeaceae; genus Caldarchaeum; species Caldarchaeum subterraneum_E. The sequence goes on from CALHAG010000022.1 coordinate 16,971, forward strand.
GCTGAACCGAACTGTAAATGGAGCATAAGCTCCGCGTCAACTGTTTTCCTCAAAACCTCGACGGCTGAGCGAGACAATTCCAAATCCTCTGAAGAAACCTTACCAGAAACGAGATAAGCCGCCGTCAGCTGAACCTGCGCAAATTCCCCCAATTGTCTAAGATAATGGGCCAAAGCCTGGGCAATATCGTAAACGAGGTCATCCAATCTACTGTAGAATTTGTTGAATGAGAGTTTTGCGAAGGTGAGCGGCTCGGGGACAACAATCTTTCTCTTCTCGGTCTCGATGAATTGGTGGAAAAAAGGGGATGTATCGATTCTGTTTCGGAGGCTGAGCTTGCCTGTGATAACTGGTGCTTTGTAGAAAAAGTTGTTGTCAAACCATCGGCTCAAACCGTTGACCACGACGTTTTCAAGAGATGATGCAAACGGTCTGAGGAGGTCGTTCCAGCCAAGCATCCCGTCTATGATGTAGGCGAAGCCGTTTCGCCGCTGAACCTCGATATAGGCGCGGGAGGTGGACTCCAGCTCACTGAGAAGAGCTGTGTCTGATATCTTGTTCTTGGCTCTATCCCTATAGGCTTTTATGAGCTTCTCTGTGCGGGGCAGAGCGCCCACTAGATATGCCTTCATGCTACATCCTTCTCTCGGAGCTATGGCCTGGGAAGTAGCCTGCCTTCGGGTCCACGTAGTTTTTGGCAACGTTTACCGCTATGGCTGCCTGCGCAAACCCTATCACGAGAAGAGCCAGCTTAACGGAGTCAGGCTGGGTTGCGATGTCTCCAGCGGCGTATACCCCTGGGATGTTAGTCTCGCATCGGGCGTTGATTTTAATGGCGTTGCCCTCCATCTCGAGGCCCCATTTCTTGAAAAGCGAGACATCGACTATGTGACCTAGCTGGAGCAGTAGTGCATCGCATTCTATTGTCATCTCCTCGCCGGTCTTGTTGTTGTAGACCGTTACCTTCTCCAAGTGTTCGCCACCATGTGCTTCCTTGACCTCATAAGGTATCAAGACTTTGACAGGCGAGTGGAATAGCTCTATGACGGTCCCCTCATGTGCTCTGAATTCGCTGCGTCTATGAACAAGGTAAACCTCAGACGCGATGTCTTTGAGATTGAGGGCCCAGTCGACAGCAGAGTCACCGCCTCCGACAATAACCACCCGCTTGTTCCTAAACATCCACTTGTCCTTGACCGTGTAGTAGACGCCCTTGTTCTCAAACCGTTCAACCGAGGGGTTCCCGAGTTTACGGGGTGTAAACGCACCATGTCCAGCGGCTATGAGAACGGTTTTGGAGAAGTGGACACCTTTATCAGTAATCAGCTCGATTATTCCGCCGTCAAGCCTCGTCAGGTTAAGAACCTTCTCCGAGAAATGGAAAGTCGGGTTGTATGCGCTCGCCTGTTCATACAAATTTTTCGCCAAGTCTTTGGACAGAATCTTCGGAAAACCGGCGACGTCGTAGATGAATTTATCGGGGTAAAGGGTTGTTAATTGTCCGCCATAGGTGTCCAGAGCCTCAATCACCTTCGTTTTCATACCCCTCATACCAGCGGCGTAGAAGGCCGCGAACAGGCCAGTGGGTCCGGCGCCGATGATGGTGATGTCGTAAACATCAAAAGGCTCCATGGTCATCTTCAATAATGCATTTGTGCAGATTTAAGTTTGCCTCGCCACATACGGCTTAATGGGGAGGCTCAGCTCAGCCACGTCAGCTAGGTCCTCGCATACTCTCGCGAGATGGAAGTGTAGCTTGTAGAGTGACGCGGTGTCGCCTCGTCCCGACACTCTCCTGAGAAATTCTTCGCTTCGCTTCATGAACTCGCTTCTAAGCCCCGTGACTTTGTTTACAAGAGTGATTTCGTGGCTGAAGAAGGCGTCGATTGGGTCGAAGCCTGTTGAGAGAACAATTTTGGCGATGTTTCTGAACTCCTGTTTCACATCATCGCTCATGGGCTTTTTGTTTCTCAGTTTTTCCTTAGCCATCTCAGCGGCTTGGTCTCCCGCGTCTTCTATGAACTTGGCTGCGACCCTTAGGTCGAGGAGGTTGAGGGGTGAGGTGTTAAGCCGTTTGGCGAGCGCGGGGTCAACCAGCGCAGAGCGGAGGACACGCACCAGAGTGAAGTAAAGCCTGTCAACCTCCTCATCCCGTGTGACCGCAACTCTCGCAAGCGAAGAATCATCCATCAACACAGCGTTGACAGCATACTCAACCATTCCCATCACAAGGTTGTATTGACGTCTTAGAAGCTTCTCGGGGGCCACTGTTTCCTCGTTGAGAACAATCTGCACCTCCACGCTTTCATCGGACTCGTCAACTATCTCCGCTCCAGCCAACCCGCGGACAACCCGCCTTATCATCTCGAGCCATGTATCGGTTATGGGTGTTTTTGAGACAATTTTTATGGTGTCGTATCCATAGAGATATGCGCCGACGAGCAGCTGGCTAAGGTCCTCCGTCAACATAATCTCAACCAATGAAGGACGCCGCGAAAACGGCTTGTCTGGGTAGATGTGCAGCCCACCATCCTCCGCGGGACTTATGATTACCTGGGAACCTTTAGACAGCCCCATCCTCTCCACCCATTCCTTTGGAAGAGTGACCGTGAAAGAGCTACCTCCCGTAAGCTGAACAGCTCTCCTAACTTCCACAATAAGGATAACCTTCGTGGTTGTTGTTAAGCCTATCACAAGATACCTTTATAACATGACTTGATGGGTTGGATAATTTAGACGCGAAAATGCCGACCTGGAGATATTCAACAACAGTCGGTGAAAAGGAGGATGAGGTGCGGGCGAGCCTCAGAGAGATAGATGTCTCACCCAAGTGGGCGAGGGAGGTCTGCGAGGCTCTTAAGGGCCTGACCATCCCCGAGGCCAAGAAACTGCTCGAAGACGTGATAAATAAGCGGAGAATGATACCCTACAAAAGATATAGAAAGAAGCGGGCGCATCATGCGGAGACAAAGGGGCCTGGAGGCTACCCCATCAAAGTCTCTAAGCATCTTCTCAAACTTGTTGAAAGCTTGGAGGCAAACGCTGAGTTCAAGGGCCTCGACCCAGAGAAGACGAAAATTGTCCACGCGGCGTCACACAAGGGCCGCGTTCTTCGAAAAAACATTGAAAGAGCCTTCGGACGTTCAAGCCCATATAATCGGACTTATGTTCATATTGAGCTTGCGGCGGTGAGTAAAGGATGACGCTAGTTAAACAGATTCTCGAAACAAGGATTAAGAAGGCGGATATTGAGGAGTATTTGAGGGAGAAGCTGAAGAACGCTTTCTTCGGCGGGGTTAGCATCAGCTTTACTCCCCTCGGCACAAGAGTTACAATCTATGCCATGAGGCCGAGCAGGGTTATTGGCCCTAAGGGTAAAGTCATCAAGGAGATTACAGAGGCGCTGGAGAAACAGTTTGGGGTTGAGAACCCTGTGGTGACAGTGGTTGAGGTGGAGGTTCCAGAGCTTAACCCCTACGTCATGGCTGAGAGAATTGCGCAGGACCTTGCCAGAGGCCTCAGGTATAGAAGAGTTGGTTTCTGGGCGGTGAAGCGGATAATGGAGGCAGGGGCTAAGGGAGTGGAGGTTCACATAAGCGGTAAATTGACATCGGCGAGGGCGAGGACGGAGAAGTTCACAGAAGGGTTTATGCCCAAGTCGGGAGAGCTTGCGATGAACTACGTCCTAGAAGGCAAGTCCTCGGTGCTGCTGAAAACCGGGCTCTTCGGCGTCAGAGTTCTCATCTACCCACCCGACGCGCCTCTTCCAGAGGAGATAAAGGTGAGGCAAATTGAAGCTCCAAGAGCTTAGAGAAATGGATGAGAAGGAGCTGGCTGAGAAAATCGAGGAGCTCAAAGCCGAGCTGAGGCAAGTGGTCTCGGAGATAGGGAAGGGAGGCATGGTTGAAAACCCGATGAGAAAGAGGGAGCTACGGAAAGAAATAGCAAGAGCCTACACGGTGCTGACTGAGAAGAGGCGACAGAAGAAATGACCAAGCCACTTAACATCTACATTCTCGGCAAAAGAGTCAAAGTCATGTACAACAACAAAACATCAGAAGGAGTTGTGGTGTCCGAGACACGTAACATGGTTATGGTGAAGACCATGAAGGGCGCGAAAAGCTTTCCCAAGATGAACTCTGTATTCATCGTTGACGGCAAGGTTGTCGAGGGAGATATGATGGTTGCAAGGCCTTTCGAGAGATTGTTGAGAGGTGGCGGAAGATGAGCGAGACACGCAACATAGGCATCCCGGTCAACCCGCCGAAAACATCCTGCAACGACCCCGACTGCCCCTTCCACGGAAAATTAACCGTGAGAGGTATTTTGCTAAGCGGCGTAGTCTACAAAAAGAAGATGGACAAAACCGTGGTCGTCGAGAACGAGCATACCGTCTACGTCAAGAAATACAAGAGATACATGCGGAGAAGATCACGGATATCCGCACACCTGCCTCCCTGCATAGACGCTGATGTAGGTGACCGGGTGAGGCTGGGCGAGTGCAGGCCTCTGAGCAAGACAGTCAGTTTCGTAGTTCTGGAGAAGATGGGGTGAGAGTATGGCTAAGCGAACACGTGCAGTTGCAGCTGTAGGGGTTCTTGAGAGAAGGCCCAACATACCGCGCACCATAGTGCCAGGCTCGTTGATAACATGCGCCGACAACTCGGGGGCTCAGATTCTCAAGATTATTCAGGTTCATGGAGTATCTACGAGGCTTCGCCGAGTTCCTGCCGCGGCGGTTGGAGACAAAGTGAGCGTTACTGTGAAGAAGGGGTCAGCAGACTTGAGGAAGAAGCCGATGCACGCCATAGTGATTCGGCAGCGTAAACCCTATCGGAGAAGCGACGGAACATGGATATCTTTTGAGGAAACAGCCGCGGTTCTTGTAACACCTGAGGGAGACCTCAAGGGAACAGAGATAAAGGGCCCCGTAGCCAAGGAGGCGGCGGAACGCTGGCCTCGCGTTGCAAACGCGGCCAGCATGATAGTATGAGGTGAAAATCATGTCTTCAGCTTCTCCGAGGAAACAGCGTCTACGCCGCTACAAAGCTCCCAGACACATTTTAGCCAAGTTTCTGGCTGCTCATCTCTCGCCTGAGTTGAGGAATAAATACGGCAGACGGGCTGTTAGGCTCAGACAAGGTGACACGGTGAAGGTGATTAAAGGCACTTTCAAGAACATAGAGGGCAAAGTTAAGAGAGTGGATGTCAAAAGACAGATGGCCTACATCGAAAACGTCTCAATCAAGAAATCTGACGGCTCCACGGTAGACGTCCCCATAAGGATACCTAACCTCATGATAACGCAGCTCAACCTCGACGACAAATACCGTAAAGAAAAGCTGGAGGCGAAGCAGGCATGACGCATCTAAAAGCTCTCGCAGCACCCCGCCATTATCCGAAAAAAGCGACGGTCTTCACCGTAGCTCCCAGCCCAGGCCCACATGCTAAGAAAAAATCAATCCCACTTCTCATAGCTGTGAGAGACCTGCTGAACTTGGCGGACAACGCTCACACGGCGCGAAGGCTCATAAAAGAGGGAAAGTTCTTAGTCGATGGGAGGGTGGTGAAAGATCCCCGGTTCCCGCTTGGGTTGATGGACGTTTTGTCGGTGCCAGAGCTGGGTGAAAACTATCGGGTATTGATTAAACCTGGTAAAGGCCTAACACTAGCCAAAACATCCAGCGAAGAAGCAGGGTTCAAAATCTGTCAAGTCTTGAGGAAAAACCATGTACGCGGCGGTGCACTGATGATAGGACTGCACGACGGCAGAACAATACTGTTCCGTGGAGAGATGCTTGATAGAGGACGAGCCATAAAAACCCTCGACTCGCTCAAAATCGCGGTCCCCAGCCAAGAAATAATTGAAACAATTTCTCTCGACAACGGAGTTTATGCATACATTCACAGCGGCGCCCGCGCAGGCCTGCACGGCAAAATCTCGAAGATAAGGAGGGAAGTGGTTTTCCCCGACAAGCCTACGGCCACAATCGATACCGGGCAAGGAATTGTGACAACTCTTCTCAGGAACATAATGCCGGTGGGAGGTGAAGCTCCATGGATAACGCTTCTGTAGAGCTGTTAAAGAGGCCGAGGATAGAGAAAGTAGTCGTCAACTGCGCTGTAGGCGAGGGGGGAGCGAGGCTCGAGAGAGCTCAGAAAATTCTCGAGTCACTCGTCAACCAGAAACCAGAGATAAGGAAAGCGAGGAAAACCATACGAGGCTTCGGCATACACAAAGGTGAACCAATAGCTCTCAGGGTAACCTTAAGGAAAGAAGCAGCGGAGGAGTTTCTTAGAAAAGCCTTTGCAGCCGTCAACAACAAGATAAAAAAGTCTTCCATAGACAGTATGGGAAGCTTCTCCTTTGGCATCAAAGAGCATCTTGACATTCCGGGGACACGTTACAACCCAGAGCTCGGAATAATCGGGATGGATGTGACGGTTCACTTGGTCAAGCCCGGATACAGGGTTTCTAAGAGAGCTTACCGGAGGTCGAAGATCGGCACGGGTCAGCGGGTAACGGTGGATGAGGCAATCGAGTTTCTGAGGCAAATGGGTGTGGAGGTGGTTGAAGAGTGAAACACAAACCGCCTAAGCAGAGGAAATTCGGCAAAGGGGTCCACGTCTGCAGAAGATGCGGCACAAGCGTCGGCGTCATCAGAAAATACGGACTCTACATCTGTAGAAGATGCATAAACGAAATCGCCCCTAAGCTAGGTTTCATTGTATATGATTAGGTGACGACGATATGACGGACCTTGTTTCAGCTTTGTTCACAACCTTGCAGAACAATGAGATGGTCCGAAACAGAGAATGCATAGTTAAAGCGAGTAACCTCGTAGCAGAGATACTGAAGGTTCTTCAGAGGACGGGATACATCGGCGCGTTTGAATACATTGACAACGGCCGTGGAGGATTGTTTAGAGTGCAGCTTCTAGGTAGAATAAACAGGTCCGCCCCAATACGGCCTAGGATGAGCGTGAAAGCAAACCAGTTCGAGATGTTTGAACAACGATACCTGCCGGCTAAAAATGTCGGCATCCTTGTTGTCACAACACCCAAGGGGGTCATGTCCCATGAAGAAGCTAAAAAAACTAGGACAGGGGGGAGGTTGCTGGGTTATGTCTACTAAGTATCTCGAAGAAATATTCCAGATACCTGACAAAGTCAATGTCAGGTTTGACGGGAAATCTCTAGTCTTCGAAGGTGCAAAGGGCCGAGTCATAAAGGATATAAGCCACATCCCTGCAGAGGTAAAGATTGCAGATGGAAAGATTGTTTTCAGGGTTCCGGGGAAGTCGAGAAAAGCAAAAGCACTACTAGGCACTCTCGTCTCGATTGCGAGAAACGCGGCGATAGGTGTTACCAAAGGATATGTATACAAAATGAAGGTGGTTTCTTCACACTTCCCGATAACGGTGAAGGTTGTGGGTGGGGAGGTTCACATCACCAACTTCATCGGTGAAAAATATGTTCGGAGGGCTAAGATTGTCGGTGATGTGAAGGTGCAGGTTAAGGGTGACGAGATAATTATAACTGGTGTTGATAGAGAGAGTGTTGGCCAGACAGCTGCAAACATTGAGAACGCCACACGTATACCGAGAAAAGACCCACGCAAGTTTCTCGACGGAATTTATGTGATGGAGAAGGCGGTGGGTGAGTAGCATGTTGCCCGCAAAGGTGTTGAGAAAAAGGAGAAAAACTCCCAAGTTTGTGCGGCAGGAGAGCTGGAGGTACGTGAGGCTTGAGACGGGTTATCGAAGACCGCGTGGAAAAGACAGCCGCATGAGGCTTCAGAAAAGCGGCTCACCTCCTCTTGCGAAAATTGGCTACGGTTCACCCAAAAAATATCGAGGTCTTCACCCATCTGGTCTGCGAGATGTTTTGGTCTCAGCGGTTGCTGAACTGGAGAAGCTATCGCCGGAGAGGGATGCTGTTCGGATTTCGGGGCGGCTTGGCCTGAAGAAGAAGCAGGAGATTTTTGAGGCTGCCCAGTCCCGTGGATTCAAGGTTCTTAACCCGCCTGCTAAAGAGGGTGGTTGACGATGACGCTTGAGATGCAGAAGAGGTTGGCCGCGGATTTGCTCAAATGCGGCGTGACCCGTGTAAGGTTTGACCCGGAGAGGCTGGAGGACATCGAGTCAGCGATTACAAGAGACGAGATAAGGGGGCTGATAAAAGACGGAGCGATATACAAGGTTCCTGAAAAAGGTGTCAGCAGGGCACGTGTCGAACGAGGCCGTAAAAGAGGTGAAGGAAGCAGGAAAGGCACCAAACACTCTCTCGTACCGAGGAAACGAATGTGGATAATCCGTGTCAGAGCACAGAGACGTTTCCTTAAACAGCTCAGGGAGAAGGGTATGATAGACTCTCATGGATACAGGCTTCTTTACAGCTTCGTGAAAGCAGGCAACTTTAAATCCGTCGCCTCTCTCCGCGAATTCATTAAAAGCAAAGGATTGTTGAAAGAGGTTTCGGCACCATGACAGAGGTTTTGAAGAGGGTTAAGCCACGGCGAAGGCGTCAGGGCTACACCGATTACAGGAAACGCCTCAAGCTGGTGAAGTCAGGGCTTCATCGACTGGTCATCCGTCGTGGGACCAGGAGAATAGTGGTTCAAATCGTGAAATCCAGGGCAGGCGGCGACGAAACTCTCGTCACAGTCGGCTCAGAGGTTCTCAGAAAATATGGCTGGAAAGCCTCGTTAAAATCTGTCCCAGCGGCCTATCTAACGGGACTGCTGGCGGGTAAGAAGGCTCTGGAAAAGGGGGTGGAGAAGACGATTGTTGACATCGGTGTCTACAGGTCTGTCAAAGGCTCTAGGCTTTACGCCGTGGTTAAGGGAGCTTTGGACGCGGGGCTCGAAATTCCTGTTAGTGAAGAAGTTTTACCTAGTGATGAAAGAATTCATGGTAAACACATCTCAGACTATGTGGCCATGATTGCCGACAACCCAGTCGGATTCCAGTTCATCGCTTCGGATAAGGAGTATCTTCTCAAACTGGGTGAAGAGGTTGAGAGAATTAAGCGCGAGATTTTAGGAGGTGGAGAAGATGAGTGAATGGGTTCCTCGAACACGTTTGGGCCGTCTTGTGCAAGAGGGTAAGATAAACTCGCTGGACCAGATTTTCCAGATGCATGGCCGGGTTCTTGAGCCGGAGATAGTGGACAGGCTGCTGCCCAACCTCGAGCAGGAGGTCATAGACGTCAAGCTTGTTCAGAGACAGACCGATGCAGGAGAAAAGACACGGTTCAAAGCCCTTGTCGTGGTCGGAAACAGGGATGGCTACATCGGCATAGGCACAGGCAAATCAACCCAAGTGGTCCTCGCCATAGAGAAAGCTATCCGAAACGCCAAACTCAACATAGTCCCCGTTGTACGTGGATGCGGTAGCTGGGAATGTGCATGCGGAGAACCCCACAGCCTTTTGGTCAAATCCGAAGGCAAGTATGGCAGCGTGAAGGTGCAGCTACTACCCGCTCCAAGAGGCCTCGGCCTAGTGGCCGGCGAGTCGCAGAAGGTTGTTCTGGCTTTGGCTGGTGTCAGAGATTGTTGGACAAGGAGCTTCGGCGAAACAAGGACATCGCTTTCAGTGGTCGGCGCCGTCTACGAGGCCCTGAAACGCACAGCCGAAGCCGTGTTACCTAGTCTATGGAGGACTGTGTAACCATGGCTGTGGTCGCGGTTATACGAATCAAAGGACACGTCGGAATAAGACCCGACATCAAGAAAACTCTCGAGTCGCTTAAACTGGATAAGGCTTTCAAAGCAGCCCTGTTCAACGAGAGCGACGTTCTCTACGGCATGTTGAAGAAAGCGCAACGGTATCTGACATGGGGCACCCCCAATAAACAAACTATCCTGACGCTGCTGAAGAAAGCAGGCGTCGGCGGCGAAGACGTGGAGACACTTGCAGAGAAGCTTGCCAAAGGAGAGGAAAAGCTCGGCACACCTGTATACGTCTCACTACATCCACCGAGCCAAGGCTTCAAAAACACAGTCAAAAGAAGCTACAGGTACAAAGGCGAGTATGGAGACAGAGGCGAAGCAATTAACGACCTAATCCGACGCATGGTTTAGCCCGGAAACATTTAATAACAAACACGGCACTCGAGACGAGGGAAAGCATAACCGGTGAAAACTATGCCGACAAGGTTTCGCAAAGTCCGAAAGTACAGAGGCTCGCGGACACATGGATGGGGCCAGATAGGACAGCATAGAAAAACCGGGGCAAAAGGAGGCAGAGGAATGGCCGGCGGACACAAACACAAATGGACCAAGCTATTGGACAAAGACTATTTTGGAAAAGACGGCTTCACACCAATCACACGACGAGAGGAGAAGACAGCAAATCTTTTGACGGTCTCGATGCTGGCGGAGAAGAGTGGAAACAACCTGGTGAACCTCGTCGAATCAGGCTACACCAAGCTGCTCGGAGATGGAAAGATAACCACCCCGCTCACAATTGTCGTGGAGAGGTGGAGTAAAAAAGCAGAAGAAAAAGTGAAGCAGGCGGGCGGACACCTTGTTAAGCCAGCTGAGCTGGTGCAGAAATGAGCGAAAAATCAAGCACCCGAACATTTTTAGAAAAAATTTCGAAAATTCTACCGGAGATTAAGAAGCCAGGTAGGAAAGTTGGCTTAGGAGAGAAACTGGTATGGACAGCACTCGCCCTGATTATCTACACATGGATGGGTCACACCATTCTCTATGGCCTACCTCAGGGTACACAGGTGGGCCAAAGCCCAGCCCTTCTAAACGTCGTCTTCGCGCAGAAGACGGGCACACTCATAACCTTAGGCATAGGCCCCATAGTCACCGCGGGCCTGATACTGCAGCTTCTCGTAGGCGCTGAGCTGATAAAGCTCGACCTAAGCAAGCCCGAGGACAGAGGCCTCTTCACATCGATGAGCAAGCTTCTCGCCATCGTGATAGCCTTGTTCCAGAGCGCCGCCTACGTCTACGCAGGGTTCTTCGGACCCACCAACGCAACCCAGAACATAGCCATCTTCATCCAGCTTGTAGCCGCCACAATACTCATAATGCTTCTAGACGAGCTTGTCCAGAAAGGCTGGGGCCTCGGAAGCGGTATAAGCCTCTTCATTGTCGCCGGAGTAGCCGAAGAAATCTTCGTCGCACTCTTTTCACCAATCATCTTACCCGACCAAGCCTACCAGGGAATAATACTCGCATCAATACAGGCAATCTTCACCGGAAATCTTCCAAGCATCCTAGTCCGTCAGGGCGGGTACCCAGACCTAGTTGGTCTCTTCTCCACAATTTTCCTAGTTCTTGCCTTGATATACATCGAGGCAATCCGCGTCGAAATCCCGATATCATACGCCAAGTTCCAGGGATACAGAGCCAAGTACCCCGTAAAGCTGCTCTATGTCTCGAACGTGCCCATAATCTTCGCCACAACAGTCTTCAGTAACATCTTCTACCTCGGCTCACTTATATGGAGCCGCTTCAACCCCAATAACGACAACATCTTCCTAAACCTAATCGGCACATACAGGTTTGACGAGCAGCTGGGAACAGTCGTGTCTACGGGAGGTTTAGCATATTATGTAATTGGCCCGCGGGGAATAGCCTCGGTGCTCCAGGACCCTGTTAGAGCGGTTGTCCACGCTGCTCTGTTGATAGTTTTTGCTGTCTTGTTCGCCAAATTCTGGGTACAGGTGTCTGGGCTGGCTCCCGAGAAGGTTGCCGAGCAGCTTATTCAGGCAGGTATGCAGGTGCCGGGCTTCAGGCGTTCTCCCGAAGTCATCGCAGCGGTCATCGGCAAGTACATCGGGACAGTGACAATCCTCGGCGGTCTGTTGATAGGCTTAGTGGCTAGCGTGGCAGACTATGTTGCGGTTTTCGGCTCCGGCATAGGGATTCTACTCACCATCGGCATCCTCCAACAATACTACCAGCTGCTCATACGTGAAAGAATATCCGAGATGTACCCTGGGTTGGGCAAGCTATTGGGGAGGGAGTAAAAATGTTCCTCGACATGCTTTTGCTTTCTTCACTGGCCGCGGCTATCTCAGCGGCAACCACAGCCATAAGAAAAATCGTCTTCAAAAAAGAGGATTTGGCGAAGATAGCTGAAATCCAGTCATACAACCGTGAGCTAATGACCGCGACACGGAAAAAAGACCAGAAAACCATCCAAAAACTTCAGAAGAAACAAGACTACATCAGACAGATAAACGCGGAGGTGACGAAGAAAAACATGATAACTATGTTCGCCAGCCTCCTCATTTTCTTCACAATCTACCCCACTTTAGGAGGATTTTTCGGCACGCAGATGCTCGGATACGTTCCAGCGGGTTTAGACATACCTTTCGTGACAGATTCTGGTAAACTCTATTTTTACGGATGGTTTATTTTGTCGTTTTTCGGAGTAAGCTCGCCCATAACAAAAATATTTGGGCTGGGCTTAGCTGGGATGCCTACGGCGGGAGGTGGTGAAGATGAGAAGAAGGCTGAGGACAAGAAGCAAGAGGAGAAAGCAGGTAAGGACACCGAGCGGCGTAAATAGGCTTCACTTCTTCGAGAAGAGGCCAGGGCCGAGGAAATGCCGTTTCTGCGGAAGCATCCTAAGCGGGGTGTCGATTGACCCACGTGCAGCCCATAGCATGAAGACGGTTGAGCGAAGATATGGCGGAGAAGTATGTCATAGGTGTCTCGAGAAGTCTATCCTCGTCTCCGCTGCCGCCGAGTGGGGGCTTTGAAAAAGTTTTTCGCCGTCTGGACAACAATCTCAGCAACCTGATTCGGACTAAGCCCCGAGGTATCAACTATTAGATGGAAAGGAGAAAGGTCGCGGCCAATCCTTATGCCGTAAAGCCGCTTATAGATTTCTGAGCTTTTCCTATCACGGCTTCTCAACAGACGTGACGCCTGTTTCACAGAAATTTTGCTACGTTTAGCCATCCTCTCCGCTCTGCTTTTGAAGTCTGCGGTAAGCCACACCTTAAACGCCCTGCCCTTATACAGCCACGGCATCACCCACGAATCAACCACCACGCCACCAGCTCTACAAATCTCCAACAACTTCTTGTCAACCTTCTTATCAAAACTAGGGTCACGAGCTCTCAGACCGAGAAACTCTAACCCCTTAGCTGTCTCCCACCAGCCGGCGCCGCCTGGTCTATATCCCATATCCACGGCCAGCTCCTTGAGAGCGTCGCCTCCAGAAACATACTTTAGCCTAAGCCGTTTGGCGACAATTTTTCCGACAGTGGATTTCCCGACGGCTGCGAAGCCGGCGAGGCAGATGACGGGTTTATCGGACATGGCGAGACCCAGCTCCAGCGAAATTTATGTATAAAAATCGTCGGTGCATGTGGTTTTGCAGCCATGGTTGATGAATCGCTTGTCGGACGTGTAGTGGTCAAGTCGAGGGGCAGGGACGCAGGGTTAAAGGGAGTGGTCGTGTCAGTGTACGGAGACGGCTATGTCCTCGTCACGGGCCCCAAACCCCTCACCGGGCTGAGGAGAAGAAGAGTAAACGCTTCACACATTATACCTATGCCCCACAAACTATCGATACCCAGAGACGCATCGGATGAGGAGGTTATGAAAGCCATAAAGGAAGCCGGTTTAGAAAAATATATGGCTGAACCACATGCAATCAAACAATCCGCCTTGGAAGCGGAGCTTCGAAGTCCTAGTCAAACGTGAAGCGGAGACGGACCCGCGATACGGCAAGCCACCCGACCGAAGAAACCTTGAGGAGCTTCTAAACCTAGGCGTAATAAACCTCGACAAGCAACGGGGGCCTACTAGCCACGAGGTCGCATACATGGCGAAGAAAATCATGAATGTGGAGCAGGCCGGTCACGGCGGGACCCTAGAACCATACGGGGAAATCCCGCCGTCTCCGGCGTCTTACCGCTTCTCCTCAATGAGGCCACAAAGCTTTCACACGTTTTCATGCATGGGGGCAAAGAGTATGTCGGGTTGATGGAGCTTCATGGCGACGTCACAGACGAAAAACTGCTGGAAGCCTTCAAGATCTTCACGGGAGACATTTATCAAGTGCCTCCGGTGAGGGCGTCTGTAGCGAGAAGACCAAGAATCAGACGAGTCTATTATTTTGACGTGATTGAGAGGGACGGCCGCTACGTCTTATTCAGAATAGGGTGCTCAGGCGGAACCTACGTCAGAAAAATCTGTCATGACATTGGTCTTTACCTCGGCGTCGGCGCCCATATGGAGGAGCTTAGAAGAACGAGAGCAGGCTCCCTGGAGGAAAAAAACAGTGTAACACTATTACAGGTCTACGAAGCCATTGCGAAATACAGAGAAACAGGGGACGAAAAGGCGGTGCGTAAAGTAGTGCATCCTGTTGAGAAATGTCTGGATCTTTTGCCAAAGGTATACATTCTTGACACAGCCGTAGACGCCGTATGCCATGGCGCCGACTTGATGGTTGCAGGTGTCTCGATGATTGACTCTGATGTTGCAGAGAACAGCGAAGTAGCTCTGATGACTTTGAAGAACGAGCTGGTGGCTCTGGGGAAAGCCACTATGAATGCACAGTCAATTCTTGAAGCATCCGAGGGAATGGCGGTCGACGTAACTCGAGTCATCATGCACAAGTCCACTTATCCACCAGTATGGAAAGGAGGACTACAGCGCGTCCAATAAAACCTAAAACAATCCATTAACCAACATCCATAAGCCGGGGTCCCTCAGCCAGGTAGAGGGCAGGCCTGGAGAGCCTGTGGCCCTAACCCGGGCCGCGTGGGTTCAAATCCCACCCCCGGCGCATAAGCGAAGTCCGTTTTTATGATGTGTCTCGAGGTTTTTGCATAGTCCATTTTATTCCCCATTGTCTAAGTTGTTCAAGTATGGGGGCTAGCTCCATCGCCATGGGGGTGAGTGAATAGGCTACTGAGAAGGGTTGAAGGCTGACAATTTTTCTTTCGACGAGTCCTTTCTTCTGAAGGCTTTTTAGGGTTCTTGAGAGGGTTTTGGAGTTGAGTCCAGGCACGGCTTTGAGCAGCTCGTTGAACCCCTTAGGTCCTTCAACAAGATATGAGATAATCACTATCGACCAAACGCTTCCAAGCAGTTTCGTCGCCGAAACCATTGGACAGACGTTTCCAACCTCCACAGGTTTCGCACGCGCCATCTAGAGACATATGTGTCTCTATCCATCTTAAATACTTGCCTTTTTCCATTAGGTTGCGAAAGGTGAGCGACATGGCTGTGTTGGGTGATTTGTCGGGTTTCACGGATGTAGGTCTTTTGGTGCTGCGTATTGTGCTGGGTTTTATCATGGTTGTCCATGGAGCGCCGAAGCTCTTCGGACCGATGAGGAAGCAGATGCGCAGCGGCATGTCTCAGCTGGGTGTTCCAGGGGGTCTTTTCGACCTTGCCGGGCTTCTCGAGTTCGTCGGCGGCATAGCGTTGATAATAGGGTTCCTGACGCAGGTGGCTGGGCTTCTATTCTTCATCCAGATGATTGGGACCATAGTGTTGTATTTGTCGAAGATTGGCAGGTTTGTGCCGCCTCCAGAGATGCTTCAGCAGATGGTGGCTGGTTCTCGTCAGTTCATGAGGGGTTTTATGGCCGGGGTGGGTGGATGGGAGTTTGACCTCCTAATTCTGGCTGCCGCTTTGCTTCTGGTTTTCACCGGGGCCGGCGCCTTCTCAGTCGACAGCCTGCTAAACCTCTAACCTTTTTTTGTTTATTAGATGGGTTCTATCTGTCATGGTTGTTGGAGACGGGCAGCCGTATCGAGGCCCTTATGCGGGCTCATAAACGTGAAAGAGGCAGCGTGAAGCTTGCGGAGGAATATCTCGAAGCGGTGTATGAAATTCTTCAACGACGGAGTGGCAGGGTCCGGCCCGTGGATGTTGCAAAGGCTTTGAACGTCGCCCCCAGCACTGTCAAGAAAGTCATTACCCGTCTATGCGAAAAAGGCTATCTGCGCTACCAGCCATACAAGGTTCTTGAGCTGACTGAGGAGGGGCTTGCGAGGGTGAAGGAGCTTAAGCACCGGCATGACACCGTATCGAAGCTGTTTCAGGCGCTTGGGCTCGACGAGCTCTCGGCGGAAGTGGAGGCCGAGAGAATGGAGCATAGCCTCAGCGAGACCTCGACGGCGGTTTTGGAGGCTTTGCTGAATACTCTCGAATCTGACTTGGAGGTGCTTCGCAGGGTTAGGAGTGGTGTTTTTGAGGGGTTGGTCAGCGGCGGTTTTTTACGGAAAAAGGACTAGTAATGTTTTCTTCGTAGTTTCACGCAACCATTAAATACGATTGTTTTAACAGATTTACGACAAATGGTAACAACGTTGCTTGACTCGACTCTCAGGGAGGGTGAGCTTTTCAGGGTTCTCAAACTTTCTACGAAGCTGGAATTGGTGGAGAGGCTTGCGACCGCAGGGTTAAAAAGAGTTGAGATAACCGTGGATTATCCTCCTCGGACTACCCGTGAAGATGTGGAGCCGCTGGTTAAGAAATGCAACTCGCTTGGGCTTGAGGTCGTGCTTCATGGTAGAGCGGTTAAACAAGACCTAGAGGCTGCTGCGAAATATGACGCGGCCGGTGTAGGGCTTTACATCGCTTTGACTGAGATACATCGGACGCACAAGCTTCACGGAATCAGTTATCAAGAGGGGTTGGAGCGCTTGATGGATGCTGTAAAAACCGCTCGTGAAATAGGCTTCAGATATGTGAGGGCCACGGTAGAAGATGCTTCACGGTTCTACCTTGAGGGCCAGCTTCCCCTTCTCGTCGACGCGGTCAACTCTGTGAGAAAAGCAGGAGCGACTCTCGTCAGCGTCCCCGACACAGCGGGGCTTCTTTCACCGCAGAAGGCACGTGAATTTATCACATTTCTGAGAGAGAAAACAGACGCCCCGTTGGCTGCGCATTTTCACAACGACTATGGCATGGCTTCAGCCAACACGGTTGAGGCGGTGCTGGCTGGTGCTGATGAAGCTCACGTGACTGTGATGGGTGTCGGTGACAGAAACGGGATAGCCGACCTTTACGAGGTTGTCGCGGTGCTTGAGGACATTCACGGCATAGACCTCGGTGTGGACCGCTCCAAGCTAAACAGCCTCTACAGCTACTTCTCCAAGGTGGCGGGGCTTAGGCTGCCCTGGCGTCATCCACTATCAGAGGAAGCGAGAACAATACGTGCAGGAGTTCATCAGTCGATGGCTGTGGAAAAACCCGAGGGATACATGCCTGAGAAAAAATTGAGGCACGACGTCGAGAACCCTGTCTTCGAAATCGGGGTCTACGCCAGCCACAAGCTGATAGCTTATTTGACAGGCCTACCGCCGACAGACCCAAAAGCCCGCTCCACGACGGAGGCTCTCGCGAGAAAGGCGCGTGAGAAAAACGGCCGCCTCAGCATAAGCGACATAAAAGAGGTGCTGAAAGACGAGCTGGGAATCGAGGTGGATAACAATAGGCTGAGCAGGTTTTTCGGGGGGGAGAAAGTCTACATTCTAGCCAAGCTTAACCCAAGGTTTGACCCCGCGAAGATTTACGAGACGCTGATTTCATGGGATGATGTGGAGTCGGTTGACGAGGTTTATGGCGATGCTGACCTCGTAGTGGTGGGTAGAATGAGGCTTTCGAGCCAAAACCTTGTTGAAAGGTTTAGAGACATTTTCGCAGAGGCTATCGACGACCTGAAGGTTTTGGTGGCCGATTAGCGCCTCAGAATGGCTGGAGTGGCTTTCGCCGATTCTTCTCCGAGGGCCCTCACGATGTCTGTGACCGTTACTATTCCCACCAGCTTCTCACCTCTCACGACAAGCAGCCTCCGCACATGGTTGGAAGCCATGATGGCCACCGCCTCCTCTAAGGTAGTGTTTTCGCCAACGACCACCACAGGGGACGTCATAACATCCTTTACTGAAGTTCTCCGCGGCGACAAACCTGCCGCCACAACTCGTCTCACAACATCCCTCTCAGTCAAAACACCGACAGGCTTCTCGCCCACGGTCACGACCAGCGAGCCAACCTCCTCCTCAGCCATTAACTTAGCCGCTGCGTACACCGATGTCTCAGGCGAAACTATCACAACATCAGCCGTCATCACATCCTTTACAAGCATGCTTGACATCCTATGAAATGGTGGGAACCTGTGTTAAAAAGTGTTTCAAACGGTTTAAATCATGCTCCGAAAAGATGGTGGACGGAATGAAGGTTCCCTCCAAGATAATGACCTACTGCCCCAAATGCAACAGCCATACGGAGCACACCGTCTCCCTCTACAAGAAAGGTAAGGAGAGAAAACTTGCTCTGGGTGCGAGACGCCACGCGAGAGAGTTGAAAGGATACGGTGGGCAGAAATACCCGATACAGAGAAAAAAATCCAAGACAACCGACAAGAAAACCCTTGTCCTCAAATGCGTCTCATGCGGCAGAAGCGTGATGAGGGAAGGAATTAGACTGAGAAAACTGGAGGTGACCCGCTGATGTCAGAGATGTGGCGTAACCTGATACCAACGCCGCAGTCGAAATTCCTCATCGTAACCTGTAACGAATGCGGAAACAATCAGATAGTCTTCGACTCGGCTAAAATAGTTGTGAAATGCAACGTCTGTGGAGCTGTCTTGGCTAAGCCAAGCGGAGGAAAAGCAATCATACTGGGGAAGAAGGAGAGGACGCTTGAGTAATGTCCCAGAGGTTGGAGAGCTGGTAATAGGGCGTGTCAAAGAGGTTAAGGACTACGGAGCCTATGTCGAGATAAACGAATACCCTGGCTACGAGGGGTTTGTTCATGTCTCGGAGGTGTCGCTGAAATGGGTCCGCAACATCCGTGAGCATCTCAAGGAGGGACAGCGAACTGTCTTCAAAATTATACGTGTTAACCCCGCGGCTATGCAGGCCGACCTCTCCATCAGAAGAGTCTCTCAACGGGAGAGGATGGAGAAGCTGCTCGAGGTGAAGAAGGCCGCAAAAGTCAGGCGTGTTCTAAAGGTTCTCGAGGAAGCATCTGGACCACAGGCTGTTGAGAAAATATACGCGAAAACACGGGACATAGATGTTTTGTATGACATTTTTGAGCAGATATCCGCTGACCAACCAGTTAAACAGTTTTTCCCACAGCTTGATGACAAGGAGTCGGAAACCCTTCGCCGCGCCATTGAGAACGAAATCCGTGTGCGTGAGCACGAAATCAAGAGAGACATAATCATGCGCTGTGAAGCTCGGAGAGGTGTGATGGCTATACGCGAGGCCGCGGCAGCGGCTGAGGAGCTTGCTGGGCCCGGGGAATCGGTTGAGATAAGGTCTAAGGGGGCGCCGATCTATGGCGTCCTTGTCAAGTCTTCGACGCGTGAAAAATCTGAAGAGCTCTTGTCCAAGGTTTTGGAGAAATGCGCCGAGGTCTTGAAGAAGCACGGCGGCGTTGTCGAGGTTAAGGCGGCTTAGCCGTCTCTATCTTCTCCATGTTGAAGAGCAGGGAACGGCGTCGAACTATCGTCGCTCTGTTCTCGACCCGTTGATACTTGGCGTTGACCTCAACATCCATGGGCAAGGGCTCCTGAGTGGTCTCGACATCCAGAACACGTTTGTCTGGGGGAAAATCAACATGCCTACCTTTCCCCAGCTTCACCTCTATACCGAATATCTTGAACCCGTCCAAAGTCTCGGGAGGCTCCTCAAGCAAAGTAACCCTGTACCTGTATATCCGCGTCCTCTCAACTCTTGCACGGGTTGCTTCCTTAGTGGGTTGCTTCCGCCGCTTCATGACTCAGATTTAATAAAAACACCATAAAATAAGATGTTTTGCCTATGGTTTTGGTAGCCGAAGCCTCCGTGGTTGTTCTGGCATTTTTCTCAGCCTTGGTGGGCTCTATGCTCGGTGTAGGTGGAGGCTTTATCTTTGTTCCTGTTTCTGTCGGCATCATGGGGTTTCGGCCGTTTGCGGCGGTTCCGGCGAGCCTATCTCTTATATTGTCAAACGCATTCTCAGCAACCCTGACAAGGATTATGAAAAAAGCATTCAACCTGAGGCCAAACCTTTGGCTGGTGCTGCCTGCGTCAGGGTTATCTATTCTCGGCGCCCTCACCTCGGCCCGTCTCGAGGCACCGGTCTTCAAAATAATTTTCGGCACATTTCTCATAAGCTCCTCTCTACTACTGCTGAGAACAAGGGGAATA
>CALHAG010000023.1 GCA_937934305.1 Candidatus Caldarchaeum subterraneum
CCTTGTCCAAGCGGGTGAACCTTCTACCATCAATTATCTGAACACCGTCGACGAAAACATGCTCAACGTCTCTGCCCCTTACACCGTTGACAAGATAGCCGTAAACGTTTCTGGTCATGGGCGTTGCTTTGACCTCGGGCCTCACCACAATTATGTCCGCTTTCTTACCCAACTCAAGCGAGCCCACATCACGTAGACCATAAGCCCTTGCCGCGTCGACCGTCGCCATCTCCAAAACCTTCTGGGGCGAGAGTATGGAAGGGTCTCGGCGGTCCACGCGATGTGTGAGGAAAGCTGCGCACATGTTCTCAAAGCCGTCGAATATGTAGCCGTCGTTGCCTATTCCCACGTTCACACCTGCTTCGAGCATTTCGGGAAGCTTCATGACTCCGACGGCGTTAAGCATGTTGCTCATCGGGTTATGGGCGACGTTTGTCCCTGTTTCGGCGAGGAGCTGTATCTCACGTCTGTTCAAATGCACACAGTGGGCTAAAACCGCGGAGGGCCCGAGTAGACCCGTGTCTCTCAGTCTCTCAACTGTTCTCTTGCCGTAGCGTTCGATGTTGTGGTAAACATCGTTGGGGCCCTCTGAGACGTGGATGGTTATGGGGGCGTTGAATTTTTTCGCAGCCTCGACACCTCGTGCGATAAGGTCGTCGGAGATTGTGAATGATGCGTGGAGGCTTATCATGCCTTTTGCCAAGCCGTCCCCGCCCTTAGAGAGGAACCGAATGTTCTCCTCAAGCCCTCGCCGCCCCTCTTCCACGCTTCTTCTCTCCGTCGCCTCAAACGATATCACTCCACGTATACCTACCTCGTTAACCGCCTTGGCTATGGCGTCTAAGCTTCCCTCTGGACGGGGTGGGGCGGAGTATGTGTCGGCGAAGGTGGTTGTTCCGTTGAGAGCCATCTCCAAACAGGCGGCCAAGGCCGTGGCATAGGCGTCGTCGTTATCCATCCGCTCGTCCAGCGGCCACCAAATCCTCTGCAGGTTCTCGAGAAAATCCGTCGTCGGCCGGATGCGGAGAGAGGCGCCTCGCAGAGCTATGCCGTAAAGATGAGTATGTGCGCAGACAAGCCCCGGCATCACAAACCTTCCCGAAACATCCAAAACCCTGTCAAATTTTCCAGCTTTCGACGCTTCTTCAGACTTGCCCACAAAAGTGATGACACCTTTCTCGAACCCAACCGCCCCATCCACGATAACACGTCGGACCGCATCCATCGTAACAACTATCCCGCCTTTGAGCAGAACTGACTCGGACAAACGCTAAACCTCCACGACGCTCTTAATCACA
The DNA here is from genome assembly GCA_937934305.1 of Candidatus Caldarchaeum subterraneum. Lineage (GTDB taxonomy): Archaea > Thermoproteota > Nitrososphaeria_A > Caldarchaeales > Caldarchaeaceae > Caldarchaeum > Caldarchaeum subterraneum_E. Next base: position 1,299 of record CALHAG010000023.1, read on the forward strand.
TACTCAGGGTTTCCGCTTAGAGGGAGGAGAAGCGGAGACGTGCAGCCATGAGCCATGTACTCCTTAACCTTGGCCACAACATCCGAAGGAGTGCCCGACGCTGTAATCATCTTGACAACTTCATCGGGCACTATCTCCGCTGCCTTCTCAATTCCTCCGGGCTTCGCGGGCCAGCCACCCATAATCCTCTGCACCTCCTCAATCAAGTCCTCGCTCACGCCGCTTGCCTTCATGATGTGAGGCTGCTGCCCAAGCGTCATGGTCACATGTTTCTTGGCAAGCTTGATGGCTTGGTCTGCGTCGGGATGCATAGAGCATGCTACCAGCTGTGGCCTGTCGATGTCCTCAAGCCTCCTCCCTGCTTTGGATGCACCGGCCCGTATGTGTTCGAGCGCGGTGTCGTTGTATTTCGGTGAGACGAGGTAGTTGAGAAGCACCCCGTCACCTATTTCTCCAGCCAGCTCCATCATTTTCCACCCAGTTGCACCGATGTAGATGGGTATGTTGCGCGGTTTCTCGCCCGCGCCATGTAAAACGTCGAGCCTCACCCCACGCATCTTCACGAATTTGCCTTCGAAAGTAACCTCCTCCATCCTGAAGAGACGGCGAATGACCGTGACATATTCTCTCATACATGTAAGCGGCTCCCTCCTCTCTATGCCCACTTTCCAAGCCAACGGGTCCCACCAAGCGCCAAGCCCCAGCATCACACGTCCATCGCTCAACTCATCCATCGTCGCAAAAGTCTGAGCAATCAAAGCCGCGTTCCTTGTCCACGTATTGATAACACCCGCTCCCACCTTAATCCTTGAAGTAACCGTAGCGATAGCCGTCATCGGGGTGAGCGCATCTCTCGCGAGACGGGACTCCGCAACCCATGCCGAGTCGAAGCCATGCTGCTCAGCAAACTGCGCATACCTAACCATTTCTCGCACATGCATATCCTGGAGATACAACCCCCAACGAATTCCAGTCATCAAATAATTCTTCCTAGGAGCGGTTTTTATCTGTTTGTAGACACCTCATAAATATATGGCGCTGATAGTTAGTTGTCTGTAATGAGGTCTAGGCTGTTTGAGGTGACGCGGCATCTAGTGCGGACGGCGCTGGGGCTGGAGAAGGCTGACCTGGTTCTAAAGGGAGGCGACCTTGTGAATGTGCATACCCGAGAGATTGTGGAGCGTGTTGACGTCGCTGTGCGGATGGGCCGCGTCGCTTTGGTAGGGGATGCAACACCTTGCATAGGCGAAGAGACAGCTGTCGTTGATGCGTCCGGAAAATTCCTCGTACCCGGTCTACTTGACCCTCATGTGCATGTGGAGAGCTCGATGGTGAGCGTCACCCAGTTCGCTCGAATAATTCTCCCCCACGGAACCACAGCAGTCTTCATTGACCCGCATGAGATAGGCAACGTCTTCGGACTCGATGGCGTAAAGCTGATGATTGAGGAGTCGCGAAACCTGCCGCTCAAAGTTTACGTTACCTATCCATCCTGCGTACCCGCAGCCCCTGGTTTTGAGACAGCGGGGGCCGTGGTCACGCCTGAGGATGTTGCTGCGGCCATGAAGCTTGATGAAGTGATTGCATTGGGTGAGATGATGAATTTCCCCGGTGTTTTGGCGGCTGACGAAAAGGTGCACGCAGAAATCGCTGAGACGCTTAAGGCGGGGAAGCTTGTCGAGGGCCATGACTCGGGGCTATTGGGCCGCGAGCTATCCGCCTATGTCGCTGCCGGCATACTCTCAACCCATGAAAGCGTCACCAAGCAGCAGACGCTCGAGAGGCTCAGGAACGGCATGTATGTCTACCTGAGAGAGGGGAGCGCTTGGCTAGACATCAAGGAAACAGTCAGAGCCTACACGGAGACAGGCATCGACCCAAGGCATATCTGTCTGTGCACCGACGACAAGGAGCCAGCATCCATCCTACGGGATGGTCACGTCGACCACTGTGTTCGCAGAGCCATCCAAGAGGGAGTAGACCCCCTGACAGCCATTCAGATGGCCACCCTCAACCCGGCTGAGAGATACCGTCTAAGCCACGAGCTGGGCAGCATCTCGCCCGGCCGCGTCGCAGACATTTTGATTGTCTCTGATTTGGCGAGGTTCAGGGTTGAAGCGGTTTTCGCCGACGGCGAGCTTGTTGCGGAGAATGGAAAGCTTGTCAAAGAGCTACCCCGCTTCAGCTACCCGGAGAGGTTTATGCGAAGCGTGAAGCTGTCCAGGAACTTGTCTCCAGAAGATTTTGTTGTTAAGGAGGAGGTGGATGGTGACGAAGTGCGTGCGAGAGTTATTCAGGCTGTTGAGGGCAGCGTCATAACCAAGCACCGTATAGAGAGGCTCACGGTCGAGAAGGGGGAGGTGAAGCCCGACCCCGACAGAAGCATCTTCAAGATAGCGGTCATAGAGAGGCATGGAAAACACGGTGGAATGAGCACGGGCTTTGCGGCAGGGTTTGGTTTCAGAAAAGGAGCAGTCGCATCCACAGTGGCGCACGACAGCCACAACCTACTCGTAATCGGCTTCGACGAGAGAGACATGGCGGTTGCAGCAAATGAGAACGCCCGCATAAACGGCGGCATAGTCACTGTCGCGGATGGCGAGGTTCTTGCACGGGTGGAGCTTCCGCTCGCGGGCCTCATGTCGCCCGAGCCTGCTGAGGTCGTTGCAGAGAAGCTTAACAAAACATATGAAGTGTGGCGGAGGCTTGGATGCGAATGGGTATCGCCGTTCATGACACTTTCCCTCCTCAGCCTCAGCGTGATACCTGAGCTACGGATAACCGACAAAGGACTGCTCGACACCGTGACCTTCCAATTCGTAGACCTGATAGTGGATTAAATTTCCGATAAAGCATATATATCCCGTATCCCTACTATGTTTGATGGAGAAAAAATCCAGAATATCGAGAAGAAAGTTTTTAGCTGTTTCAACCGGTGCGGCGGTTGGCGGCGTCGCGGCGGGAGCTGTTGTAGGAGGTCTCGCTGGATATTTTCTCGGCTCCTCTCAAGCTGCTCCAGCAGTTACAAGAACAGTAACCTCTGAGGTAACCAGAACAGTAACCGGCCCAGGTGCGACAGTGACGACGACTGTTCAGGCTCCCGCTAAGAGGCTGAAGGTCGGCTACATCTATGTCGGGCCGGTGGGAGACTATGGCTGGACCTTCGCCCATAATGATGGAAGAAAATTCGCGGACACCGCTTACAAGAATGTTGACAGTTTCTACATCGAGAGCGTCCCGGAGGCGCAGTCTGCCGGCGCAATCGAGTCGCTCATCAACCAAGGCGCTGACCTAGTCATAACCACTAGCTTCGGCTACATGGATTCGACGGCCGAGGTCGCCGCCAAGTATCCTGACAAATATTTTGTCCACATCTCTGGATACCGTAGCGGAGCCGCGGGAAACGCGCCGCAAAACATGAGCAGCGCATTCGCCGAGTTCTACCAGCTCTACTATCTGAACGGACTCGCGGCCGGAGCCGTTACACAGACAGGTGTCGTGGGATATGTTGCTGCTTTCCCAATACCCGAGGTAGTCAGACACATCAACGCCTTCGTCCTCGGAGCGAACTACGCCTACAAAAAGAGAACAGGGAGAAACATCAAAGCCTACGTAAGCTGGCTGTTTTCCTGGTTTGACCCGGGAAAGGCGAGGGAAGCAGCGGTTGCGTTGATAGAACAGTCCAACGCTGATGTTCTCGCGTTCACAGAGGACACGCCAACCACGTTACAGGTCGCCGAAGAATACACCACGCAGAAAGGCCGCAGAGTCTGGAGCTTCAGCCACTACAACGACATGTCCAGCTACGGGCCAAACGCCCACTTAACGGGCCAGATTGTTCACTGGGGCCCCATATACTTGGACTTTTACAGAATGGTTGCAACAGGGACATGGAGAACTGTTGACATCTGGACAAGAATAGGAGACTACATGCCATATAGGTGGAGGAGGTCGCCTGAGCAGAGCACTGCTGGACAGGTAGATGGAACACTTCAGCTTGGCAAGCTTAACCCCGCCATACCATCGGAATGGCAGCTCGAGATCAAGATGAGATATGAGGAGATGAAGGAGCTTTTGTTCGAGCCGTTCAGCGTAGACGGCAACCTCGGTGAGCCGATACGCGACCAGAAAGGCGAGGTCAGAATAAAGGGCAGCGAACGCGCCGACAGAGACATGCTCTGGAACATGGATTGGTTCGTTGAATACATAGAAAGCGAGCTGCCACGTTAAACAAAAACTCTCAACATTTTTTCGTATTTTTGCTGTGGTCCGCATGTCCGGGCCCGAGTACCTCGTTGAGATGAGGGGCATAGTTAAGAAATTTCCCAACGTTGTTGCTAATGATAATGTGAGTTTCACGCTGAGGCCCGGCGAGGTTCACGCCTTGCTGGGCGAGAACGGTGCCGGTAAATCCACTTTGATGAACATTCTCTACGGAATTTACCGGCCCGACGCCGGAGAGATATGGGTATACGGTAAGAAAGTGGACATCAGAGGCCCCCGCGACGCTCTCGCACTAGGCATAGGGATGGTTCATCAGCAGTTCAAACTCATACCCGTGCACACAGTCGCGGAAAACGTTATCCTCGGATTGAGGGAGCAGGGCTTCGTGATAAATGAGCGCAAAATAAACAACGAGCTAACCCAGCTGATACAAAGATATGGCTGGACAATCTCCCCCAACTCCCGGGTTTGGCAGCTCTCCGCCGGGGAGAAGCAGCAGGTGGAGCTGCTCAAAGCTCTCTACAGAAAAGTCAGGATACTCATACTTGATGAGCCGACCTCCGTGCTCACTCCACAGGAAACCGTTGCGCTTTTCCAGACACTCCGCAAAATGGCTTCACAGGGGCTGGGCGTGGTCTTGATTACTCATAAGCTTGAGGAGGTTTTCAGCGTAGCCGATAGGGTGACGGTTATGAGAGCGGGCAGAAACGTGGCCACGAAAAACGTCAAAGAGACAAACATAGAGGAGCTGGTTGAACTTATGATTGGAAGGCCCCTGCTAAAAATATCCTCAACAAGGAGTCTTGACACTTCGAAACCTGTTCTCGAGGCATCGGGCCTCGTGGTCCTAGGTGATAAAGGCTTGGAGGCGGTGCGAAACGTCTCCTTCAAGCTGTACCGTGGCGAGATTCTCGGTATAGCAGGTGTTTCGGGAAACGGTCAGACAGAGCTTCTAGAAGCAATCGCAGGCCTTAGGAAAATTATGCGCGGAAAAGTTTTGCTCGACGGAGTAGACATCACAAACAGGCATCCGCAGAAGATAATCGACGCCGGCGTCAGCTACATACCCGCGGAGGTCCTCCGCTACTCTGCACCGGAAATGACTGTCGCAGAGAATCTTGTCCTAAAAGCATACAGGAACCATCTTTTCGCCAATAGCCTTATGATAAGATGGCGTGATGTTAACCGGAAGGCGGAGGAGCTTGTGAAAGCCTTCCGAATAGTCACACCAACCATCACCAACAAGGTGGCAAACCTCTCGGGCGGAAACATTCAGCGTCTTGTCTTGGCCCGTGAGCTGGGAACCCTCCCTAACACCAAAGTGATATTGGCGGCATATCCCACCCGCGGGCTTGACATCGCCTCGACAGAGCAGATTCACCAAGAGCTGGTTAAAAGAGCTGAACAGGGTGTGGCTGTGCTTCTTGTCTCGGAGGAGCTTGAGGAATTGATGGCCCTCAGCGACCGCATAATGGTGATGTATCGAGGAGAGATAGTGGGTGTTCTCAGAAGAGGGGAATACGATGTCGAGGAAATCGGGCTGATGATGACTGGTGTGAAGAGGGCGGAGGTCAGCGCCTAAATGATGCTCAAACTCGAGAAACGTGGCCAGTTCTCGCGAAAATTTTCTGCAGCGGTCACAGTTATCTTCGTCGCGGCCAGCTTTCTTGTGGCTGGTCTCATTTTTGAAATCCTAGGTGTCAGAGCCGTTGACGTAATTGCGCGTCTCTTTGAGGTCTATTTGAGCGAGCGGACGCTTCTGGAAGCGGCTCTCCGCGGTCTGCCACTCGGCTTCGCGGCCCTCGGTCTAACCGTGGCTTTCAAAATGAATTTCTGGAACATAGGCGCTGAGGGGCAGATATATCTTGGCATGGTCGCTGCCACTGGGGTTGTATTGCTTCACGCCTACTATGGACTTGTCCCCGATTTTCTCGTTCTACCTCTCATGGTTGTGTTGTCGTTTTTGGCGGGTGGCTTATACTGTGCTTTACCCGCGTTTCTCAAAGCAAAGCTAGGTGTAAACGAAATTCTGCCAACGCTCATGCTTAACTACGTCGCATACCACTTCGTCAACTATCTCATCCATGGGCCTTGGCGAGACCCCAAGGGCTTTGGCTTCCCCCTGTCCATAGTCTTCCCCCCATACGCAAGACTCGACACCGTCCTCGGGCACACGGCTTACATCGGCGTCCCAGCCGCGTTCATAATCGCTGGGCTGTTGTATGGATTCATAATGTACACGCCCGCGGGCTTCGAGATGAGGGTTCTCGGGCAAAACTATGAAGCGGCGAGGTACGCGGGTGTGAGGATTGGGCGTACACTTTTACTCGGCAGCTTGATAGCGGGCGGGTTGGCTGGATTAGGAGGCCTTACAATAGTTGCAGGCATTCTCGGCAGGATGAGGCCCCCCAGCGCCTACGTCGGATACGGATACACGGCCATAATCATAGCTTTTCTCGCGGCTCTCAACCCTTGGCTGGCTGTTCCCGCCGCGGTTTTCTTTGGTGGGTTACTTGTAGCCGGTGACGTCATACAGGCAACACTCAACCTCCCATTCCCAGCAATCCAGATTCTTCAGGCAACAATCTTCCTGATGATTATCCTCGGCGAGTTTTTCAAACGATATAGGCTAAGGGTTGTAATATGATTGAGTTAGTTGAATCTGTGCTGGTCGGGGCTGTTGCGTCTGGAACAGTTTTCCTATTGGCCTCCCTAGGAGAAACGGTTGCTGAACGCGCTGGAGTGCTCAACCTCGGTATGGAGGGGATGATGATAATGGGTGCATCACTCTCCTACATTTTCACGAACGCTCTAGGCCATGGCTGGGCCATCACAGCTGTGTTGCTGGTGGGGGCTATTTTGGGTCTCCTGCACGCCCTCTTCACGGTCAGCCTTAGACTAAACCAGGTGGTCGTCGGACTGGCGTTCACTGTCCTCGGCCTGGGTCTAAGTGGGCTGCTCGCCTCAAACGAGATAAGAGGACGAATAATTCTAGCCCTAAACCCCGAGGCCTCACCTGCCGTCATCGCATCACAGGAAGCTGCCAAGCTGCCGCCCATACCCATCCCAGGCCTAGTCAACATCCCTATCATCGGCCCCATGATATTCAGCCACAACATACTCGTATACATCTCGCTTATCCTCGCCGGCGGTCTCTGGTTCATCTTGTTCAAAACAAGCTTTGGACTAAGCCTCCGCTCCGTAGGAGAAAACCCATCGATGGCCGACGCCCTCGGTGTGAACGTCTTCCTCATCCGTTACATAGCGATGGCGATATGCGGTGCGTTGGGTTCTCTGGCCGGCGCCTATCTGTTCATAGGTTACCAGCCCTTCTGGGTAGAGGGGATGACACAGGGCCGCGGCTTCATCTCCCTCGCCCTCGTCATTCTCGCGACATGGAACCCGCTGAGAGCAATCCTAGGCGCCTATCTCTTCGGCGGAGTCGAGGCTCTCCAGTTCAGGCTCCAGTTAGTCGGAGTCGCGGCTCAGCTTCCATATTTTCTCCTAATGCTCCCCTACATAGTAACCATAGTGACATTGACGCTGTTGTCCGCGGAGTCTGTGCGCAAGAGAATAGGTGTTCCCGCGGCTTTGGGTGTTCCCTACTCCCGTGAATAGCCATGGTTGATGAAGAGAGACACATTCCGAGGACGATGAGTTCGCAGCATCCCGACAACGTCTACAGCCCACCCTGGCTTGATACGCCGCTGATAGAGGGCGATGACGAGGTTGAGGAGGTTTACCAGAGCTGGGTCACGCTGGGATGCGAGGAAGCGATGTGGGATGCCGAGGGGAAAGACGTCGACCTCAACGTCGTCCGCAAACTACTCACAACACATCCCGAACACTTCCACGAAAAAATAATCGGCAGAGACCATTTCCTCACATACCGGATACCTAACCCATCAATGGAGAAAAGCGACAAGAAAGTTTTCTTCGAAACCCTGCAAAGCATACCCAAGCATTTCGACGCATGCACGGCATTCTACGGCCGCCAGGTGAACCCGCCAGTCTTCGAAGTCATCCTCCCCTTCACCACATCAGTGAACCAACTGATACGTGTGGTCAACACCTATAGAAAAGCCGTTGTCCAGCTAGAGGAAATAGTCATCGACTATCCAAACGTCACGCTAGGAGACATCATCGGAAAAATCAGCCCCGAAAAAATCGAGGTCATCCCACTCTTCGAAGACCTAGACTCCATGCTCAACGCCGATGCAATACTGGGCCGCTTCATAGAGCTCACCTCGCCGCGTTATGTACGAGCCTTCATCGCCCGCTCAGACCCGGCGCTCAACAATGGCCTAGTCGCAGCCACGTTGATGGCCAAGCTAGCCTTAGACAAGCTGCAACATCTTTCCACAAACACGGGCATACCTGTTCACACAATCATAGGGGTGGGGACGCTTCCCTTCAGAGGCGGACTCAGCCCAACATATTTAGAAAAATTCTACGAGGAATACGGCGGCGTATCCACGGTAACAATACAATCCGCCTTCCGCTATGACTATCCACAAAACCAAGTGAAGGAAGCCATTAAGAGCATCAACAAAACATTACCCATCAAAAAAAGGTCAACTATGGTGGAGAATGTGGAGTCGGTTTTACAGGTTATCGCCAAAGCTTCACAGGCTTACAGAGCCTTCGCCGAAGTGGCTGCACCATCTATAGCACGGATTTCGGCGCTGACTCCGATGAGGCGGAGACGCAAGCTACATGTGGGTGCTTTCGCCTACTCTCGTATGGTTGGCGGGGTCGAGCTGCCTAGAGCCATTCCATATGCATGCTCTTTCTACACCCTCGGTCTGCCTCCCGAGTTTATAGGCCTCCGCTTCCTCTATCAACTATCTGAAGAGGAATTTGATGTGTTGAAGCAGTTTTACAATCTTGCTGAAGATTTGCGCAGAGTCGCTCCTCTGGTTTGCTTCGACAACATAAACCTGCTGCTGAGCGAGGAGTCCAAGGATAGACATGAGCTACAGCCTCTTAGAGAAGCTTTGCCGCTCTACGTCGAGGACCTAGAAGCCGCACAGGATATCCTAAACATAAAACCGGGGCCCAAAACACCTTCGGAGAGAAAATACAGCAACATACTCAACAATTTCCTGATATCATATATGGAGGGAAACTTGGAGGAAGCTCGTCAGGAGCTGCTTAGAGCAGCCGGGTTTAGAAGATGCCTAGGCTAACGCGAGGCCAGCGCCACCCGCTCCAGCTCGATTTTACGTTTCACTGCAAAGCTCTTGCTGTCTTTTTCAGAGGCTAGGATAATCTCCTCAGCCAAAGCTTCGTCTATTGTTCTCCTTGTCCTGAAAGAGTTTTCCCGAGCTGCTTGAGCTATGTTTCTAAGGGCGAGGTCCACCCTTCTCTGTGGGCTGATATCAACGGCTTTGAAGTAAACTATACCACCGTAACTGAGACGTGTGACATCCTCGAGGGGGGCAGAGTTCTCAACAGCCCTGACCAAAACCTCCAACGGATTCTTACCTGTCCGTAGATGGATTATCCAGAGAGCGTTCCTCACCGCTGCGAGAGCCTTGCTCTTTTTTCCACCGTTTTTACCAGGTCTCATCAACATGTTGGCGAGGCGCTCAGCTATGTTCAGCTGCGACTTGGCGAATCTGCGGTGTTCATGGCGTCCACCCGAATGAGGAAGAAGCTGCGGCTTCAATGTGATGTATTTCTTCAGACCCTCGTCCAACACCTCCACGCCCTCGACACTCCACTGCCCAAACAGCTTAAACTCTTCAGCCAACCCGCATGTTTCATCAATATGCCCATTATTAAATTCCACGCACGCAAAGGCAATTATTTTTCAATCCGCCCGTATCCGCCGCCTCCTGCGGTTCTTATGATGAGGGTGTCTCCAGGGTTTAGTGTGGCCACGTCTTTGGAGCTGAGTTTGATGATTGTTCCGTTAGCTTTCTTGATAAGATATTCGCTTGGCGCGCCTTCTCCTCCACCTTTCAGGCCCCATGGCCTGTGTCGGCTTCTGTCACCCATAACGGCGACGTGGAGCGGTGCTAACGCCTTGAGGCTCCGCTCAATACCCATTCCTCCTCTCCATCTTCCCACGCCTCCGCTTCCATCTCTGAACCTATAAGACATGAACAGCACAGGGTAGTAGTGTTCGATTACCTCGATAGGTGTGTTGAGGGTGTTCGTCATGTGGCAGTGTATGCCGTCGACGCCGTCCATGCCTGGTCTAGCTCCTCCTCCCCCGCCTATGGTTTCGTAAAAGGCCCATGCTCTCCCCGTTTCGGGATGTGTTCCACCCATCATTAAGTTGTTCATGCTGCCTGTGCTGGCTGCGGGAATTCTGTCATGTATAATCTCTGACAGGGCTTTGTAGATTGTGTCGACTATTCTCTGGCTTGTCTCGAGGTTTCCAGCTGCAACAGGCGCCGGTTTGACAGGGTTGACCAGCGTCCCCTCTGGAGCATGTATAGACAACGTCTCAGTAAACCCCTCGTTCAACAATATGTCGGGGCCGAGGAGCGTTCTGATTGTGTAGGTTGTCGCCGCTATGGTGACCCCTAGAACAGCGTTAAGCGGCTTGTTAACCTGTCTATCTGTGCCGGCGAAGTTTACTCGAAAACCATGTGAGCCGACTTCCACCTCCGCCTTGATTACAAGATCTCTGTCATCGAGCTCCAGAAAATCCTCGGCGACGGCCCTGCCCCATGGAAGCTGGGCAACCTCCTGCCTGACCAGCTGATTTGTTTTCTCTATGATTTGTTCCACCGCCTCTCTGAAAACCGGGAGCGACACCTTATCTATCAGGTCTAGAAGTTTTTTCTCGCCTATCAAGTTGGCCGCTATCTGTGCCCGCAGGTCTCCGAGAGTTATATCAGGTATCCTTGTGTTGTTTCTCAGAATATCCACGACATCTTCCATAATCTTGTTTTCCTTCATCAGCTTTACCGGTGGAATAACTATTCCCTCTTGGAGAAGAGTTTCGGCGCGTATCGAGATGCTTGAGGGATCTATGCCTCCGACATCGACGTGATGGGCCTTATTTGCTACGTATGCGACGAGCTCGCCGCGGTAAAATATGGGCCTTATTGTTGTGATATCGTTGAGATGTGTGCCCGCTATGTAGGGGTCGTTGAGAACATACATGTCGCCCGGAGACATTTCGACCCCTTTCTTCTCCAGGTATGCGAGTGTGTTTTTGAGGCCGTGGGGAAGGGAGCCTATGTGGACAGGTATGTGCTCCGCCTGTCCTATCAGTCTCCCGCTCCAGTCGAGGATGGCGCAGCTATGGTCCGCTCTTTCTCGGATGTTCGGTGAGAAAGCTGACTTGCGGAGAGCCACGCCCATCTCCTCAGAAATGTAGAGAAGACTGTGCTTGACAACCTCGTAGGGTAGGCTCAACGTTTCATCACCATGCAGCCGTTATCCTCCACATGTATTCGCCAGTCGGGTGGAACTACTGTGGTTGAGTCGTATTCCTCGATGACCAACGGGCCCTCGGCTTCATATCCCGTTTCTAGAGATTCTCTCCAAAGCACCGGCGACTCCATAAAACCATCCCTGAAGAAGACACGGCGGACACTTTTCGCCGCGTTGCCTCTCTGATTGTATGTTTTTGGGAGTGTTTGTCTCCTTGTTGGGATGATGACGTAGACTCGTAGAGCGGTTGATTCGATTTTTTCGCCGACATGTTTGTATCCATAGGTTGAGGAGTGAAGCTCCTCAAACTTCGTGAACACTTCCTCGAGCTTGAAGGGATGCGGAGCACCCACCTCGATCTCGTATCCTTGTCCGAGGTATCGGAGGTCAATTGTCCTTACGATGCGGTAATCTTTCAACGCAACTTTTCTGCTTAACTGACTAACGGCATACGCCTCTATTTCTCTGTAGGTTTGCTCGATTTTTTCCTCATCGTCTTTGCTGATAATTTTGACGTACCCTTTGACGTAACTGTATTTCATGTCAGTCATCAACAGCCCGAGGGAAGAGAAGAGGCCTGGGCTTGGTGGGATAACGATTTTGGATATTCCTATCTGTTCTGCGAGTTCGGCGGCGTGCATGGGCCCTGCTCCACCGAAGGCGACGAGTGTGAACTCTGTCGGGTCAAGGCCACGTTCAAGCGTTACTATGTGCACGGCTCTCGCCATATGGAGGTTTGCGAGGACGAGTGAGCTCCACGATGTCTCCACCAATGTCTGACCAAGCTGCTTAGCCACCTTCTCCATCGCCTTCTCTGCGAGAACTGTGTTAAGCTTCATCTCTCCGCCGAGGAGGTGCTCAACTCTGCCGAGGAGATGGTTAGCGTCAGTAATCGTTGGCTCTTCCCCACTCATCCCATAGCAGGCTGGGCCCGGGTCGGCTCCCGCGCTCAGCGGCCCCACTTGAAGCCCGCCTGTTTTGGAGACTTGTATTATTGTACCCCCTCCGGCGCTCACTTCCGCTAGGTCTATCGACGGGAACCTGACAGGATACCCGCTTCCCTTGATTATTCTACCCATGTGGACACGTCCGCCTACCTCCATCTCTGGAACCGTAGCGGGCAAGCCATCCACAACAACCCCGGCTTTCGCAGTCGTCCCACCCATGTCAAAGCTAATGACACGCTTTAGCCCGATTGCTTCAGCGACTTTAGCCGCCCCAATCACTCCGGCCGCTGGCCCAGACTCGATGCATGCAACTGGCCTGTTGACAGCCTCATCCACGTCGACAAGCCCGCCAGCAGAGCTCATTATCTGGACAGGGCAGGTGACACCTAGCCCATCAAGCCCCTGCCTCACAGAAGCAATGTATCTCGACACAACAGGCGCCAAAGCCGCGTTGACCACGGTCGTGCTCGTCCGCTCATACTCGCGATACTCGGGGTCCACCTCATATGATGTGAAAATTAATGCTTTCAGCCGCCTACTCAGAACTTCCTTAGCCCTTTTCTCATTAACTGGATTTAGGTAACTATTGAGGAAACATATTGCCACAGATTCGGTGCCGATTTTCTCCATCTCCTCAGCCAAGGACTCAAGCTCTCTCTCATCAACCTCCTTCAACACTACACCTTTCCCGTCAACCCTTTCAGAAACCTCGAACCGTCTCTCACGAGGCACTATTGGTTCGGGTCTTCTATAGAAGATGTTGTAGAGCTCAGGCCTATTCTGCCTCCCTATCTCAACCACATCTCTAAACCCCTTCGTCGTCACAAGCGATACAGCAGGCATCTTGAGGGCCAGCTGGCCTCTGAAAAGATTAGTCCCGATTGTGTTGACGTGAATGATAAGCTCAAAATCGTTTGGGGAGAAATTCTCCAGCAGCTTTTTGACAGCGTCTAGAAAGCCTTCCTCAGGTCTCTGGGGCGTGCTGCGTGTCTTAACCTTGTATAGTCTGCCGGTGATTTCATCAACCGCGACCAGGTCGGTGAAGGTGCCGCCTACATCCACAGCTGCTACAACTCTTGCCAAACCAGGTCACTTCCCTGAGAAAAGCATGCCTAGTCGAGGCAGCTCAATCTTCTTGCTCAGCTTCTGGAGAAGGTTCCAGAGGGTTGCCGAGTTGCTTGAAACCACGGGCTTTCCTGTGTATTCCTCGATTCTTTTGATGGCTTTGAAGGTGCTGAGGTTTGTGCAGCTTATGAAGAGGGCGTCCGAGTCGGGGTGAGTGTTCCCCATAGCCCATTCAGCAACCTCATCGTCCTTAACCATGCCAATATCGAGGTTGGCCACTATGGATGCGTGGAAGGTTGAGAGGACCTCGAAACCATGATTCTCCAGGAACGCTTTCTCAACCTCCGTGATGTCTCTTGTATATGGTGTGATTAGGGAGATTTTTCCCGCCCCCAAGTGGGTAAGTGCTCTAATGACAGCCCCTGAAGTCGCTACAGCTGGTTTACCTAGTTTCTCGAGCTTGTCCTCGATACCGCTGTATTGCTTGGGGCCTTTGACAAAGCTTCCGCTTGTGCATCCATAAACGAGAACATCAACTCCCGCAGTAACCAGTTTCCGCGCTTCCCTAACCGCCTCATCCTCTAACGCGGCCAACTCTGAAACCATAACATTCTCCAGAAAAACACGGCCAGCATGTATCGTGGCGTGGCCGTGTAGAGTTTCCCAAAACTCTCTCTCCATGGTTGTGTTTGACGAGGGGATGATCAAGCCAATTCTATTCATGTAACTATTGGATTTTTAAGGACTTATAAAAAAGGTTCCGCGATTCTGAGAGTAGATGCGTGCGCTTATTCTTGGGGTGCTGGTTTGAGGGTTGTTAAAATCAGTCCTTTGAAGCGTTTGGTGACGGTTGTCCCTGAGTCGACGCTTGATCTCCTGAATATTTACCGTGTTCTGGAGGTGGGTGATGTCGTGTATGCTGTTACTAGTAGGGAGTTGAAGAAGGAGCGGCGTGACGGGAGTGTTGACAGTGTTCGTGTTGCTGTGGAGCTTGGTGTCGAGGTTTTGGAGAAGAGCTTGGACCCTATGTTGAAGAGGCTGGACCTTCTCGGTGTTATAAGGTATGAGAGCAGGGAGCTGGGGCTTGTTGGGAAGCATCACAGCATCCATGTTTCGGTGGGTGACGAGCTTACAGTGGAGAGTAGGAAAAATTTTCAACGACTTGAGGCGATGGCGAAATATTACAGAGGCCCCGGAATAAGAAGGGACGTTGCGCTGGTCTTGGTTGACGACGAGAGCTTGGGCGTCTACCGTGCAGAGCCATCGGGGATGCGTGTCCTTTTTCACGAAACCGTCGCCGAGGGAAAGCGTGAACCTGACCAGAGACAGAAAGCTCTTCAGAAAATCTATGCGGCTGCCGCGGAAAAGCTGAAAGATGTTGATGAAGTGTATGTTTTCGGGCCCTCTGTCACCGTGGACGAGTTTGTCTCCTATCTTAAACGTGAGAAGCCTATTCTTTATCAACGTGTGAAGAAGACGGGGTTTGTATCAACCACGGACCAAGCCGGTGTTTCGGAGCTTCTGCGTGGAGGTGTGTTGCGTGAACTGGGCGAAATGGTCAAGGCGGTGGCCGACGTCATTGATGTGGAGGAGTTGATGCGTGTGCTGGCTACGGAACCCGGGAAAGCTTCTCTCGGGTTCGTGGAGACACTAAACGCCCTGCGGATGGGTGCCGTTGAAAAGGTTCTGGTTTCGGAGGATTTTCTCTGGAGCAGATACATGGATAAAGATGTCTGGGAACTGGTAGACAGGGCCGAGGCACATGGTGCTTCTGTGCGCGTCATCTCCACGGGGTCTGAGGCCACGGATAAGCTCAATGGCCTTGGTGGTGTCGCTGCCATTCTACGCTACTCGGTAGACCCTTCGTTGCTAAGACGCGTTGATTAGCTCGCTTGTGGTGTAGATGTGGACGTTGGGAGGCTTGTTCTGAACATCGCCTACACGCGCTCCCACGAGGTAGACGTCGCTCTCGAGAGATGCCGCGAGGTCTACAAGCCTCTGTGTGACCACGCCGTCGAAAACCACATACTTCGCATCCTTGTGCTCTCCAAACTTGGTCACAAGCTCGCTCACAGGCATACGCTGTATCTCGTTAAAGTTTTGGTCAAGCAAAACAGCTGACAAAGTTCCGTCAACCTGTTTCACATAGTTCTTCAGCTCCGTTGGGACGGTTTTTCTCTCAGCGCCCGCCGCCATTTCCTTGGCCCTCAAGGCCTCGGAAGGTGGAACAGCGTGCTCTAGGGCTTCGTGAATCTCTCTGGCTGTCAGCTGCTCAACCTCTTTTCCATAGGGTGCTCTTGCGACTGCGTCTATCTTACAGTTTTGTAGCAGCTCCTGGAGGATGAGGTCGCCTCCTCTGTCGCCGTCGAGAAAAGCGATAACACGTTTCTTACGCTTAGTAAGGCCTGCGATGGATTTGGGTATCTTAACCCCCTCAACAGCTATGGTGTTTCTGTATCCGTATCTCAGCAGGTTGATGACGTCGGCTCTCCCCTCAACTATGATAAGCTCATCTGACGAGTCTACATCGGGGCCCGCTGGAAGCTTCTCGGGACCATATTCCGAGACCTTTGTCTTGACTATCGCATCCTCAAGCTCTCTGAGAATAAGGTCGTTCTCAGGCACTTTCTGCTTTTCCCAAGCAGCCAGAATTTCTTTCGCTCGCTCGATTATGCGTTTTCTTTTCTCCAGACGTGTGTCTTCAATCTTCTCTATGACTGCCCGTGCCTGGTAGGGCCCGACTCTGTCGATGGACTCTATCATCGCCGCTATCAGGGATGTTGTATATTTGTCGAGGCTTGTGGGGACTATGATTTTTCCTACGGCTTTGTTGCCTTGCGTCGTGACGTTTATCTCGATTCTACCTATGCGTCCGGTCTTCTGCAGCTCCCGTAAATCAAGGTCTGAGCTGAAAATCCCCTCTGTTTGTCCGAAAACAGCGCCTACGACGTCGTTTTTGTCGACTGGACCGTCCACTTCAATCCGAGCCTCTATAACATATTTTGTTACTGTGCTCAAGGTTCTGCTTCGGAATTGCTTTATTGCTGGATTTATTAAGGTCTTCCATGGATTTGAGATAAGGCTAAATTTAGCCTAGGCTAAAAAGGGTGGAGAAAAATGATTATCCCCGAATCAAGGCTTCTGTTAGCCGCCTCCATTTTTATGCTGGTTCTGGGGCTGGCCACCCCCTACTACGTCGCCTCGGATACGGTGGAATCGAGGCTGGCTCTCGCGACCACCTCGGTCATCTGCGACCTCGCCAGAAACGTGGTGGGAGGGCTTTGGGATGTGGAGTGCATAGTCGCACCGGGGCAGAGTCCCCACACCTATGAGCCGACACCCGAGGACATGGTTAAAGCAGCGAAAGCCAAGGTCATCCTCTACAACGGCTTCACCATAGACGCTTGGGTGGCTAAGCTTTTCGCCAGCCATAACAAAGAGAAGCTTCACAGGGTCACGGAGGGGTTGGAGCCTTATATTCTCAAGGTTCCCGACGGCCCCTACGCCGGGAGAGAAGACCCACATATGTGGATGGACGTAGAACTCGCGATAAAATACGTCGAACGCATCAGAGACATATTCGTTGGACAAGACCCAGACAACGCCGAAATCTACAAGACAAACGCGGCCGCATATATTCGTGAACTGGAGGAGCTCGACAAATGGATTAGAGAAACCGTCTCACAGCTTCCGACCGAGAAAAGAATACTTGTCACACAGGAGAATGCTTTCCAGTATTTTTCCAGGGCCTATGGGTTCCGGGTGGGCGCATACTTCTACTCCATAGCCACCGAGATTGAGCCATCTCCCATAGACATGGTCCACGCCGTTGAGAAGGTGAAGCAGCTCGGGGTGTGTGTATTTTTTGTCGAGTCAACTCTTTCCAGCAGGCTGCTGGACTCTCTTATAAGAGAGGCGGGGGGTAGATTGGCTGGGCCGTTGTATGTTGATGGTGTGGGGCCACTGGGTTCGGGTGCAGAGTCCTATGTCTCCATGATGAAGGTGAATGTGGGAACTATTGTCGGGGAGTTGATGAAGGGATGTTGAGCGAGGCTGTTGTTGTAGATGGTTTGACTGTGGCTTATGAGAGGATAGTGGCTCTCGAAGATGTTTCCTTCAAAGTATTCCGAGGCTCGATAACCGCTGTCGTCGGGCCAAACGGCTCGGGAAAAAGCAGCCTCTTCAAAGCTCTTGTCGGACAAGTCAAACCAAGGCGGGGTGTCATAAAGATTCTTGGACTTGATGTCTCGGATGCGCGTGGGAAAATAGCCTATGTTCCCCAGAGAGAAGAGGTTTACTGGGATTATCCCTTGACGGTGTGGGATGTTGTGGCCATGGGTAGGATAAGGAATGTGGGCTATCTCAGGAGTGTGAAGAAAAATGATGAGAAGGTTTTGGCTGCTTTGGAGAAAACCGGGCTGAAAGAGTTGATGCATAGGAAAATCTCGGAGCTTTCCGGTGGGCAGCAGCAACGGGCCTTCATCGCTAGAGCGATAGCGCAGGAAGCGGAGATATATTTGCTGGATGAGCCTCTCACAGGCATAGACGCCGAGTCAGAGGACAGGCTCTTCGACATCTTGAGCGAGATGCGACGGATAGGCAAAACCGTAATAATGACCACCCATGACCTCAGCAGCACCTTCGAGTTCTTTGACAACATTCTACTGCTCCGAAACCGTGTGATAGCGTTCGGGTCTCCTGAGAAGGTTTTGACGGCGGAAAACCTCGCCTCAGCCTACGGCAGTGAACGCGTCGCCATGCATCTTACCGACGTGGGGAGAGTTGCTGGATGGCGATAGCCGAGTTTTTCCTCGAGCCACTCACATACCGCTTCATGCAGTCAGCCTTCATCACATCCATCGCGGTCGGCATACTCGCATCCACCCTCAGCGTCGTAATTGTCTTAAGAGGATGGGCTCTTCTCGGTGACGCGATATCACACGCAGTTTTGCCCGGACTAGCCTTGGCCGCCGTTTTCAACATTCCGCTTACTCTGGGCGGAGCCTTGGCAGGCATAATATCCTCATTCGCCATCGGCGTGATTGAGCAGAAGACACGTGTGAGAAACGACACGGCCATCGGAATAGTTTTGACAGGGGCATTTGCACTCGGCCTCGTCGCGATAAGCAAGCTCCGGCCAACTCTGGATGTTTTCCACATCCTTTTCGGAAACGTTCTCGCCGTCTCAACATATGAGCTGCAGCTTACCGCAGCAGTCGCCGCAGCCGTACTCCTCTTCTTCGGCCTCTTCCTTAAAGAAATCGTAGCATATACTTTCGACCCAGTTTTCGCCTCCGTGGCAGGATTACCGTCCAACCTTCTCCACTACATTCTCATGGTCATGATATCGTTGGCGGTCATCGCTTCCCTGCAAACGGTTGGAATAATCCTTGTTGTAGCGCTGCTCATAACCCCTGGGGCGACTGCCCAGCTTCTCGCCAAAAACCTCCTCCAAATGTTCATCATATCCATCGCGGTCGGCATAACGTCGGCTATTATCGGCCTCTACCTGTCCTTCTATCTCGCAGCCAGCTCCGGGGGAACCATCGCTTTAACCGCCACAGCCATCTTCTTCGCAGCCTTTTTGGCTAAGAGGCTGACTGCCTCAGCTGTCTCCCGCTAAGCTCCGCGAGCTTCTCAATAATCATGTCATGCTTAGCCTCGTCAGCTTCTATGGAGTCGAGCAAAATCTTCAGAACATCGTTTTTCAATAGCTGTTTAACTGCCTCGAATCCTTGGGCATGGCTTTTCTCCTCATGTTGCCGAAGCATGTGTAAGCGCTCGGGGTCTGGGAGAATGCTTCCCGTGAAATTTTTCTCGATAGCTGATATTGTTGTCTGCACGATGTCTGCGTGTCTGATGCTGTCTGACGCGATTTGCCTGAACAGGAGGCTGACCATCTCGTCTTTCGCCTTTATCGCCTCGTTGAGGAAAAGCTCAGCCGCCTCCTGCTCAGCGGCGAGACGGTTTCTCAGAACTCTCAGGGCTTGACTCTTGGCTTCTTCTGGAAGAGCTTCCCTATCGGGTGAAGGTTTTCCAAGCATCATCAGAACTTCGTAGGCAAGGTCGAGGAGCTCCGTCTCGGTGGCGGGCCTCTGTCTGAAAGCAATTTTTCCAGCAAATTCCCGCACCATTTCTTTGAGGCGTTGTTGAGATAAGGCAGTTTGGCGGCCTCCAGCTCTTACACCTTTGACATACTGGGTGACGGCCTGCGGAGTGATGGAGAGAAGACGCGCCACCTCGGCCTTCTTCAACCCATATGTCGTGACAAGCTCTGTCGCAACCATCGCCCTGAGAAGAGGTATGAGCTCCTCAGTCTTGGGTATCTTCAACTTATACTAGTCAGAATTCACGGCGTTATATGTGTGATGTGTAACAACGTGAATCATTGTTTTCACGGTGTATGGTTTATATCATGGGATATAACGGTGTTATACCGTGAAGCATGCACGAACAATCCAAACCATCGCGCTACTCACCGCCGGAATAATAATCGGCATGCTTCTTTCAGCGTCTTTCGGGTTTGTGGTCGTACAGCCACAGAGTAGGCAGAAGCTGGTGATAGCCGTCCAGCCCACGTTGTCAGCGGCCGAGGTTCTTCAAAGAGCCAAACCCATCGAAGCCTTCCTCGAACAGAAGCTGCCCGACATAGACATCGAAATCTATGTGCCAACCTCCTACGCTGCCGTGGTAGAGTCTCTTCGACGCGGACATGCGCACGCCGCATTCATGAGCGCATGGCCCTCTTATCTTGCATGGAAACTGGCAGACGCCGAGGTTGTTTTGGCTGAGATAAGAACGGTAGGCGAAGGGGATAAAATAGTTGAAGAGCCACAATACTACTCCTACTGGGTCGTGCTACCTAATTCACCCATCAAGTCTATAGAAGACCTCCGAGGCAAGAAAGTCGCTCTGCCCAGCCCCATCTCGACATCGGGATATGTTGCACCACTCGCTAAGCTCGTTGAACTCGGCTACATTCAGGTCAAGCAGGGTTCAGAAGCCGACCCCTCAACCTTCTTCCAAGTAGTCTTCACAGGCGGATACGCTCAATCATGGACAGCTCTGAAAAACGGCGACGTGGACGCAGCGGTCATAGCTGGAGACATTCCTGAATCCCTCTACAGAGAGGTCATGTCATCCACGCGTGTTATCGCCTCTCAAGGCCCCATACCAAGCCACGCCGTAGTCTTCTCAAAGGAGTTGAAGGAGCCTCTACGCTCACAGCTAATAAAAGCCCTTCAAGAGCTGGGAGATAAAGAACCCGCCTTGATGAAACAGTTCATATCCGCGCTCTTTGTCAGATTCGAACCCACGACATCAGAACAGCATCTCGGAGGACTACAAAGATACCTTGAGCTCACAAACCTAAGATACTCTGAGAAGGTTGGCTGAAATGGGCACGGTGCTGACAATTCGGGGGCTGAGCTTCTCATACGACGGCCGCAGAAAAATTCTTGACGGTTTGGACCTTGACCTCTCAGCAGGAGAAACACTCGCCATCATGGGCTACTCAGGCTCGGGCAAAACAACCCTCCTCAAAATCATCGCAGGACTCCTATACCCATACCAAGGTACCGTGAAAACCCACGACGCTAAAGGCGGAATAGGCTACATCCCCCAAAACATAGGCCTAGTCAAAAACCTCACAGCAGTGCAAAACGTTGCACATGGCGCGCTAGGAAGAATAGGGACCTTGCCAGGCTTAATCGGCAAATTCCCACAAGAAGTGTTTGAGAAAGCCTACCAGCTATTGGAAGATCTTGGCTTGGCGGAGGCTGCTGACCGTAAAGCCGGCCAACTCAGCGGGGGAGAGAGACAAAGAGTAGCCGTCGCACGTGCTCTTATGCAGAACCCCTCAATACTACTCGCCGACGAGTTTGTCTCAGACCTCGACGTCATCAACGCCTATGAAGTCATGGAGCTCACCACAAAAATATGCAGACGAAACAACATCGCTCTCATCATGACCATGCACGACACATACCTTGTCAACAAATTCGCAGACAGAGTCGCTGTCCTAAAAGACGGAAAAATAATGAACGAAATGCCGGGAAACCAGATAAGCATCAAAACGCTTTCAGCAATTCTAGGCGGTGGACCAGTGGAATGAAATTTCGCTAAACAAATCACAACACTGCTGACCGTCGCGGTTTTCGTCTACTCAGCATCCCGCCTCGGGCTCACCGACTTCAACAGGCTTTCAAAGGGCGTGTTCAACCTCGGCAGCCTCTTAGCAGAGATGGTTCCACCCAACCCGGAGGTCGCTGCGGAGGCAGCGACAGCCTTGGCGGAAACCATTCAAATAGCATTTGTTGGAACAGTGCTGGGGTTTGTGTTTGCTCTACCTTTCTCGGCGCTGGCCATGCGCAACATCTTCCCACAGATTTTAACCACGGTCGTCAGAGCATTCTTCGGCTTTGTGCGCACCATTCCGGTCCTTTTCTGGGCTGTGTTCTTCGTCATAGCGGTGGGGCTTGGGCCACTTGCTGGCACTCTAGCCATAGCTGTATACACATTCGGCTATCTATCCAAAATATACTACGAGGCATTCGAAGCAACTGACCCGGAGATACTCGACGCAATACGTGTGACAAAGGCCCCACGCATACTCATCCTCCGACACGCCATAATCCCAGAGTCGATGAACACAATCATAAGCCAGCTACTATTCATGTTCGAGTATAACATAAGGTCGTCAACAGTCCTCGGATTCGTTGGAGCAGGTGGAATCGGGCTACTCATGATAAGCTACATCGAGTCACTACAGTACAGCAGCCTAACAACAGCGCTTCTTTTCACCCTATTGACGGTTGTAGCCATAGACCTCCTAAGCGGATATCTCAGAAAACAATTCATACCAGGTTTCATACAAAAACCAAAATAAGACACACGCTGATGATTTTTCTCAACCAAGAATAAATAAACCATGCAACACCAGCAACTTCGTACAGGTTACACCAGATATGGTTCAGATGCTAGACAACAGCGTCGTTATGCAACGAATAGGGGTTCAGAGTCTCTGATGACGCGTCCCTCTACGCCCTTGAGGGTGACGTAGTGTCTAGTCAATTCTTTAAGCGCTTCATGTGTTGCTCCGCTGTAGAACCTGAGGCCCTTAACCTCAGCCATCCTCAGCCTCTCATCCACCTCCCCCCGTCCGAGAGACGCGAAACCAGCTTCTTTAGAGCCGTAGAGAAACCCCCACACGGAGGAGAATGATACAACATAGGCGGCCAGCTCAGATACATGGGGGAATATTGTCTGCATCGTCTTTTTAATCGACTGGTAGGCGAGTGGCGTATGTGTCGGCGACGTGGCCTGAGTGGCTATTACACCGTTTTCCGAGAGTTTTGACAACAGAAGTTGATAGAATTCCGTCGTATATAGTTGATATGAGGGGCCTTGTTCGAGCGGGTCGGTGACATCGATTATGAAGACGTCAACACTGTCCTTAAGCTTCTCAGCGACCCAGGCCCTTCCATCCTCAAAAAACAGCCTAAGCCTAGAGTCGTTGAACGCGCCGGCCGAGAGCGAGGGTAAATGTTTTTGACAGAGTTCGACAACTTCTCTATCCAAGTCTATCATATATGCTTCTTCGACAGTCCGCCACCTGAGAACCTCCCTCAAAGTCGCACCTTCTCCGCCCCCTATGATGACCACACGTTTAGGCGCCCCGTTTAGGCACATGGCGGGATGGACAAGGGTTTCATGGTAAATATGCTCGTCTAAAAGAGATGACTGCATTTTTCCATCGAGGAGCAAGCAACGGCCAAATGGTTCTGTTTCCAATATCTCGACCTTCTGGTAACGTGTTTTCCCACTGTAGATATGCCTGACCACCTTGTAGGACTCGAGCACGGACTCGCCTATCTGCTCCGTATACCAGTTTGACGGCTTATCCATCTCGAATCGAGGCTTTCTGAAGCTGAAGGTTTTTTCTAGAAACGTTAAGTCCCCTGATTACCTCGAATGCTCCAACGTTCTCAGGCTCAAGCCTTGAAATGATGAGGTCGTAGGCCTTCCATGGGTCAATGTTTTCTCCGCAGGTGTATATATCGAGGGCGGCATAGCCAAGCTCCGGCCAAGTATGTATCGAGATGTGGCTCTCCTTTAAGACAATTATCGCCGAGACGCCTTGCCCATCGTCAAACCTTTCAGAATACGTGCCCACAATAGTTGCACCGCTGGCGACAGCAGCCTTGGTCAACAAATCCTCGAGGAAATCCACATCGCTTAGTAGGAGCCTGTCACATCCGGTAAGCTCCAAAATCAGGTGTCTGCCAAGACCCTTCACATCCCGTGAAGGATTCCCAGCTTGGCCTCCCACCCTCATCAAATTATGCCACTAAAAATGCTAATTTTAAGTTATCGAACCGATAGAACCTGCCTACCAAATAAAGCAACCAAACAAAACTCCGCCTCACCAGCTGCCGATTCCTACATGATTTAGCCTAACAACGTTCCTCATCATGGCTCTCGCACCACTGTGGCAATAGATTTTTTGAGCAGATGCGTTGGGAAACAGTTTATCCCAGTGTTTCTCCATTGGTCGCGATAGCTGGATGCATACAGTTATTGGTGTAGAAAACAGGCAACCTTCCTCGAATTGTTATACTGGGTTAAAGTAGGTCTCATTGCATAACATTTTTCGAAAGCATATGGACACCGTGGCGCAAACCTACATCCCGGCGATACATGGTCGCCTTCAACTTCTTTAACGCGAGGTCTCCAACCTTTACGCGGGTCTGGGACGGATTCGATGAGGGCTTGAGTGTATGGATGGAGCGGGTTGTTAATGATCTCATGTGAAGGCCCCTCCTCCACGATTTCACCAGCATACATTACTGCAACTCGGTCGCTCATGTAATTGACGACCGCCAAGTCATGGGAAATAAACATCATAGAAAGCCTGTACTCGTTCTTTATCCTTTTCAAAAGTTCCAAAATACGCATCTGGGTCGAGACATCCAACGAAGAGGTTATCTCATCGGCTATCATGAGAGAGGGGCGGAGAGCAAGAGCCCTCGCGATAGCAACTCTTTGACGCTCGCCGCCGCTCAGCTGATGCGGATACCTCTTAGCATAGGTTTCATCCAATCCGACGGCCCGTAAAGCCTCTGAAATAGCTGATTCTTCATACAGCCCATGGAGTCTTAGCGGGTCGCCTATGATATCGCTTACTCTTCTACGCGGATTTAATGAAGAATATGGGTTTTGGAAAATTATCTGCATCCTCCTACGGGCATCAAATAGCTCTCTGTTGTTTAAGTGTGTGATGTCTTTGCCCATGAAAATTATTCGCCCCTTATCGGGTGTGTAAATTCTCGCAACTGTTCTCGCGAGGGTGCTTTTGCCGCATCCGCTTTCCCCAACTATCCCCAGAACCTCCTCCTCGCCTATTTGCACAGAAACATCTCGTAATGCATAGAAGCGTCTTGCCTCCTTGTTGAAAATGTCACGTAGACTGCGAGCAGGTTCTGAGAAAACCTTGCTGAGTCCGATAGCCTGAAGCATCTCATTCACCTTATGAAGCTTTTTTCTATTGTGGGGATTGATGTCAACAGCGACAGAGTGTATTCATGTCTTGCGTCTTCAAAAACTCTGTCTGCATCCAAAACCTCAACGATCGATCCATTGTTCATCACTGCTATTCTATCGCAGATGTTTAAAGCGAGTGCGAGGTTGTGTGTGATGAATATGATTGCTGTGTTGTATTGCCGCTGTATCTGTTTCATCAGGTTTATGACGAGGGCCTGTGTAATCACGTCTAAGGCCGTGGTAGGCTCGTCGGCTATTACGAGAGAGGGCTCACATGCAAAGGCAATAGCTATCATTACACGCTGGCACATGCCGCCGCTTATCTGATGGGGGTATTTGTGCAAAACCTTCTCGGGTGATGTGATGCCGACTTTTTTCAAAAGTTCCACAGCCCTTTCCTCAGCCTCCTTGGATGTAAGTCCGAGATGCAGTTTCATGATGTCGGTTATCTGGTCTTTGATTTTGAACGAAGGGTTGAGAGAGGTTACTGGGTCCTGCTGTATTAGGGTAATCTCTTTCCCCCTTATTTTTCGCATAGCCTTCTCATGGATGGATAGTAGATCATTTCCCTTGAAGAGAATTTTTCCGGCCGCCTCGGCTTCAGGTGGCAGAAGCCTGATTATGGCTTTTCCTGTTAGAGATTTGCCAGCCCCTGATTCGCCGACCAGTCCAAAAACTTCCCCCGACTCTACCTCGAAAGACACATTTTTCACCACGGGTTTTCCGAAAATCTTTATGTTTAGTTCACGCACCTCAAGCAGCTTTGTCATCTAATCACCATAAGCCGGGGGTCTATTTTTTCGCGGAGGACTTCGCCGAGTATGTTTAGGCTGAGAATTACGGCTATTGTCGCGGACAGAGGGAACAGGACTCCATATGGGTTTGTGCGGAAATAGTTCAGCCCGTCGGCGAGCATAGTACCCCATGAGGAGGTTGTTGGCCTGACTCCAAGGCCTACAAAGCTGAGCAGAACCTCAACCGATATTGCGATGCCCATTTCAAGAGTGGTAATAATGATGAATGTAGGCAAAATGTTTGGGAAAATTTCCTTCCACATGATGTAATTAGGTGAGAATCCAATTGTCTGCGCGGCGGTGACGAAATCTTTTTCGCGAATAGATAAGACCTCGGAGCGCAATACTCGCGTAAATCTTGTCCAATCAACCAATGCGACAGCGAGAACGACGTTGTTTAAATCCACACCCAAGACGCTTATCAAGACTATTGCCAGAATAATCGGGGGGAACGACATCCAGATATCGACGACCCGCATTAACAGGTCGTCAACCTTGCCCCTGAAATATCCTGCAGTGATTCCTAAAACAATTCCTATAGTGGCTGTTAAAGCGGTTGCGGCTACTGCAACATATAGTGCCACGGACGCTCCGTGAAGAAGTCTGCTCAAAACATCCCGTCCAAGACTGTCTGTTCCCAGCGGATGGGCCAGTTCTCCACCATCTACCCAGAAAGGCGGCAAACCAATCGCATTTAGATTCTGTTTGTTTGGGTCGGGTAACGGTAAAAATGGAGCGGATAAACCCGCTGCAAAAAAGAACACGAGAACGGCTGTGCTGATGACGGCTTTCTTGGACTTTAACAGAAGCCTAGCCTGTATAGTTGCTGTAGTCATTTGAACTCGACCTTTGGATTGATGTATGTGTAGAGTATGTCGACCAAAAAGTTGACCGTTATTGTGATAAAGGTATAGAACATCAAAATTCCCTGCACAAGTGTATAGTCTCTGTATTGCACCGCTGTAAATAATAGGTTACCCATGCCGGGCCATCCGAATATTCTTTCCACGATTGCACTTCCGCCTAGGAGGAAAGTGAATTGTACGCCCGTGAGCGTGATGACAGGCATCAACGCGTTCTTTAGGCTGCGGACGAAGATAATGTAGAGTTCGCTGTGTCCCTTCATTCTATCAGTTAGGATATAATCCTCTCTAAGCACCTCAAGCATGCTTGACCTCAATGTCCTTTGAATGAATGCAGTCATGCCAATTGCAAGTGATATCGCTGGCAGTGTTATGTGTTGTAGAGCGTTGAAAAATCCATCGATGTTTCCCGTTATAAGAGCATCAATTAGATAGAAGCCTGTCACCGTTTGAATGTTCACACCTATGTCTACCCGGCCTGATGCAGGAAACATTTTCAGAATTGCGGCGAAAAAAATGACGAAAATTATTGCCCAGAGAAAATGTGGAATAGCCAACCCAGAAATTGTTAGGGCTTGAATAACTGTGTTGACCCGCTGTCTGACAGCTGCCACGACACCCGTAATCACCCCGAAAAACACGGCTATCATTAGAGTAAACAGCACAAGCTCAACCGTGGCGGGGAGTCTCTCAAAGATTAAAGATGACACGCTCGACCCATACCTAAATGATGTCCCCAAGTTTAGGGATAAGAGGTCAGCAACCCAGTAAAGATACTGTATGATTAACGGCTGGTCCAACTTGAAATATGCCTTCAGCTGTGCTATGTATTCCTCGGTCACACCGGGTCCAACCATTAAAGATACGGGGTCGCCGGGAATTATGCGGAAAATTAGAAAAGCTACTAAGGATGTCCCTAGCAGCGCGGCAGCCATTTGTAGAATTCGTTTGAATAAATAGTAGGAAGTTATCGCCATTAGTAGCTCATGTAGTAGGGTAGAACCCATCCCTGCGGCCAGGGGTCGTATTTCACGTCTCTCTTCATTATGTGAAGCTGAGCCAGCTGATACAAGGGTATGACCAGGCCTTTCTCAACCACCCAACGTGCTGCTTGGCGAGCTGCGGCTATCCTCTTCTCCTCATCTTTCTCTAGGAAGACTGGGTTAATCACCTCTGTCGCTTGGTTCATCAGCCCAGAGTAATCTGTTAAGTTTGCGGCCTTTAGACCGCGCCATGTTGAGAATGGTGAATTCGGCCACTGAGAGTGCCCGACCGAGTTTATCGGGTCACCTGTGGCGTTGGACCAGACGTAGAAGTGTGCATGCTTCATTTTGCCAGTGTTACGCATCTCAAAGTGTTGGGCTATAGTTATTACCTCTAGCTGAGCCTCTATACCAACTTCAGCCCACATAGCGACAATGGCCTGCATCACTTCATAGTCGCGGGGGAAGGAGCCTTTGAAGGTTGCCACAGTGATTTTGACAGGGTTTGACTTGGAATAGCCGGATTTCGACAATAGCTCTGCCGCCTTCGCAGGATCATATGGGAATTTGAAGTCAGGGTCATAGGCTCGGTATCCAGGTGCCTCAGTGGTGTGAACCACTCGGGCGTGACCTCTAAGTATGTTATTGATTATCGCCTCTTTGTCGATAGCATAGTGCATGGCGAGACGCACGTTTTCATCACCTGTTTCGGGATAATATGTCGGTATCATGAGTATTGCTACATCGGTTACCAGTTGTGACACTCCTTTAAGCCCCTGTAGACTGGATAGTCGCTGAAAATCGTTTATGTCCACCTCTAGAGTATAGTCTGATGTGCCAGCCTCCACCTCAACAGCTCTCGACCGCGGGTCTAGAACCTCCTTGAAAACAACCTCCTTGATGGCCGCGGCCCCTCTCCAATAATCATCAAACCTCTCAAGCTCCAGTATGCCGGGTCGATATGACTTTACCTTATAGGGACCGCTTCCCACTGGGTTTTTCCCAAACTCGTCAGGACCCACGCGCTCCCAAACATGCTTCGGGACAACGAAGGCATCAAGGAAACCCATCCAAGCTATGATTGATGGGTCAAACCTGCTTAAAGTCAGCCTCACCAGACTAGGGTTTACAACCTGTATATCGCTGATCACCCCCCATACACCTGCATACGCGTTGGGAGGAGTTTTCATGGTAGCTAGGCTGAAGGCGACGTCTTCGGCGGTCAGCTCGGTTCCATCGTGGAATTTGATACCTTTTCTAACTCTGAGATCTAACGAGGTTTTCTCGGCACCCCATTCCCAGCTCTCTACAACACCCGGAACCTGTAGAAGGTCTCTCGTCTGCGATAGAAAACGGTCATAGATGGTTGCCATCGGAGACTCGACGGGGATGTTTCTGCTGAAGCGGTAGGGGTTAAGTGTCACAATCTCAAAGGGCCACGCTATGACGAGACGTGTGGGCCGCGCTGCCGCTGTCTCAGTCACAGTGGTTATCACAGTGGTTGGCTGAGTAACCGTTTGAGTCCTTGTTACGGTAGCGGTCTGTGCTGCTTGAGTAACTGTGCGCTCTATTATTCTAGACCCAGAGCTGCCGAGAAAATATCCACCCACGCCGAATATAACCGCCGAAGCAACACCCACACCAACAGTCGATAAAAAGTTACGCCGAGTTGATTTATCTGCCATGACGTTCATCAACCCCCTAACCGCATATTTATAGCTTTCCCATAATGGTTAGAATATAATGAGAAATTTTATCAACACACCAAAGGGACAGATACATTATCGCTGGTCTGGGGAAGGTGAACCTGTAGTGCTGCTGCATCAGACGCCGCGCTCATCAGACGAGTATCTCGAAGTACTGCCGCTGCTTGGGAAAAAATTCAGAGCAATCGCGATGGACACAATAGGATTCGGCGACTCCTACAGGTTTGAAGGAGAGATGACGATTGAGAGGCTGGCCGAAGGCGTGATCGAGTTAATCGAAGCTCTCGGATTAAACCGCGTATCGCTTGTAGGGCATCACACAGGTGCTGTGATAGCGATAGAAGTTGCAGCCACTCATCCCCAATTGGTTGAGAAATTGGTCCTATCGGGCTGCCCATACATAGACGCAGATGAAAGAGAGAAACGTAGAAACAAACACGTCATAGACGCCTATGTTTCTAAGATGGATGGCTCACACCTGCTTGAATTATGGCGAGGTCGGCAACCTTACTACCCACCCGATAGGCCTGACATCCTTGACCGCTTCATAATAGACGCATTGAAGGCTGGACCGAACGCTGCGGCGGGGCATGTAGCCGTCTCCCGCTACGTCATGGAGGAGAAAATTACAAAAATCAAATGTCCAACGCTGATAATAGTTGGAACAGCAGACCCATTCGCCGCTGCCCATCTATCCAAGTTAAAGCAAAGCATCAGACACGCCGAAGTGGTTGAAATAGAGGGTGGAACAGTAGCTCTGCTGGAGCAGAAGCCGCATGAATTCGCCGAAGCTGTCATAAAATTTTTGGAAAACACTGATTAGCCATGTACGAGGAGTGGGAAAAAATCACAACTTTAGCCGAACTGTTCAGTAAAAAGGCTCGTAAAAATGGTGACAAAACCGCGGTCATCACGGATGATAAACAAGTGACATATGAACAGCTTGACAACATCTCCTCTAACGTGGCAGGAGGATTTCGGAGTCTCGGCGTATCAAAAGGGGACAAAGTTGTGATATTCATGCCAAACTCTCTGGAGTTCCTCTATATCTGGTTCAGCCTCATGAAGCTCGGCGCAGTAGCTGTCCCTCTGAACATTTCTCTGAAAGGCCCTCTTCTAAAATATCAAATCAACGATTCAGATGCTAAAGTAGCGGTGGTAGATAAACAGCTCCTACCTCAATATCTAGAGATAAAAAATTCACTCGAAAAAATCACTGTACATCTGACCAATGAGGAGAATGCGGATGGATTCCTGCACATAGATATTCTCACAGAATCCGACAAACCAGTGGAAAAAAATGAAACAGTTCACCCATCAGACCCAGCCACCATAATGTACACTTCAGGCACGACTGGGCCGCCCAAAGGTGTTGTCCTGCCTCATAACGCCTACATAAACACGGCCCACATGAACGCTTCAATAGCGGAAGCACGTGAAGGTGATATTTTCTACAGCACAGTACCGTTCTTCCACACAAGCGGACAGCTGCAGATAATACTGCCTGCTCTTATCAACGACCTCACCGCAGCCTTTGACCCATGGTTTCATGCCTCACAGTTTTGGCAAAATGCTGTAAAATATCGCGCGACGGTTATTTTCCTCATCAGCTCCATGGTCAACATTTTGCTGAAGCAACCGGCTAGTGAGTATGATAGAAGTCACTTTGTAAGAGTAGCTATGACAGGGGGAGCGACGAAAGATACGTGGCCCATATTTGAGAAAAGATTTGGTGTGCGGGTTCTCGAGGGGTTTGGAATGACTGAGACATGCGCCATAGCCATATTCAATCGAGGAAACGATGTTAGGGTGGGCTCGGTCGGTAAGCCTTTGCCTTACTTTGAGGCAAGAATAGTTGACGACGAAGACAACGAGCTTCCTCCGGGAAAGGTCGGAGAACTTGTGATTAGGCCCCGTAAACCCTATGTCATGATGCTTGAATACTACAAGAAACCTGATGAGACGGTGAAGGCTTGGAGGAATCTTTGGTTCCACACAGGTGACTTGTTCTACCGGGATGAGGACGGCTTCTTCTACATAGTAGGTCGGAAAAAGGAGTCCATCAGGCGGAGGGGTGAAAACATATCGCCTTACGAGATTGAGAGTGTGGTCAACGAGCATCCATCTGTGCTCGAGTCGGCCGCTGTCGGTGTCCCATCGGAATTAGGTGACGAAGATGTCAAGGTTTTCATAAAACTCAAGCCCGGAACTCAATTAGATTTCATGGAGTTTATCAAGTGGTGCGACAATAAACTACCCTACTACATGGTTCCGAGGTACGTCGAGATTGTTGATGAGCTGCCTAAGACACCTACTCAGCGAATTCAAAGATTTCTTCTGAAGGAAAGGGGGGTTGGAAATGCCTTCGACGCTTTTAAAGCAGGCTACAGGCCCAAGAAGCCGGTTACTTGAGTCCGAGGACTTTCGATGGATTATTGACGGTTATTTTCGTGACCACATCTGCTCCGATGTCACGGGAAAGAAGGCTCCAAATTCCCATCTTCATGTACTCGACGGGTTTGGCACCAGTCTGGCCCGCGTCCGTGACGAGTATTACCCTGTCTGGGCCCACTGCTTTGAGCAGCTCTATGGAATGATGGTAGTTGACTACCCACCCTGGCGCCGCTATCGGTGTTCCCAGCATGGATATGATGGCCAGCTGTATCCATGCTTTACGCTCCACAAGGTTTAACGCCTCTTCGACGGTTAACAGCGTGAGCTCTTGGTTCGCATGTGTTACAACAAGGTCTACACCTTTCTTTTCACATTCCTCCGCGAGAGCCAAAATTTCTTCATAATATAGATGGGAAGTCTCGATGGCTACTTTATTGTCGCTGCTCGCCACGATGTCGACTATTTCTTTCACCTCGTTCTTCAGACGCCCGTTCTCCAGGATGGTTATCCCCGGGCCAAGGTTAGCGACTCGTCGCGTCAGGTCAGAGTCAATACTCGGCATCCAGATGACTTTGGTGTGTTTCTTAAAATCGCCTTTTAACGCGGTTTTTACCACGGACGGGTTTAACCCACCAACCGCGTAGTTTAGTGTCACTCCACCGTAGACCTCAACTGGCCGCAGCCCCCTCTCTGCGCACCATGGCTCCAAAGCCTCCTGTATTACATAAGCAATCGGGCTTGTCATATAGTAGTGGTCTTTGAAGGCCAATGCTTTCATACCTGCTGCAGAGGCTTCCTGAGATGTCTTAAGCATCGAGGGCCTATGAGGCATCCACCCCGTCGGTGCTCCGTGAACATGCATATCAACAGTGTTACGAACATGTTGGAAAGCCTCTTCCTCGCTTATGGGAGACATCTCGGGAAGCATGTAGGGATAAGCTGGATGTGTAACCTTTTTCAAGTCGTCAACGGTCAATACTTTAGCTATTTTATCCATAGTTGGTTTTCACCTGTCCTTGTGTATATAAGCGTTTGGATAATCTCGATGATTAGCCCAACCTGTCAATGACGTTTTCGCCGAACCTTTTGAAAACATCATACCAAAGCTCGTGCGCCGGAGGCCTAATAATCACCTTGGATATGCCCATTTTCTCTATATCCCGTAGCTTTGCTTCAATTTCCTCGAGGTCGCCGGCCAGTGCCATTCTGTCCGCTAGCTCATCAGGGATGAAAGACGCATCCTCTACAGCCTGTGTCCAAGTTTGAGAGTGTACGAGGTCGTAGCGGGCGTAGTCGTTTCTGAACTTCTCGACTTTATCCCAAAAATCACGAGGCAAATCGACTCCTAACATTTTAACAAGGTCAGGATAATTTATACAGAACCATGAGACACTAGGTTTAACAAGTTTCTTTGCATATTCTCTATCTTCATGAATGACGCAGAACCCGCACCAAAACAGTTCTCTTTTCTCGAAATCAAGCCCTGCCTCTTCACAGCTTTCGCGAACCCGTTCCACAGCCCATTTAGTTAAAGCGGGGCCGACCATGATTACCGAGCCATCTGCAACTCTGCCTGAGACACCAAGCATCCTTTTACCAGTCGCTGCCACGTAAACTGGAACCCTGTGGCGAGCGAATCTTATTCCAAACCTCCCTGTGCCCATGTCAAACTCCTTGCCCGCAATCAATTCCTGCAAATGTTTCACCGATTTTTCAAACTCTTGGACAGGGGTAGGCTTAATCCCAATGCGCCGAACTGAGCTATCACCAGCCCCAACGACGAGCGCAAACCTTCCGCCCGAAACCTCATGCGCTGTGATTGCTGATGCTGCGAGGACGGTTGGATGACGTGTGTATACAGATGATACAAGGGTTCCCAGTTTAACCCGGCTTGTAGCTGTGGATACTGCGCCTATAGTTACGAAGGGGTCGCGATAAATCGTCTGGGAGTCGGGGTAAAAGAGATAAGAATAGCCAAGCTTCTCGCCTTCGACAGAATATCTTAGATAAGTTTGTGGATCAGCGTAGAGCGCTCCGAAACTTATGCCGAACTCCAAGCTATGAGTTGAAACTTCATGGTTATATTATAAGTTATGCCATATGCGCATATGCCGAAAAGGAATTATGTTCTTTTTAATTTGGTTGGGCATGGTTAGTGTGCTTGGTTTGGCTGAGGCCTGGCGTAAAGTTTTTTCCTTGAAAACGCTCGGCGGAGGATACGTCAGGTATATGCTGCTATTCAGCGACTCGGGATTGTTGCTTCTTAAAACAGATAACGTAAGGCAGCTGCCGCCATGGAACATTGGCAGCACTGGTGATATTTTGACAGACATGGTGAACGTCTGGGTTGAGGAGTTGAAGAATGCTTTGAAAAAAGATGATGTGGCTGAATTGTTTTTGTCTGGCCGTTCTCTGGAGGAGGTGGTTGCGATGCTTGAGGAGAACAAGAGGAGGCTGGGTGTGAAGAAATTTGGCAAAGCAGAGTTGCTTAAGCCCGCTGATGTTGAGAGGATAGAGCTTTCAGGCAACGGGGTTCTCAGAATAGTTGCCCGAGATGGCGGCAAACAAACCTACGAAATTCCACCCGACCAAACCGCAAATGTGGACATGTTTCTACGACGAATATTCCCTCACCAATACAGGGCGGTGAAATAAAATTACACATGTGCGCAGTTTCCTTTATGCGAGGAGCTAAATACTCTGAATCATGTTTACAACCATGTCCGGCGAGTTCAGCAAAGTGATATTCTCTAAGGAGGGGGGTGTTGCTTCGATTGTTCTCAACAACCCTTCGCGTTACAATGCGTTGGAGCTGGAGCTTAGGAGGGAGCTTCGCCGTGCTTTGGAAGAGGCTGCAAGAGATGATGAGGTAAGGGTTGTTTTGGTTCGTGGGGCTGGTGGAAACTTCTCCGCGGGAGCCGATATCCGAGCTTTCCTTGAATGGGACCCTGCAAAATGTGTAAGCATAGCCAACGAGGTTGGTACATCGATGGTTCTCGCGAACATCATACGAAGTATGCAGAAGCCTGTTATCGCTGTTGTGGAGGGATACTGTCTGGGCGGAGGGTTTGAGCTGGCGATGTCCTGCGACATGATTGTAGCGGCTGAGGACGCGGTTTTTGGACAGCCCGAGATAAACCTTGGTCTGATTCCGGGAGGTGGAGGTACACAGCGTCTGGCGCGTTTGGTGGGTGAGAAAAAGGCTAAGCAGCTGGTGATGACGGGTGACAGGATATCTGCGAGGGAGCTGGAGAAGATGGGTGTTGTGAACATCGTGGTTCCACGTGATAAGCTTGAGGAGGCTGTGAAAGAGCTGGTGGAGAAGCTGTTGTCGAAGCCGAGGATGGCGCTGGCTGCTGCGAAAGAAGCTGTTAACCTCGCCTTGGAGACAGGTCTATTGGCTGGTTTGAGAGCAGAGCTGATGCTCTTCGCCTCGCTCTTCGCCACCGAGGACCAGAAAGAAGGCGCCCGGGCTTTTCTCGAGAAACGTAAACCGGTCTGGAAAGGCAGGTAACCTACTGAGGCTCAATCGTGGCAGGCGGCTTGCTCGAGACCGCGTACGTCACCCAGCTAACCTTGTCAACCTCGTTAGCTATTCTCGAAGCTATTTTATCGAGCACCGTGTATGGCAGTTTCACATAGTCGGCTGTCATACCGTCGACCGATGAGACGACACGGACTGTCACGATGTAGCCGAGGCTTCTTCTATCGCCTTTGACGCCTGTGGCTTTGTCGTCTCCTACTACTGCGAAGGCTTGCCACACCTCCTCCAGCAGCCCCGCCTTCTCCAGCTCCTCCTCCACAATAGCCGACGCCTCCCTACATATCTCAAGCTTCTCCTCAGTAACCTCGCCTATGATTCTGACGGCCAGCCCCGGGCCTGGGAAGGGATGACGCTTGACCAGCCAACGGGGCAGCCCCATCATCTCGGCGAGTTGTCTGACCTCATCCTTGTAGAGTTCTCGGAGCGGCTCAACCAGTTTCATGCCGAAGTCTTGAGGCATACCGCCGACGTTGTGATGAGTTTTGATGACCGCTGAGCCGCCGACTGATTTTCCGCTCTCGACCACGTCAGGATAAAGGGTTCCCTGCGCAAGATGTGTAAAAGGTCCATAGGCTTTGCTAACCTCCTCAAATATGGCTGCGAACTCGTGTCCGATTATCCTTCTCTTCTCCTCCGGGTCTGCTACACCGCGCAGTCTGTCAAGAAAACGTTTGGAGGCATCGATGTAGATGATGTTTTCCTCGCCCACAATTTTCCGCAAAATTTCAAGCACTTTTTCCGGCTCGTTTTTACGCATCAACCCATGGTTCACGAATAGGCATTTGAGCCGTTTGCCCACAGCCCTGGAGACTATGGCTGCGGTGACCGTGGAGTCTATTCCACCGCTGACAGCACACAACACACGGCCTTCACCCACCAAATTCACAACCTCCGCCACAGCTTTCTCCAGATAATCCTCCATCCGCCACGAACCCCTGCAGCCACATATGTCGAATACAAAGTTTTGTAGAATTTTTAAGCCATGTTCTGTGTGGGCGACCTCTGGATGAAACTGTACGCCGTAGATGTTTCTCTCTTCATTACATATGGCTGCGTGAGGCGAGGTTGTGGTTGATGCGGCTGTCTCGAAGCCTTGTGGAATTTTTTCGACGTGGTCGCCGTGGCTCATCCAAACCATAAACCTGTCAGGCAATCCTCTGAAAAGACGGCAACCATGTTTTAGGAAAAGTTCTGTTCTACCGTATTCTCGGGCCCTTTCACGTCTAACCTCGCCGCCGAGCAAATACGCAATCAGCTGATGGCCATAACATATTCCCAGAACAGGCTTGCCCCGAAGTTTCTCCATATCCACTGTTGGGGCGTTGTTTTCGTAGACGCTCGCAGGCCCCCCGGAGAAAACAACTCCTCTATAGATGCTGATGTCTGTTTGCGGGAGCATTTTATGCGGTATGACATGTGTTTTGACGCCTATGCTTCTAATCCTTCTGCTGATGAGGTGTGTGTATTGGCCGCCGAAGTCGACGACCGCTATAGCATCCTCCACGGAACAGCATGTTAATCATCGCTTGATAAAGTCTTTTCAGCGAATAACTAAAGCAGGCCAGCGATTAGAAGAGGTAGGGCCAGAGCCAGCGCCGTCTCAACTCTCGCAGCCGCTAGAGCCAATGTTCTCGCATGTTTTTTCCCAGAGGCTGCGCGCGGGCCCAGTATGAATGAGTGTAGGAAATCTAGGAGAGCTGCTGTGTAGAGTATGGCGAGGGTGATTTGAGGTAATGGGGTTTTTCCAGCGGAGTGCAGTGTTAGGTAGGTTGTTGAGGTGATTAAGATGGGGATGGCTGTCCATGCGACGGGGTTGTATTTCTTCATCATGCCGCCCATGAGCCTCGTCCTATCCATGGGGTTATCAAGCTTCGCAAGCAGAGGGATGGCCGCGAAGGCGAGATGCGCAATTCCTCCAACCCAGAAAACCAAGCCGTAGAAAATCCCTAAACGCGTGAGAAAGAGCGGGTCCAGCTGGCTCATTTCGTGTATCTCCGTAGAAGTGCAACTGTCACCTGTGCGCCCGCTGTGCTGAGGACAAGGTTAGCGGCTATCGTCACAATCCATATTACTGCTAAGGCTGAAGGCTGCACATTGAACAACCCAACATAGGTAAGTATTCCAAGCGCTACAACGGCTTCGCCCAATCCACTTACTACGGTGGCCATTGTAATTCTCCGCCGCTTTCTACATACATCGGGATAGTTTCTTCCCATGCTCAAGTCATAGAGTAGCCCGGCAGCGACTGTGGAAAAAAGTAGATACGGCGCGGGAGCCGGAACCAAAACCATGAACAAGACTCCTGCTATAAGCGACATTACTGTGACGCTCCACATTCTTCTCGTGTAGGCTCCGGCGGCGCTCATGGCAAGTCCTCGGAAAAAGTGGGCGGGGTATCCGCGTGCCGCGGGGAGAACGAGACCGGTTATTGCTCCCATGAGGACGTAGAAGGCTGCGGAAAGAGCAATTATTGAGAGTTGTTTTGTGGAAAGACGCAATCCATACGAGGCCATAGTGCGGAAAGCACCACAGAGTATTTAACTCTTCTTCATAAACAACAACATATGATAACCAACCCATAGACCAGTAAACGGAAAAATATCCTCCAGAACCTGTACTGTGTATGAGAAGGTCATCACTCGCTGGTGCAGTTTTGTTTATAGGGGTGGCCCAGTTTCTCTTTTTCCTACGCGTCGCGGAATCCATCTACCCAGGTTACAGTGTTTCAGGTAATTACATCAGTGATTTGGGTGTGGGGGTGGCTGCGCCCGTGTTCAACACCTCTGTCTCTTTTCTCGGTGTCTGCGTGATTATCGCGGCTTATCTGAGTTTGACGGTTGTGGGCAGCAGGGTTTTCGCGGCCCTTGTAGCCGCTGCTGGAATAGGTGCTTTCGGCGTCGGCCTCTTTCCGGAAAATGTTCCGGTTCTTCACACTGTCTTTTCCTTCATCACGTTTTTCTTCGCGGGGCTTGCCGCGGTCTACGGGTTGAGGGTGTTCAACCGTTTGATGGGCGTCATTTCTGTGGTGTGTGGTATGACAGCGCTCGTGGCTTTGGCTCTTTTCGCCTCGGGTAACTACCTCGGGCTTGGACACGGCGGAATGGAGAGGCTGATCGTCTACCCTGTGTTAAGCTGGGGACTGATGCTGTCGGGCTATTTCATCGCGAAGCCCTCTTGACTACTCTCTCGACTTCACCGCCGCATTCCCTGCATCGGTTCATAGGACGAGTGTAAACCTTGCCGCATACCAGGCATCGGTAAACCCATTCACGCATCTCTCTAACAGTTTCACGACCCACCCCCCAGACACCTAATCCAAGCCTCAACGCCGTGTTCTGAAGACTGTAGTCATCTGTCACGACAACCACCTCTGCTCCGCCGACCCTCTCCTCATAAGCCAAAGCGAGGACAGCCAAGTCGGTTTTAGAGAGTTTGGGCAGGTCACCTGTCATGCGCGCGGTTTCTTCAACCTGCTTAATGGCTTGGGGAGATGGTTTTTTGAGTTTAATGGCCTTGGTTGACAGAGCCGTGGAAACTCTCTGCGGTGCAAGCCCGCCATACACCACCTCGTCCACAGCCTCCTGAACGGTGACAAGCTCAGCTGGCCCCGGCTCAAATTGGGCAGACAGAAGAGCGGTTGTATCGAGAACGAAAACCCTACGGCCTGCCATACAATCTTTTCCTCAGTCTTCTGCTAAACAACGGTCTCTCGTCAAAGGATATCATGTATAGGCTGTGAGAAGATTTCTCAACTCTAACCTCCCCCTTTTCAACAGGCGTAACCGTGTGTCCGTCGACGAGGGTTTGCGCACGGCCCTTTACAACAGAAACCTGTAGAGGAGTATCTATCGCGAGAACCATGGGTCTAAGATTCGTCATCGAAGCCATCGGCACGACAACCACAGTCTCCAGCCTCTCATCCACTATCGGCCCTCCGCTGGAAAACGCATAAGCTGTTGAACCCACAGGTGTTGATAGTATTACTCCGTCGGCCACATCGGAGGCAAGCAGCTCACGTTGCTGAAGTCGGTACTCAATCACTGTCCCGGGCTTCGTCGAGGAGACATAAATCTCGTTCAAAGCATCCCCCACATACTTGTCGTCGACATAGAGAGAAAGCCTCATAATTTCTTCCACATGATAATCTCCTGTTGCTATTTTCTTCACGGCCATTTCCAGCTCCTCGGGCTCAATCACGCAAAGAAACCCGGCTCTCCCAAAATTCACGCCGACAACCCTGACATTCGGAGACCTTATGTGTCTTGTCGCCCTCAGAACGGTACCATCTCCTCCGAGAATCATCAAAACATCGTCAACAGAACTCGTTTGCTCAAACTCTGAGAGGGAAAAAACACGCCACTTCTCAAAATGCCTCGGAAGAATCTCCCTGAGCTTTTCAGCGGCTGCAACGGCCTCGGTGCGCTTACCGGCGTAGACAACCGTTAGTGACGACATCCCCCTCGCATGGCTAAGAAATGTAGCTAAAAACGCTATCCCTCCAGATACTCGGTGGGGTCTAATATCCCAACGGCTTTGAAGACCTCTCGTCTCGATACGCAACCGGGGCATTTGCCGCAGTGTTTCTCAAAGATAGACCAACAGCTCCAAGTTTCCCCGATGGGTGCGCCAAGCTCGAGACCCAGCCTCAATATCTCAGGCTTCCGGAAACCCGCAACAGGCGTCAAGATTTTGACTCGGTGGAATGGTGTAGACTTGTTTAGGATTTTCTCCAGCTCGGTGAAAAACTCCTCTCCGACATCGGGTATGCGTTCTATATCCTCGCGGGTGTGTCCCCCTGCTATCGCATCAGCCTCCTCGTGAGAGGCCACGTACGCGGCCACAGAGTAGAAGATGATGTTTCTGTAGGGGATGACGATGTTAGGTAAACTGGGAAAGTGTTGGAAAACTCTCTCCTTTATGTGCTGGGGATAATCAAACAGTTCCCGGAGAAAGCTGACATCGTACACTATCGGCTCGCGTCCGCTCGCTGTTTGGGAGATTTTCTTGGCTGCCTCAATCTCTTTAGGGTTTCTCCTAAACGTCAGCAGAGTCAACGGCACAATTGAATGGCCTTCGCTCCGCAGTTTCCACAGCATTACTGTAGAGTCGATGCCGCCTGAAACAAGCGCTACAACCTTCATAGTGAAGAAGTGGCGTACTTTCCGAACCCTTCACTCATCCTGACATGTATTCTATGGATATTCGGAGGCAGCATCTCTCTAAGCCTCGCAGCTATGTGTTCAGAAATGTTCTCAACTGTTGAATCGAATTCTATCACGTAGACCGAGTTTGTGGGAAGTTTGAATTCATAGTGGCCTCCTACGCCGTCGAATTCGACCTTCACTTTACCATTATCCAGATGGCTCAAGTATTTCCTGCAGACGATGAGTTTGTGGTCCATAGAGTCCACCACTTTCTTAACCATTTTCTTCAGTTCGCCGAACTCTACAACCATGTCGTCAACCATCTTGCCCACAACCGTGACGGAAACGGTTGAAGAGTGGCCGTGTAGAACGCCGCATTTGGGTGAGTTTGGTAGAAAATGTGCGTAGTCAAAGTTGATGCCAGGACCGCTTATCTCAATCTTCTTTAAACGCTCCTTGCTCAAGACCTTTGCATCCTCTGATGCAATTCATCAGAGTATTTGTGATACTTTAGGATTATGGGGCACCACGTTTTCTCAGGGCAGTAGCCCAGCTGTCGACACTTTTCACCCATAACGGTCTCAAGCTCGGGAGCCCTTTTCACAACCTCGTGTAGAACCTTATAGGCTATGGCCCGTTCCTCCCACTGGGCGTAGCTACAGGTTCTCGTGGCCACGAACCCGGAGGGATACAACAGGTTAAACCCGTTATACACCCTCACAACATAGAGCTTCAGAGCCTGTGGAAGAATGAGCGCTGCATCTCCCAACCTGCATCCGTCCTCTATGAGACGTCGGTAGCATTCAAGAGCCTCACTGCAAAGCTCTGCGAAAAGCTTCATGTTTCGCGGATTTGTTTTAACATCCGGCGGCGGAATGATGTTTCTCTCAGGGCTCTTCAAAGCCCTCTCGGCCGCTGCGTAAATTGATTCAACAGCTGTTGGAACTGTCCGGTGTCTGATGGCTTGGTGATATGCGACGAGAGAGAGGGGCTCGAGGGTGACAGCGTTGATTAACGGGTTCACGGTGTCAACCAACTCTTTGACATTTGCGGCGAAGACATCATGAAACAGTTTGTCAGGTAAAAGATTTTGTAGATGGAGGAGAAGAGGTTCGTCAAAGTTTTTTCCCTCAAGTAGTTTGGTGAAAAATGGGTCGGATGGCTTGAAAGGGTTGGGGAAGGGATAGGATACCAAGGGATGCTTGACCATGAGACGCGCCTCAACCATCATGGGCGCGACATTTTTCGCCAGAGAATAGAATTTTTCAGCAAACTCGCTAACCTCGTGGGGCAAATATTCTCCGAGATTACTGTGCTGAATAAAGGATACATAGGTTTCAAGGCTGCAGCTGATGAAGAGGGATGTTTTTGTGCACAGTGGAAGAACGTAGCGTGCATCCTCGAGAGTGACGCCGTTTTCGATAAGCTGTTTGTAGCCGTCGACGAGGCGGTGTGCAGTTTCTTCGAAGATTTTAGTGTGGTGTTTTGATTTGAAGGGAGGTGTTTTAAGGTATGAGTGGGTTATGCTCGCTCTTCTCTGGGATTCTTGGAGATATGAGCCGAAGGGGGGTGCAACGAGAAGCATGGAGAGGGCGCGGCTGCACTCCCTCACCTCTAGCTGAAACGATAAACTGGTGGTGATGGAGGCGTGTCCTCTTTGAGTAGATTCTCTATGGACTTTGGCGGCTGTCTTAGCCGGGTCTTTGCCGGCTGAGAGAAGGCTTTGAATTTTCCGCTCAACAGAGACCCCTTCAAAAGTTCCCACACCCTCGACAGCTATGAACACGTCGGGGCCGACATCGAATGTTCCGCCGCCGTACTCGACAGAGGTACGTGGCCCGTAGCTATAGAGACTGAGTTCAACCATCTTGCAAATCCATGATAGGCCCTCCCTGTATATAACGCTCTTGATGAACTTTAATTTTGGCGTGGGCTTTTGGGCTTCGATGGATGCGTCAAGCTTCTTGACGGGGCTTGCATACATTTTCCCCGCTTACGTGGCTAATGCTTCTCCAGTGGTTGCCGCGAAAATTTTGAGGAGGACAAGGCCTATCGACCGTGGGCGGGTGTTTGTTGATGGCCGTAGAGTTTTGGGGGATGGGAAGACCGTTGAAGGGTTTGTTGTGGGTGTTTTGGCTGGGTTTTTGACCGGGTTTGTTATGAGGTTTCTATGGAGCTGGTTGTTCGGGTTGTTTGAGGTTTTTCTACTCTCTTTGGGGGCCTTGTTGGGCGACGTGGGCGGTGCTTTTGTTAAGAGGCGTTTGGGGCTTAAAACAGGCAGTCCAGCGCCCGTGCTCGACCAGCTAAGTTTCCTCGCCGCAGCCCTCCTACTCATACATCTATTCCACGGCCTGCCCCCGTGGATGGACACCGCAACCCTCGCATCCCTCTTCCTTTTCACAATCTTCATGCACGTCGCCACAAACACCTTCGCATATCTTATGGGACTCAAAAACAAATGGTATTAAAGAGCAAGCTCGGGCCTTGTAACACGGAGAATGCTACGCAAAGCATTGAAAACAGCTCTCATGTTCTCAAGCGCATCCCTTCTCTTCCTCAACCCAAGCAGAGCAGCTGCCTCCGATACATCGGACACGCTGGCGGAGAAGGTTTTTTCAAAAAAAGTTTTCAGGTCAAGGTGATATGTTTCGTACAATGGTGCAGGGTCAAGCCGGTTTCTGATAATTTTAGCCGTTAAGAGAGGAAGCGCAAACGACTCGCCACCCCAAGTGACAAAGATGTCCACATCTGTGCAGAATTTCAAGAAACTGCGGAGAAACATTTTCTCATCGCCGCGGAAAACTCTACCCCCGCCTGATTCCCCAACAAGCCTAATCTCTCGTATTGCAGCTTCTAACCCATCTCCAGCAGTCCTGAGCTCCAAGAAGTAGATGTGTGGGCCGATTTTTCTACTTCTCAAGTTCCAGCCATCCAGCTTCGCATGTATTCTTGCTGCCGAGGAGTGAGCCTCTCAAGCTCGACGCCGAAAGCGGCGAGCTTCAGCGCCGCGACAGCTTCGTCTATTTCACGTGGGACTGTGTAGACATGTTTTCCCAGTTTTTCCACATTTTTTATCAGATAGCGGAGGGACTCTGCCTGTAATGAGAAAGAGAGGTCCATAACCTCGGAGGGGTGGCCCTCTGCGCAGACGAGGTTCACCAGCCTCCCGTCGGCGAGTAGGAAGAGTTTGCGGCCGTTTCTCAGCCGGTAAAGCGTCACGTTTTCACGTATGGTTTCAACGGAGACCGCGAGCTGTTTCAGGTCTTGTTTGTTTATCTCGACATCCATGTGACCTGCGTTGGCGAGGAAAACCCCGTCCTTCATTTTTTCAAAGTGTTCGCCCCTTATGACGTCTATGTTGCCGGTTGCCGTGATGAAGACATCACCTATCTCAGATGCTTTTGACATCGATGTCACTGTGAAACCGTTCATGTATGCCTGCAGCGCCTTTATCGGGTCAGGCTCGACAACCACAA
Organism: Candidatus Caldarchaeum subterraneum; assembly: GCA_937934305.1. Taxonomy (GTDB): domain Archaea; phylum Thermoproteota; class Nitrososphaeria_A; order Caldarchaeales; family Caldarchaeaceae; genus Caldarchaeum; species Caldarchaeum subterraneum_E. The sequence continues at coordinate 45,375 of CALHAG010000023.1, forward strand.
CCCGTGCACCCATTCCCTTCGCCCTCTCAGCGATACCGGCGCCAACTCTTCCATATCCGGCTACCACGACTGTTTTACCCGCGAGCAGAAGGTTCGTGGCCCTCAGAACTCCATCGAGGGCCGACTGCCCCGTCCCCAGCGGGTTGTCGAAAAGGCTCTTGGACAGCGCGTCGTTTACAGCGATGACGGGGAATGCGAGCAACCCTTCTCCATCAAGGGCCCTAAGCCTCGTGACACCTGTCGTCGTCTCCTCCGTCGCGCCCAAAACACGTGGAACATCCGCTCCATCCATTCCTCGCCTCACATCCTCCAAATACACATCCTCAAAACCGTGGATGAGCCTGTGCAAAGATGTGATGAGGTCTGCCCCGTCGTCGACAAGCAGATGCGGCTCATGAGACAAGGCTTTTCCAATTGCCTGGTAATAGTCCTGCGTCGACATTCCACGGAAAGCGTAGACGTTGAAACCCTCAACCGCCAACGCCGCCGCGACATCATCCTGAGTGCTGAGAGGGTTTGAGGCACACAGGGCTACTTTAGCCCCTCCCTCTCGAAGAACACGGCAGAGCACAGCTGTTTCCTTCGTCACATGCAAACACATAGAGACCCTATATCCTTCGAAAGGCTTTTCGTCGGCATACTTTCTCCTCAACAATGAGAGAACAGGCATCATCGATTCAGCCAACATGATGCGATTGGCTCCCTTCTCTGCCAGAGACAAATCCTTCACATGAAAAGGCTCTGTCAAACCGACAAACAGCAGAGAACCATGTTTTTAATCCTTTTTAGCTGCATCCAACCCACGGTCGTTGGGATGAGCCTCGACCTAAAAAGCAAAGAGTTCTATGAGATGCTTCTTGACAACGTGCTGGCCAGGGTTACGAAGGGGTCTTCAGCCTCTGCCGGCGACAGGGTGTTGGAGATATCGCCGAACCTCATCATAGACGCCAAAAACACGTTTTTCACCAACCTCGGGCAGGTGGCTAAGATGCTTAACAGGGAGCCGGCGCATCTTGCGAGGTTTCTTCTGAAGGAGACGGGCCGAGCTGGAGCAATTTCGGATGATAGGCTCGTGATACAGGGAAGGATGCTGCATGATGAGGCGAAACGGCTGATTGACCTCTACATTAAAGAGTTCGTCCGCTGCCCTGTCTGCAACGGAATAGACACACGAATAGTTAGCGAGAAGAGGTTCAGGTTCCTCGTATGCGATGCATGCGGAGCAAAAAGCCCCGTCAGGAGAATATGAGACACAACGGCTATATATTGACCCGCGGTAAATTACTGTAGTGAGGAAACCTGTCCACAAACGCCGCTGATGAAGGACGTTGCTGGGTGAAGACGCATCGCTCCAAAACAGGTGAAGTGGTTGTCGCCATCTGCGACGAAATGCTTCTGGGTAGAAAGCTGCGGCTGTCTACAGGGGTCTCCGTTGAGGTACAGGAATCTTTTTACAAAGGTGTCCTGGTTTGTGAGACAGACCTCGAAGATTACTTCAGGATGGGGACAATCATAAATTTGCTGGGGGAGAACGCTGTAAAGGCAGCGGTCAAGCTTGGATACGCGAGCGAAAAATCGGTTATTTACGTCGACGGTGTACCTCATATACAGCTCTTCCTATAGGGATGCTGGATGAGGCTTTCAGAGCTTCAGAAAAGGGTTGAGGAGTTTGAGAAGGCACGGGGCTGGGACAGCTTCCGAGAATCCCTTATCTACGCACATCTCATCGAGGAGATAACTGAGATTGGTCGGTTCATCTTGGAGAAGGAGGGGTATAAGCGGAGCGGGCTGGGCCACTCCTCGCCCGGTGAAGACCTCGACAGCGAATTCGCACAGTCTCTCACATTATTTGTCCAATTGGCCAACAGGTTCGGGGTCGACCTCGAAAAAGCTCTCAGTAAAGAGATGGAGAGGATGGAGAAGAGGTTCAACGCCGAGGAGTGGCGGAGGGCCCTTGGCCGCGACGGCTCCTAAGCTCCGCCAAAATCTCCTCAGCCTTATCCACGCGGATGGTTTTCTGTCGCACCATCTCCTCTGCGACGAGGTCTATCTCCTCGCCCGTCGCTCCGGCCATGACGGCGATGTTTTTGGCGTGAAGGCTCATGTGACCAGCCTGTATGCCCTCGGCCGCCAACGCTCTAAGCGCTGCGAGATTCTGGACAAGTCCGACAGCCGCCATGACCTCGGCAAGCTCCCGCGCCGACTTGATGCCCAAGATTTTGAGACATGTCTTCGCCACGGGGTTTGTCCTAACCGCTCCACCCACGATGCCCACCGCCAGAGGCAGCTCGATGACACCGTAGAGGTCTCCGCTCGGCGTCTGCTCCCATGTTGTCAGAGGCTCGTATCGTCCGTTCCTCGCTGCATAGGCATGCGCTCCCGCTTCGATGGCTCTCCAGTCATTACCCGTGGCAATAGCAACCGCGTCTATACCGTTCATGATACCCTTGTTATGGGTGGCGGCTCTGTAGGGGTCGGCTTTGGCGAAATGATACGCTTCAACTATTCCACGGGCCACCTCGACACCTCCCACCGACTCGGCGGGAACCTTGGCATACGCTCGTGCGATGCGTTTGTCGGCGAGGTTGGAGATTATTCGGAGACGGAATTTCCCGCCCGATAGACGTGCAAGAAATGGCGCAACGTTCTCGGCCATGGTGTTGACGGCGTTCGCACCCATCGCGTCCCTTACATCCACGATGAGATGCACAACAACCATCGGGCCTAAATCAGTCTCGAGAACACGCGCCTCCACATCCTTAGCTCCTCCGCCCAAGTTAACCAGCACAGGGTCACACTCATTAGCCCGCGCAAGAATCTCATCCCTGTTCCTCAAAATCTCCATCTTAGCCAAATATGGATTGCTGACCTCGACAAGCTGCACCTGCCCTATCATGAGCTGGCTGGGCTGAAAAGAATAAATCCCTCCACCGTCGCGCGCCATCTTCGCGGCGTTAGACGCAGCAGCCACCACTGAAGGCTCCTCAACAGCCATCGGAACAAGATAATCTCTGCCGTTGATTAGAAAGTTGGCTGCGATGCCGAGTGGTAGAGGAAAGATGCCGACCACGTTTTCAATCATTCTGCTCGCGGTCGCGATGTCGAGACCGCATGATGAAATCAGCTTCTTCTCCTCCTCGGTTAGCTGTGCAAATTCTGCGACAACCTGAAGCCTCTCCTCAGGCTTGAGTGTGTAGAAACCCGGTATCCTCGAGCTTCTAGTCATGATTGATACGGGAACACAGGGTTTTTATCTTTTTCCAAGCAAGATTTTCAACGCCGCTGCGAGAGCCGAATACATCGCCCGCGGCTCATCCTCAGCACCCGTTATAATTATTACGTCCCCCACCTCAGGTTTGAAAAACGATTTGACCTGCTCAGCAAACTCGGGTCTCTCGACGCTAAGGTTGCTGACACGCGGCATGTGGACGCCGTCGCTGAGAAACGTTAAAACCATGGCCGCGGAGGCGCCGTGACGCACTGCCTCATCCCTCTCTTCCAAACCCGTGGAAATTCTATCAGCCAAACCCTTCACAACAACGCCATAGTTAGCCGGGGCTTCCCAGGGCATTTTGAAGGAGACTTTCCTCAGCGGAGAGATGAGTTTCCTCAGCTTTTCGTAGACCTCTCTCCCCTTCTCTGTCAAAGCAACTCCGCCACGTGTCGAGACGGCGAGCCCGCGTTTCATAAGCCTCGAGACCATGGTTCTCACAGACCCTTCTCCCAGTTGAAGAAGCTCTTTCAGCCTTTTACGCCCGATGTATGGCTCTGAGCCAATCAAAAAAATTAGGTAAGCCAGCTGGGGTTCGGTGAAGGTCGGCGAAGGCCCTTTCCCCTCTCTCACACTCAGTATTCTCCGTAGAGCCTCCATCTGGCTAATGTTCCTCGAACCTCTCAAATAAAGGTTAGGCGAACCCCAGCGCCTCGAGCAGCTTTTCAGCAGGCTTGTCCTCGAGGTCGTCGAGCTCCTGGCCAACCCCGAGGAAGAGAAGCGGTTTTCCCGTCGAATGTGAAATGGATATGGCTGAGCCGCCTTTAGCGTCGGCATCCACTTTCGATAAGATAACGTAGTCTATGCCAACCACTTCGTCGAACATCTTGGCCTGCTGGACAGCGGCGTTTCCGGCCAAGGCGTCGCCTGTGTAGATGACGAAATCGGGTTTAACAACTCTTTTGAGCTTCCGCATCTCCTCGAGAAGTCCACGGTCCACTTCGGTTCTCCCCGCTGTATCGATTAAAACAACGTTGACACGCATGCTTGACGCCTTGTTCAAAGCGTCCACAGCCACCGCCGCTGGGTCTGCTCCATAGCTTTGGCTGACAACCATGAAGCCGGCCCGTTGCCCGAGTGTCTCCAGCTGCTCGATGGCACCTGCCCTGAAGGTGTCTGCTGAAGCGAGAATCACGGAGTAGCCTCTCTTCCTCAGGTAGTGGGCGAGCTTCACAACGGTCGTGGTTTTTCCCGAGCCGTTGGGGCCCACGAAGAGAATCACCGCAGGCCTCCCCTGTTTCCTGGCCTCGTCAACACGTTTCAGAACGTGGTTGACGTCAGCCACTTTGATAAGCGACTCAATCGACTTTTTCAAGACCTCTTTCAACACAGCTTCTCTATCACCGAACCGTGGAACATCCATCTCCAAAAGACTATGTCTTAAACTGTTCACAATCGCGTCAGCCGTCTCCACCGCCACATCGGCGGCTATAAGCTGTAGATAAAAATCAGACAAGACATTCTCAACCTCTTTGGGGGAGGGCTTCGCCGTCTTTACGGTCTCTATGAAAGATGAGAAGATTTTCGCGACAGTTTTCAGCAAAGCCCCACTACCCTTGCCGCTGCTGCGCCGTCAAAACCCTGTTCAAAAACCTGCGCAGCTCCTCAGCCCTTCCCGCATACTCGGACAGCCTCTTAGCCAACGCATCGACATAAGCCTGAAGAGCCTGGTTTCTCTTGGTCAAAAGCTGCTGAGTATCCTCCAAGGCTTTCACAGCATATACACCTGCGCCCAAGCTGACCGTCACTTTTTCAACGGATTGAAGGCTTGCCTCCGCAAATGTCCCAGCGCCAATAGGCACAAGAATCTTCATGCTTCCTCCAGACTTCCGAATCTCCTCAATCAGTTTCACAGCCTCTTCATGCTCGGTCACAGACCTCTGCAGCGTGAGAATCCTTGCCTGAAGGTCTGCGACAAGCCTTTCAAGCAGCTGAAGCTCCTCAAGCGCTTGGGCGACTTCGGCCTCCGACATGGCTAGAAACAGATTCACACAAGCCCTTTATAACGTTATCAAACAGGGATGTCATCTCTGGAAAACTCTTGAGATGGTCATCAGCTCGGGCCCGGTGGTTAATGAGCCTACGACGGCGCCGCTGGAGTTGGCGGCTATTCCGCTGCGTGGAAAAAGCACCCCGCCGTTGACTGTGCCAGTATCCACATGGACATGCAGCACGTCTTCCAGCAGCTTCAGCTCATCATCCTCCGCGTCAACATAGACCAGTGCACCAACGTTCGTCGCAGCTACCAGCGAGCCCACGTAGGACCTGTTTGCAATTGTGGAGGAAACTGTGTCGGTGCCTAAAACGTCTGCAACAACTTTCGCAACGCTTTTTCCAAGTAAAGAGCTGACAACGGCGCCCCTGTCGTTACATAGAATCAGGTTGCCTACGGCTGTGTATTTGGTGTCGAGGCGGTGAATGTTCAAGTCGGGGAGCGCGGCTTTGATTTTCTTCAGCTCCTCATCCACCACGAGCTTGGACAAGAGCAGCCCGTTTGAGTTACCCGCCGCGAAAGGCGAGACCAGGATGCTGTCTGCTAAGGAGGTTAGGATGGTCTCAACCTTCAGCACTTGTTGAATTGCCTTGACCTTGGACGGGTTTATCTCCTTGGAGAGAATAACGTAGCGGTCTGTTGGGAGAGCAAACAGGCCGACTTCAGCGGAGCCGAGCACCGTCTCCAGCCTAATCTCCATAACAAGCTCCGCTACTCCTTCTCCTCGGCCGGGGCCTCGCCCTCAAGCCTCACTACAACCGTGTTCTCGTCCTCTTTTTCCAGAACAACACGTATCTTCCGCGGAGGGTTTTGACGACTATTCGCCCAGAGTATCTCGTTTACCTTAGGAGAAATCTTCACCGTGGAGGCTTTGCCATGTCTCATCGCATACTCTTTGACTAAACGGACCGCGGCATCGGTTCTCCTCAGCCTTGAGGCCTTCCAAGCATCACGCAACGAAATCACATGAACACGCCCAGAATCCTGACTCATCCCACCAACTCCACAATAATCTAGATTTTAACCCTACTCCACATCCGCGGCAAAATGTATACTCCAACAAACCCACTGGAGCCCTGGGAGGGCTTTGAACCCTCGACCTGCCGCTTACGAGGCGGCCGCTCTACCGGGCTGAGCTACCAGGGCTTCTATTGGCTTTTTTGCTGTAGATTATTTAAGGATGCGTTGTGTTTCTAAGGTCAGGCACCATGAATTCGTATAGCGATTTCTGCCGTGCAAAGTATTCTCGAGCGACATCTATAGCGCCGCGACGGAGAAGCATAGCTCTTTTGACTCGTGTTTTAGCGATTTCCTGCGCGATTTTTCTCGGGGTTAAGCTGTTTTGCTGGACGAGGGTTAGCACAAGCTTGACGTTCACACTAATCTTGTAGTTTATGAGGTCGAAAGCTTCTTTCTCTGTTCCACCCTTATACTCAACGTATGAGCCGATGACTCCGCCGGCGTTGACTATAAAGTCGGGAATGACCCAAACCCCGCTCTGAATCAAGATTTTTTCAGCCTCAGCTGTGGTGGGTATGTTGGCCGCCTCGATAACCAGCTTTGTTCCAGCTTTGATAAGCTTGGGAGCGGTCTCCGAGTTGATTGTGTCCGAGGATGCTGCGGGTATGAAGACATCCGACTTCACATCGAAAATCTTCTCCTTAGGATATATCTCGTATCTTGAGAGTTTCTCTATCGACCCAGCCGTCTGCAGCTCTCTCATGATAAGAGGTATGTCGAGTCCTTCGGGGTTGTATATGCATCCCGAGATATCGGATATCGCGACTATTTTGTAGCCGAGTTCGTCGAGAAACTTTGCAGTGAAAGAGCCTACGTTTCCGAATCCTTGTATAGCGACTGTGGCTTCCCGTGGGTCTAGGCTTATGGAGCCGAACTTGTTGAGCATCTTCAGTGTAAGGTCTGTTGCTACTGCCACTCCATATCCTGTTGTTCCCAGTTCATGGGGTATTCCGCCCATTTCGCTGGGCTTACCGGTGCAGGCTCTGACGTCTCCGACCTCGTGGGCGAATACAGCCATGTCGAGCTCGGTGGTCCCCATGTCTGTTGCAGCTACATACTGTAGAGGCACGTAGGGCTTTATCGCTTTGGCGAAAGATTTCATCCAAGCCACTCTGTCCACCTTATTTGGGTCACCCATGATGCCTCCTTTTGCACCGCCGAAGGGAAGCCCCGCGAGGGCGCATTTCCAGGTCATCACACGGGCGAGGCGAAAAACTTCCACGGGGGTAACGGTTGGGGTGAACCTTATTCCGCCTTTTCCTGGCCCGATGGCGGTGTTGTCGATAACCAGAACACCTCTCATCCCAGTGTCGGGGTCATAGACGAAAACAACCTTCTCAGGCCCCCACTCATCAGCCAAACTCCAAACATCATAAACTGATAGACTCATTCAAAACACCACAAGTCACAATTGCTGCACCAAACAAAAAAGGATATCTCCAATACAGGTCAGGTCTGAGGAGGAAAAGACGTCAAGCTGATGGATAAGCCTATGTCAAATCGACTTTTCGACGTTTTACGGAAAAGAATTTTACTGCTCAGAGATTTTATTTGGTAAATGATAAAGGTCAAGCGTGTTTATGAGCCGCGGTCTCCCGAAGACGGCTGTAGGGTTCTCGTTGATAGGCTGTGGCCACGAGGGATGGGAAAAAATCGTGCGGCTGTTGATGTTTGGCTGAAAGAGGTCGCGCCGAGCAGTTCTCTCAGGAAATGGTTTGGCCACAAGCCGGAGAGATGGCAAGAGTTTAAGCGGCGCTTTTTCGCGGAGCTCAGCCGAAAGCCCGATGTGGTCAGGAAACTTCTTGAGCTTGAGGAAAAACACGGCACTGTGACGTTTCTCTACTCGGCGAAGGACACTGTCCACAACAACGCTACAGCTCTGAAGGAGTTCATAGAGCAGATGAAGATGGGATGACATACTTAAATCAAGCAGCGATGACGGTTATTGGATGGAGTTTAAGGTTGTGGGCTACGTGCATGTGGATTTTGACGACGAGTACGTGAAGCAGAACGCGGGCGCCGTCCCTGGGCGTGTTGAGATACTGCCCGAGTATGAGGAGGCGCTGGACGGTGTGGAGAAATACACTCACATATTCATCATCGCGGTGTTTCACAAGTCGAAGCCAGAGTATCGCTCGTTGCTTAAGGTGAAGCCGAGGCGGCTGCTGAGGATGGGGTTGCGTGAGGATGAGCTTCCGACCTTGGGTGTTTTCTCGACGGACTCGCCTGTGAGACCCAACCCGATAGCACTGACGCTAGTGAAGCTTGTTAGACGTGAGAGGAATGTGTTGTTTGTGGAGGGTCTTGACCTGTTTGACGGCACCCCCGTCATAGACATCAAGCCCTACCGACCCGATTATCGTGCAGAGAACTACGGCTATCCTGATTGGGTGAAGCTTGACGCAAGGGCCTCGATTTGACCAGCATAGAGGATGAATACACCTGTCCAAAATGTGGCTACCGGTTAACCATCCCCACCAAGCCGAGTGACTCGCATGTTAGAAAGGTTTGGAGCCTGTATTGTCCACGATGCGGCCACAGCTGGTACGTCAAGACACCTCTGGAGGACATCATCTAGACAGGAGAAAGACGGCTGCCACCGCTAACCCTATGCCCACCACCTTAGTTAGTGTGATTGACTCGTTGAGGAAAAAGAGGCTGAGCAGTGTCGCTAGAGCAAGGCCCAGTCTTGAGATGGGGATTACGAGGCTCCCTTCACCGATTGAGAGGCCTGTTAGCATGGCGACGAGTGCTACTGTTATGGTTACGCCGGATAGGAGGGCGTAGGGGATTGCCCCCGAGAAGCTCAGCGTCAGTTTCCCGCTGTAAACCACTGCCACGATTGGGAGAAGCGTCAGCAGAACAACCGTCTCAACGAGTAAGTAGCTAAAAGAGTTTGCACCAGCGGCCGCGCCTTTTTTACGGAAAAAATCGGTTAAACCCAGGCAGAGAAAAGCAATCAGCGCAAACAAAACCTCCATCCTGATGGCAGAAACCATGTCGTCTATAACATGCACCTGCTTAAATCTATGTAGCTGGATGATGCCCCGTCATTGTATATCTAGTTTCTGCTGTTTTCTGAGAAGCGGTATGAGGCTACTCTGCTTGAGGTAGACGTGTAATGGAATAGAGAGATGTGGCTCGATGTGTGCGAGCGCCTCGTCCAGCGACTGAAAACGTTCGGTTCGCTGTTCCAAAGCCTTTTTTACGATTTCGCGGAAACGCCAAACACCCAGCGGAACCCATCCAGGCTTAATCTCGAAAAACACTATCGCCCCACTTTGTTCACGTCTCTCAGCCAGGTGTTTCAACAGGGAGAAGCGGACGGCGTAATATGCTCCGCCGGTGTTTTCTGCGTAGGTTTTTCTCGGCCTAAGTATTTCATGGTCGCTGTAAGGCGGCTTATCCATGTAACGGAGCCAGCCCTCGAGAAGCTCATACATCCACGGCGTCGGCGTCAGAACCACTGTGGCGGCGTTTTCCACAGCCGAGTAGCTGGTGACACGATACTCGTTTATGATGCTGTATTGCCTGACTTGTTTGTATAACTGTTTCGAGAGTATGTCGTCGACGGCTGTGATGCTCCACTCGGTTGGCACAAGTTTCCTCTGTCTCGCAGTTCCGAGCAGACCAGCTGAGAAAAGTCGTGTGAGATAGTATTCGTCATGCCCGGCTTTGTAGAGACTCGTCAAGGTCTCCTCGGCTTTGACGTATGGGTCGTTCAGGTAGCTATCCACTTTCCGAGGTATGGAGACGTTCCCCATGAGTTTCACTTTTTCAACCCGAGCCGATGGCCCATAGGGGGCCGTGCGTATGCTGAAGCCGGGCAAGGTCTTCACCGAGCCTGCCGTGGTTATCTCGAAGTCGACTGGTTTGACCGATGCCGCCGACTCCTGCAGAGTCGTCAAGAGATCTCTTCTGTTTATAGGTGTTTTAACATGGGTGGTGGTTAGGCCGAGGAGAAGTGAGAGACGTAGCCTCAACAGCTCGTTGACCGAGAAATCGAGCCATTTGTTGGGCGACTCCAGAAGCGCTGGGTTTATGTCGTCGGCGTAGACCAAGGCTGAACCGAGAGCGACACGAGGATATCCTTTTTCCCCAACCAAGAATGTTGGCGGAGATGGTCCGCTCAACTGCCTGCCGCTGAGCTTCTCTGCTAATGTTTCCCTGAATAAGTCTCTGTAGAGAGGACATGTGCCTAGTTTACAGAGCCGTGCTATTCCGTGGCAGACGATGCAGACGTTTTCTTCATTTGTCTCGGAGAATGCGTATAGATTTTTCATCAAGATTCGGGGCCCTGTTTGGGTATCACCTCAACCTCCAGCCCCATGTGCTTAGCCATCCGCAGCACCTTGTTCTGACACTTCTTGAAATAGGTTCTCATTTCACCGGGGCCGATGGCGACGACAACCCTATCACCTATTCTGTCCACGCTGAAGTCCGTGAGATGCTTACCAATAATCCGCCGCATGACAGCTAGCTCGCCTCCACGCTCCTCCGATGCCTTTACAGGTACAAAGAAAACCCGCTCACCGAAGACATAAAGCTCGTACACGGGTTCGTCGTTTAGGAAATCCTTGACGACTACCGTCGGTCTCGCCAAGTCTGCTCTCTTGAGTCCCGCCGGCACCTTGACCACCACCTCGAGTGTGTGTATGCTCGCCACACGGCCTTTGTCCATGAAGATGAGAGTGTCCACTATCGAGGGAAGTATTCCTATGTCTACTCTGTTAGCTATTCTGTGGAGGGCGTCGATAGGTGTACTTGCGTGGATTACACCTATCATGCCGATGCCCGCGTACCTGAGGTCTATGTACATCTCGAAGTCTCGTGCTTCACGCATTTCGTCGAAAACCGTATAGTCTGGCCTGCTGAGAAGCAAAACGCTATGTATCTCTCCGTCTTTCGCCGCGCTTTTGGAGTATTGTGTGATGTCGGGTGGAAGGTTCAGGTCCCGGGGGCTTTCAACTGTCTTCACAACCTTCCGCATGTTGCGATAGTATTCGGCAAGAGCTTGTGCAAAGGTTGACTTACCCATTCCAGGTGGCCCGGCTATGAGGATGCCCTCGGCCCGTTTCTCCAGCCTCTCTAGAACCTTTGGAGGAAGCCTGTAATCATCGAGCCGCACCCTCAAAACAGGTTTGACGACAGTCATCTCCATTCCATCCGAGAGAGGCGGCCGAGTAATCACAATACGGAACTGGCCAAGCTGGAGAATCGTCAGCTCAGGTTTGTCTATTTCTACGAACGCCTCTGTGCCGAAGACGTCAAAAGCTGTTTTCATGATGGTGGAGACAAGAGCCTCAATCTCGGTCCTCGACATAGGTTTTTCTCTGATGGGTTCGAAGACCCAGCGCCCTGGATGGCCGCGCTTTATTCTCGGCTCAAGCCCTTCCTTGACATGTAGGCTCATCACGTCGCCTGAGAACACCGACTCGAGCTGCAGAGGCGGCTCGGGAACTGTGTAACGGTAGGGAATACCCATAGACTCTGCGACCCTGGCCACAAGAGGGTCGGCGGTCAACAGCGTTTCACGGTTGCTCCTACAGTATTCGAGCACGGCTTCGCGCCACCCGGCTCCACCAGCCTCGCCAACAAACTCCACTTGCTCCCCGCGTGAAGCCATCAGATTCCTCAACCCATCCATGGCGGCCAAGTCGCCTGAAAACGCCCTCTCCTGCAGATGCTTCAACAGCGCCCGATGCACAAGAACCCTTCCGCCATGCTCTACAAACTCTCCAGCAACCCCTAGACGCAACGCAGACTCGTCTACAACAACCCTCAAACCACTCATACCTAACCAGTATACCTGAAAACACTCCGAAAAACCGGTTAATAGGTTTATGACATTATGGGGACATGCGGGGGGTGGGATTTGAACCCACGAACCCCTTCGGGACAGGGGCCTGAACCCTGCGCCGTTGACCAGGCTTGGCGACCCCCGCTGAAAAAACTTTACAGAAGCAGGCTTTAGGCTTTTATCCTCGGCTGAAACGGTATCCGTGGAAAAAAATTGTCCGAGACTGTTTCAAGCCTTGGTTATGTGAACAAAATTTATCGGAACGTCAGCGCCGTTGATTTGGACAGCCTCGAGAGACTTTTGCACGACATCCAGTCGGCGGGAGTGATTATTCCGCTGGGTGAAGGCCGTTCTAAAGGCGCGTTGAGCATCGCTGTGAGCGAGATGGCGAAGATGAGGGATGGGAAAATAGTCATCGACCGCGGAGACGTTGGTTTTCCGGGGAGAGAGATTTCGGAGGCCGCTCCAATTCTTAAGCAGAGGTTTGGCCGTGTCTGTCTACTGATAAACTCTGGCTCAGGCCGCAGCATAACACCCCTCGTCGACGCCCAGAACCTCGCATCATACATAGGCAAAACAGGTGCCCACAGAGACTACACAATAGACCTTGTGACCTCAGACCTTCAGTCACCGCTCGCAAAAATAGCCAGCAAATATGGAAACGTTCTCCATCTCATGGGGCGTGAGGAGGTTGCGGAGGCTGAGGAGGCTAAGGTTTTCCGCGATGTGGGAATAATGGAGGACACGTTCATACTTGGAAGCGGCGTCCTTTTCCACGCCATCGCCGAAGCACTCTATGACAAAGCCCTGCCGAGCAAAGCTCATGAATACGCGAAGGAGATATGTCTCGAGGCCGGGAAAGTTGTTGAGAAAAGTCTCACATCAGAGTTCTACGAGTTTGTGACACGTAAGCTGGAGACAAGGAGCCTCTGCTTCTTCGGAGGGCTTGGAAGCAGCTATGAGGTGGCGAGGATGACGGCTGTAAGAGTGAGCCACATCAAGAGAGCCATTGGAGACCAGGTTTATGTCGCCCGCGAATCCAGCACACCTGCTCCTCGGCAAGGCGACCTACTCATAGTCATCTCAAGCAGCGGCGAAACAGAGATAGTTTCGACATGGTGTAAAAGCTTCAAGCGGATGGGTGGACAGATAGCTGCTGTCGTCGGCAACGCTGACAGCACCATCGCATCTATGGCCGACAGCGTTTTAGAAATCCCTGTCAAAAACGAGCCGGGGCGTCCGAACAGGTTTTACGTCTACGCAGAGTTCGCGCTCAGCCCGCTGCCTATACTGCTTGTCGAGAGCCTCGAGGCCAAGGGATTCAAGCTGCCTGAATACATTCTTAGATGGCATCAGAGCGTTACGGCTTAGCTACTCCAGCACAGGCCTAATAGGTCTTCCAAGCTGCTCATAGAATTCGCGCATCCACGGTAGGATGTCGCGGCCAAGCAGGTTGAGGAATTTTTCTTCGTTCGGGGAAGCGCTGTGTATGTAGACACGGTCGAAGCCTAGTTTGAGGAGATGGGAGAGCGCTTTGAAGATGTCGTCCACATCGGTTGTGATGAGCCATGTCTCCTTGATTTTCCTTTTTTCATCCTCACCAACCATGGCCTCCAAAACCCTTGGGTCAGAGATTTTCTCCCTTTTCTCACGAGGTATCGCTGTGGGCGCCCAGAACAAAGCAGCCTCATAGGCTCTATCATAGTCATGGTCGTAGGAGACCTTGAACTCGAGACATTTACTCAGCTTCGAGGGTTCTTTACCAGCTTTCCTCGCACCCCTCTCCAACGCAGTTATAATCTCCATGTACTTATCCATTCCACGGGGGTTTGTCAGTATGCCGTCGCAAAGCTCTCCAGCTATCTCTGCGACTGTGGCGTTGGATGTGGCGACATATATCGGGATTTTGGTGAGCGGCTTTGTGTAGAGCTTGGCTGACCTGAGCTGGTAATATTTCCCCTCGTAGTCAACGAAGTCGCCTTTCCACAGTAGCTGAATTATCTCGATTGCCTCCCGCAGTCTCTCGACCTTTTCTCTGTAGCCGGGCCATTTGAAGCCGAGTGGTGTCTCGTTCATCGCGTGGCCTGTTCCCACTGTGATGAATATGCGGCCTGGGTATAGGTAGTCGAGTGTGGCGAAGGCCTGTGCAACTATGGCGGGATGGTAGCGGAAGAAGGGCGTGGTCACTGCTGTTCCTAGCTCAACTTTCTTGGTGTGCTCCGCGACAGCCGCCAGCACAATCCACGGAAACCCGGCTTGGCCACCTGTGTCGCTCCATGGATGAAAATGGTCGCTCAAGGCAATTATGTCGAAGCCAACAGCTTCCGCGTGAATGGAGTGGGCCACGATTCTCGCTGGGTCATACTGCTCAAGACCAGCCCAGTAACCGAGCCGCAAAACACCGTTCAAAGCCAACATACCAACGCGGAGTCTCATTATAAAAGTATGGCCCATCTTCCGTCATGCGTCCCCAAGGTTAAACCGCCTAGGAGTGGCTGCTGGATGGAAACTGGCCATATACAATGGTTAAAGCTAATAGAATGTTCATGACCATAGGGTTCGCTGATGTGGATTTACCTCTCCCATGTTCTCACAAGAAATTCTCCCTGCTACGATGATGGGCCTAGGCCCGAGTTTACACCAGGCAAGCAGATTGCCAGGGGTGATAGCAGCAACACATATTTCATCAAGTTGCTCAACCACATAGGGACTCATGTCGACGCTCCATATCACTTTGACCCAAATGGCCGAAAAATATCATCATACAGGGCTGAGGAGCTTGTCTTCGAGAAACCACTGTTAATCGATGTGTCCAAAGACCTTGGCGAGCTAATCACCGTCTCAGACCTCAAAAAACATGAACAAACCCTGAGGAATGTAGACCTCCTGCTCATTAGAACAGGTTTTCAACGCTACCGAGAAAAGGACCCCGAAGCCTTCATGAGGAGGGGTCCATGTCTATCAGCCGAGGCTGCTTCTTTTTTGAGACAGTTCAGCAACCTCAGGGCCCTCGGCGTCGACATGATATCGATATCATCTCCCATGAGAAGGGATGAGGGGCGTGAGGCCCATCGCCGACTACTTGTCGGCAGAAGTTTCCTGATTATCGAGGACATGGATTTACATGGTAAGCCCGATGCGTTCAAAAGAGTAGTGGTGGCTCCGCTTCTCGTGGACGAGGTCGACAGCGCCCCATGCACTGTTTTGGCGGAGGTTTAGACTAGTCCACCTGCTGCGAAGGAGATGAGTGCGAGAAGCATCCACAACAGTGTTAGGTTTTTCTGCTTCTTGGCTTCACCGGGCTCGGGGTTCCTGATTATGCGTATGCTGCTGTAGACGAAGCCGGCGTCGGCTACGGCGACAAGCAGCAGATACAGAATGTTTACCACTTCAAGAAGGTACGGAAGCGGGCTGAGCATAACCGCGGCGATGTAGAACCCCGCCCCTACCCGAGAAGCCGTTCTCAGCCCACTTTTCCGCGCAATTGTGGCCACTCCTCTAACCGCATCGCCTTCCACATCAGTGATGCCCTTGATAACTTCTCTGCCGGTGTTCGCCAAAAAAGCCAAAACCACGAAGACCATCACACGCCAAGAAATATAGCCGTCGGCGAGCAAAGAGCCGTAGAGAAAAGGCGCCACCACGGTGAAGCTCACCGCGAAATTGCCAACCAACCCAGTCTTTTTCAGAAACATGTTGTAGAAAGTTGAGACAGCAAAAGCCACCGCCGCCATCAAAAAACAGGCCGTGGACGACAAGAACGCGGCAAGAAGTCCTGCGCCGGCCAGGATAGAGGATAGAGCTACGGCGGAGGCCGGCGAAACCTCGCCCGATGGGATGGGGCGGCTCGGGTTGTTGACCAAGTCAACCTGCCTGTCAAAGTAATCGTTCAAAGCCATGGATGAGCCTGTTAAGCCAAAGGATGTTACGAATGCGTAGATAATCTGCTGGAGGTTGATGGCTCTTGTTTCGGAGAACAACACACCTATCAGGACGGCGAAGAACATCAGAAGCCCGTTAGGCGGCCTCATCAACCTTAGAAGGGACATTATTCTCATCTTTTCAGCCTACTTGTTCCAAAGCTCGACGGTTGAGGCGTGGTAGTAGACCACCTCGTTGCGTCTATCCAGAACAGCCACAACAGCCACCTTATCCATAGCCCTGCAAGACCTTACAAGCGAAATAAGCTCGTCCACCGACACGCTTTCACCCTCATACAAGGGAATCACCAGATATTTAGCAGGCTTCGACTGATACTCGCCCCTCTCGAAAACCCTGAACCTTAGCTTGGGGCCGAACCCCTCCTTCACCACGTAACGTCTCTTACGCAAATCCATGTAGATGACATAGTCACGCCAAAGATTTTGGTCACGCATAGCAAAGAAGCTGAGCAGCTCTATGAAGCCTAGCCTACGCCCGCATCGGTAAACCTCCGCTTTGCCATGTTTTACGAGGTAAAGTGTTTCAACAGGGCTGAAGACATATCGTTTCTCCCCCCTCATGTCGCCGTATCCACGTTCCTTAAACCAGCCCAGGTCCCCCTCGACGAAAACAACCTCGCCATCATCCAACAACTCAAGGCTCGCAGCCACGCTAACTACTTCCTCGCCCAACTCCTAAACAGTCAAAGCAGCCAACTCTATATATGCATACAGAAACGGCATATTTGATAAAGCATAAGAAAAGGCAGATTCGTGTATGGTTGGTGAAGAATTCAAGAACCTTGCTTTTATTGGCTGTCGTGGCGCTTCTAACGGGATTTAGCCTTTTCGAGATAGTGCCGCCTATTTCAACCAGTTCTCTGCAGTTTGACATAAGGTTCAGCGAGGCCCCTGTCCGTCCCTACATTCTCCGGGTAAGGGTTGAGCAAACGCCTGTGGATGGCTTCGCTTCCGCACCAGTGCCACGGGTTCTCGTATCTCTTGACAACTTCACCACCGTCACAAACCTTAGCGGCTACGCTTTCTTCACAACAACACCCGGCAAACACATGGTATCCGTTGCATCAGCCACAGCCACTCTTCCCACCTATGCAGTAGAAGTGGAGGTGACTACAAGGATAACCGAGCTGGTTGTCAGGTTCGTAGAGACAAGGTTCAACCTCCAGTCCTTGGATATGGTTGTTGACACATCAACCCAGATAACATACGTCACAGCCAGCTACATACCGCCCGTCAACAGCAGCTTCTACGTGGGAAAACCATATCTAACCTACATCGACCAAAGTAACTATCTTAAACGACACATAGGCGAGGAAACAGTTTCATACCTTCCCGGCCCCATTCCACAATACAGAGGCCCATTCACAGAGATAAGAACGGGCGAAACTCTTCAAGCCTACACAGCATCCGCATCAATCGAGGGCCTTGTTCAGCTGGTGGTTCTGAAGGAGAGCTTTATCCCCGCCTTCTACGTCGAGACGCAGCTGACGAAAAGGGAGTGAAGGATAAATGGAGTCTCTTCTATACAACGTCTCGTTCTGGCTTATGCTAAACATCTTCCTCGTCGCAGCTATCGTCGGCCTTGTCCTAGTTAACCAATCCAAGTCCAGAAACAAACACCGGTCCAACGCGTCACAACAAATCATGAATCTGAAAGACGAAGAAGACCTGCTCACACAATTGCTGCAGAAAGGTGAGAAGAGAGAAGCTGTCATCAAAGTTTTTCCACAGGTGTTTAGAAAAATATGCAAAGCTGCAAACGTTGAAACAAGAGGTTACACCGTCAGAGAGGTTCTAGGCTCGGGACGCATTCCACAGACCTATGCAGTGTATCTGTCCAAGATGTATGAGGTTTTTGAGCCTGTCAGGTATGGGGGGATGGAGCCTACAGAGGAGATGATTGCACAATTCTTGGAGGTTTTACACAAGCTTTCAGGTGAATTCTGGTATGATGGTTGAAAACGCTCTTCTCATACTACTGGCTTTGATGCTTGGGGGTGCAGTGTCGCTTCTCGCTATTCCACGTGAAAAGAAAAGGCATGAGGTTGCTCGGGATGGGGATGTGGGGCTTGACCAATACGCGGATTTGGTGAAGCTGGTGATGAATGGTGAGATGCGGGAAGCGTTGAAAAGGCTCAGGAACTATGTTGAGAAGGAGACCAGCGCCGAAAAAAGGCGGCTACTGAAGCAGGTGGAGACTGAGTTGAGAAAATATGTCTAAGCTGTTTGCTGCCATGCTTGGAGAAAATGTGAGGGCTGAGGTAGGTAAAGTAGTGGTGGGGATGCATGACGCCATAGAGTCCCTAATAATAGCGTTGCTGACAGGCGGCCACGTAATAATGGAGGGCGTCCCAGGCCTCGCGAAAACCCTTCTCGCAAAATCATTCGCCATGTCCTTGGGCCTAAGCTTCAAGAGAATACAGTTCACGACAGACATACTTCCATCAGACATAATCGGCGGCCTTGTCCTCAACAGAAAAACAGGCGATCTCGAGTTTAAGCCGGGCCCGGTTTTCGCCAACGTGGTTCTGATAGATGAGATAAACAGGGCTCCTCCGAGGAGTCAGTCAGCCTTGCTCGAGGCTATGCAGGAGAGACAGGTGACGGTAGAGGGAGTGACCTATAAGTTGCCGGAGCCTTTTCTCGTCATCGCCACACAGAACCCGGTGGAGCTTGAGGGCACCTTCCCTCTTCCCGAGGCAGAGATAGACCGCTTCATGATGAGAGTCATAGTTTCCTACCCAAGCCGAGAAGAGGAGGTCCAAATTCTCAGGATGAGAGACATGCTTGGCGAAAATATCCCTGTCCAACCCGCGATAACCAGCGAACTGCTCAACCTCTCCATAGAAGAAGTGCGGAGTGTCAGAGTAGTTCCCGAGGTGTTGGAGTACATCGTTGAAATCGTCATGAAAAGTAGGAGTGACACTCGGCTTATGCTTGGAGCGAGTCCAAGAGCTGAGATTGCTCTTCTCTACGCGGCCAAGGCTTTGGCTGCGCTGAACAACCGCGGATACGTCATTCCCGATGATGTGAAGAAGGTTTGCTACCGTGTGCTCAATCATCGTCTCATGCCCAAGCCCGAATACATCGACCTCTCCAAGAAAACCGACTACGGATTCGTGGAGAAAGTTATTGAGGAATATCTGTTGGGGACGGAGGTCCCAGTTTGAAGCTTACAGCCCAAGGCTACAAAACACTAGTCTCAATGTTTGTCATAGTTTTTTTCGCATCAACCGTCTCGGTGTACAGGGCTTTGAGCCTCTCAATCTACATAGTGGGGATTTTCACGTTACTTTACTGTTTCTTCGCCGCATCTTCTCTGAGAACGATTGGTCAGAATGATTTTGATTTTTCGCGGCATGTTAGAAGAGAGCTTTTGCGGAGAGGTGAACATGCTGAGGTGCGTGTTAGGGTGGAGAACAAGTCGGGTCGAAGAGTTAGAATCCGTGTTTTAGACCGTTTAGAAGGACTCACGGTTGTTGAGGGTAGTGTTCAAACGGAGCGAAACTTGGCTCCCGCTGAACTCCTAGAACTCGTTTACACTGTCACATCCCATGGACGCGGCGTGGGTCTCCTCGGGCCTCTGTCAGTGCATGTTTTGGACGACTACGGCATGGTTTACAAAGAATTCACGTTGGGAGAAGAGGTGAAGATTGTTTTCACGGAACACACCATAGGCAGGCCGAGGCTCTCTGACGCCGTGAAGAAGGTGTTCCCCACACCCTACACAGGCACAGGCTCTTCCCACGAATACGGCGTCGACGACATATTCCGGGAGATAACCAAGTATGAAGAGGGGCAGCCGCTTAAAGCCGTTGATTGGAGAAGAACAGCGAGAGAAAACGGGGAATTATATGTTCGACGGTTCGATAAGCAAAACCGTCTCCGCATCTGTCTCATGCTCGACTACAGCCACAGCAACATTTTAGGCAACCCCTCGCTTCTCGACTCAACCGTTGCAGCAGCATCAGCTCTTGCCTCATCTGTTCTTGAACGAGGCGACTCAATAACCATAATTGTACCTGGCGACAGAGAAGGTGTAGCCATGGCGACGGGGATGAGAGATTATTTCAGGCTATTGACTTATCTCTCCACAGTCACGCCAGTGTCGTCATACAGAATTGTGGATTACTTGGAAAATTTGCATGGATTTGACGCGGTTTTTATGCTGGGCAGGTTCGCAAACCTTGACGAAGCCTCTCTCAAGACCGTGGCTGAGAGGGTTAGGCTGTACGGCGGCGTTTTATACATACTCGTCCCGACTCTGGAAAATGTGCCTGGGCCTTTGAAGGCTTTGGAGGTTCTTGAACTGGCTCGTGTGCAGAGGCTTCGGACAGTCTACGGCCATGTCTACTTGGTTAGGCAGACGGATTTGCTGAACTATCTTGTGCACCTCCATAGAAGCTTGAGGATGGTGACATGATGGATAAATTTTTGAGAGCGGTTGCACTTCTTCCCCCGATTGTCCTTACATTATTCGTTTTGTCAAGGATAGATGCTTCAAACAGCTTCGTGTTCATCGGGTTTTTCTCTCTTCTTTTCATATCTGCGACAGACAGGTTCAAGTGGGCTGGCATAATAATGGTCTATGTTCCCGCGGCCTACACTGTCTCGCTTCTGCTGACAGGTGTTGTTTCACCTTTTCTCGGCCTGGCCGCTGGCTACATAGTTTCTGCACCCGCCGTATTCGCAATATCAGCCTACAGAAGTAATCTGTTCACTGGACTGGTTGGAGGCTACTATGCGTCATATGTTTTCGCCCTATTGCTAAACAACGTAACCTCAAGCGGGGTTGTGAGGCCCGAGAGATTGTTCATCACGATTGTACAAAACATCCTCGGCCTTTTCTCACCAGGGACAGTCAACATTACTCCCTCAAACCCAGAACCAGAGCTCCTTTTCACGGTTCTCACAGCCTTGGCCTCTTTTGCACTTCTCACATCCTTCGCGGGCAATCGCCTAAAAAGAATAAACGACCCCTTCCTGAAAACCCTCATAACCTCACTAGTCCTGATGAGCCTCAGCATCTTCGTTGGCCAGCTTTCTCCAGTGTTCACCCCCTATTTCCTACTGGGTTCTTTTGTTTTGCTAACGGCTGCTTTAATGCTTTGGCTGCGAATGTCACATGAATAAAGCACTGTACCTAATCCTGATTGCTCTTTTAGCTGTCCCCTCTCAAGGGCAGAGCATCGAGCCGTATTGGCTGGTCGGGTTTGACGGCGACATGATGCTCCCGTTACTCGATAGAGGTGTACTAGAATGCGGTGTGGGTGAAAATGTTGCGGTGAAAATTGTTGGACGAGATGGATTCGTAACCCTCGTTTCGCCGAATGGCGTGATTGAAAATGTTTTTGCACGCGATGGGGAGAGAACGGTTCTTAGAAGATTTGGGCCCGGTGACGCGGGGAACTGGACGATTGTGGCCGACACAGGTCAGACGCTCACTATACAGGTTAAGCCTCCGGCAACGAGGCCGCCTATACAGGTTTCTGTTAGGTTTGAGGGGCTGTTTGTTGTCTTGACGATTTCAACGCCCCCAAACACCTATGCGCTTTTCCTGGAAGGACATGGCGACGGAGAAGTTGCTGCGGCAGGCTCTTCGATAGAGTTTGGTCTGCAGGGATTCAACGAGACGAGGGTGAGGGTGGAGATATTGAGAAGGGAGCCGACGATAAGATACGCAGGGCTGCTCGACGGCTTGCCCTACACTATGCAGCTGGACCCTTTATCTGTTAACACAATTGTTGAGGGCAAGAGGATTAATGACTCGATGGTGTTTAGTGTGAAATTACCTTCTAATGGGGAGCAGGTTTCAGGCTGGAGGAAAATGGGTTTAGGGTATCACCTCATCCGTCTCTACACAGTCTCAGACAAACGACTTATCCTGGAGAGGGAGATAGTGGTTGTGCCAGAATGGATGAAAAGCTACGTTGCCTTGAGTCGTTCAGTCCGTGAGGATGTGTGGACCGCTGCCAACAAAACCTTCACAATGCTGGTGGGAGACGAGGCCGGCAACGTCTGGGTTCTCCATATCAGGCCGCCGATAGCTTTCATCCGCTTGTATGACCAAATTCATTCGAGATATGTGAAAAATGTGGGAGTGGCTTTAGCCGGTGGACAGGCCCAGAATTTGGATGACTGGACAGGGTTAATCTTCGCTAACAAGATTGAGATAAGCAACTATAGCAACAACAGCAGCTACAGCCCGTCGACAGAGACAAATATGTCGCTGAACTTTAACGCAACATCACTGTCACTACCCCTCGCGGTGACGGCTGGAGATATGGTGACTCTAAACCTCCAGCTCCATGAAGCACATATTACACTTGTGTGGCCCAACGGCACCACATACAGAGGTCCCAGCTCAATGATTATCAATTCAGCGAAATTTACGAACACCTCATCGCTTCTTCTCCCCGTCGACAAATATGTTGTAAGAGCTGAGAAGCCGCCAAGTTTCTCCAGTAAAGTTTTCACCTTAACGGCTGACACGACCTGGACTATTATCGTATTGGATGACCCTGCCGGTGTCGCGGGCTTTAGGGTTTCCGCCGTTCTTCTAACCGCCCTCCTGCTATACACGGTTTTTAGAATGCGTAAGACCTTTTATCAAGCGGGCCTGTTTAGACGTGAGCGGAGATGAGAACCACGGTCTCTGTCATAAAGGCTGATGTGGGAAGCATAGCTGGACATCATAAGCCTCACCCCAAGATGATGGAGCTTGCGTCTGGGAAACTCGCTGAAGCCGAGAACACTGGTCTCATAAAATCTGGATACGCTACCCACTGCGGAGACGATATAATCCTCGTAATGAGCCACGGCAAAGGCGAAGACAACCCCGAGATTCATGGACTCGCATGGAACATTTTCAGAGAAATAACCGAGAAAGTGGCCAAGCCCATGAAGCTCTATGGAGCGGGACAGGACCTTCTATCGGACGCATTCAGCGGAAACGTCAGAGGACTTGGCCCCGGCGTCGCCGAGATAGAGTTTGAGGAGAGAAAATCGGACCCGGTTATAGTTTTCGCAGCCGACAAAACCGAGCCAGGTGCATGGAACATCCCACTATACCGCATCTTCGCCTCGCCCGAGAACACAGCAGGACTGGTCATAGACCCTACTCTACATGACGGGTTCAAGTTCGAGGTGCTTGACCTTGTGGAGTCTTGGTCTGTTTTGCTCAAAACACCTGAGGAACTGTATGACTTGGTTGCGCTGCTTGGGACAGTTGGACGATACGCTGTTTCTAAAGTTTACAGAGCTAGTGATGGGGAGCCCGCCGCGGCCGCGAGCACGACCCGGCTTAGCTTAATTGCAGGCCGGTATGTGGGAAAGGACGACCCCGTCATGATAGTGAGGGCTCAGGCAGGTTTTCCGGCGGTGGGCGAGGTTCTCGCAGCGTTTGCGACACCTTTCATCGTGTCAGGCTGGATGAGAGGAAGTCATAGAGGTCCTCTGATGCCTGTTTCCTTCCGCAGAGGCCAGAATGTTGTTAGCTTTTTCGACGGGCCGCCGAGGGTGATGGCTATGGGGTGGCAGGTCTCTAATGGGAGACTTGTTGGACAAGATGGTGTGGAGCCTGTTGACCTCTTCGAAGACCCCTTCTGGGACACGGTGAGAAACAAAGCGGCAGAACTCGCCCTCACGCTGAGAACCATGGGTGAATTCGAGCCAGCTCGTCTCGGGCATGAGGAAATGGAGTACACTACCCTGCCTCAGGTAATCGAGAGGCTCAAACCTCGGTTTAAGCCCATAGAGACGAAAAAATAGGGCGTGTTAATCTGAGGCCCCGGAAGAGGCTTAGAAGTCCTCCTTCATCAACGTTTTTCTGCCGTTGGCTTGGCATCTTTTGACGGCCTTTTCTATCAATGCTTTGACGGCTTCGTTTAGCCCCTCCAGAGCATCAGAGCCCAGCCTAATGCCCTCGGGCAACGCTTCACGAACTCTTGATTCAATTACGAAAGATTCTTTGCCCATTTCCTTTCGTTTATATGCTGAAAACACGGTTTAAATCCTTTTTCAACCCCTTTTTTGGCGGTGTTTTCCCGATACTACCGGGGTATTTTGCCCACCAGCGTGTAGTGGGATACCTTGGGTTTTTCTGCGAGTAGAGGGGCCTCGGTGGGGTGGATGTAGGGTTCTCTCCAATCACCTCCTGTGAACGTCTTAAGCGACTCGATATCCCTCCACAGCGTCACCACCACTCCAGTAGATGGTTCGCCGTAATCGATTCCGAAGAACGCGTTGAGACAGCCCTCCTGTTTCTCAAGAATTTGCGTAGCCTCTTTCAAAGCAAACTCCTCAAAGGCTTTCTCCATGCCTTTCTTGAGAGGACACGTCCAGACCCGCAAAATCATGTCCTGCAAACATGCATGGGGTTTGATAAACTTTAAAGCAAGAAAGGCTGTGGTAGATGCTGTGCAGTATTTTGAGGCTTTTCGACTGGGTGAGGATGTTGCCCAGAGGGCGCAACATCTCCTGTCCGCATACACCGGAACAGCTTATGCCGCGATGGTTGTGAAGGAGACAGGTGATGGCTGGTCTCCTGTCGGTGAGGAGAATTTTTTCACAGTGGTTAGGAAGGATGAAAACTTCTCCGTCATAGTAATTTGCGACGGGGACGGCTACGCGAAGGCTATGTCTAACCCAATCCCACACAGGGCTGCTGAAAGTATCGCAGCTAAGATGGAGAAGGATGGTTTGAAAAAATATTCAGGAAAACTTGTTCTCCCGCTTTAGCATCCTCATGAATCTCTCAGCGTCCTCAGCCATCCACAGGTTGTTGAAAAACACATATCCCTCGTCAAAATCTTTTGCGTAGATTTTCTCGGCGAGGATATGTAGGTCCTCGTCAGTGTATCTGTATCTGTAGTTGACCTCGCCTCCGCCGAGCCCATGTAGGCGTGTGTAGAATATTCTGTGTTGGGTTGCTGGCTCGGATTTCAGTATGTCGGTTACATGGATTATGCCGTGTTTTTCGCAGACTTTTTGGAGAAAAATTCTGTTTTCTGCCAGCCTGCCTCTTGGCTCCCATGCGATTGTTAGACTGTGTGTCGACGCGTGTTCAAAGAACTTCATAACGTTTTGTTGGGTTTTTTGGTCGTCGGGCATGGATGCCGGTGTCTGTATTACAACCACACGTGCCTGCATGGCTTTAGCCACCTCCGCTGTTTTCTCCCATGCCGCGAAGTTCTCTTTCACAGGTCTCAGCCATCCATAACGTGTTGCCTCACTTTTTCCCGGCTTGAGTCCAGCTCTGCGCCAAGTTGGGCTTGACACCGGATGCGAAACAGCCTGCCAAGCCTTCATGCAGAATACAAAGCCGCTGGGAGCTTTTTCACGCCACCGCGTCACCGTCTCAGTCCTTGGAAGTTTGTAAAAGGTTTCCTGAATTTCTATGGCGGGAAACTTCTGGAAATAAGCCTCTCTGCCTCCTTTCACAGCCCAGCCGCAACATCCCACCAGGATTCTCCGCATCCACTTGTGAGAAAAATCTGTTAACCTTTAAGAGTTGCACACGGCGTTGAAAGCCTGCGAATTGTTGAGCGATGAACTGCTTCTTAAAATGTATCGGGAGATGGTTTTGGCGAGGCTGTTCGACTCGGCTATGGTTAAGCTTCAACGCGCCGGCAAGGTGGCGGCCTACACATCCTCGGAGGGACAGGAGGCTGTCTCTGTCGCAGCGGTCAACGCCGCCTCGCCGATTGACTGGATATTTCCAACATACCGCGAAACAGGCGCCTTCATAGCACGAGGCGTACCTCTCGAAACACTGATTGCGAGGCAGCTGGGCCGTGTCGGAGACCCTCTAAAGGGTCACGAGGTTCTGCTTTTCGGAGACAAACGATATAGAATTGTTACCGGCCCCGGCCCGGTGGCTGCACACATACCTGTGGCCGTAGGATTCGGTTACGCGACAAAGAGAAGAGGAGAGGACTCCGTGATGCTTGTTTTCTTCGGGGACGGTGCCACATCCAAAGGCGATTTCCACGAGGGACTCAACATGGCCGGCGTACTCAGGACACCCACAATATTTATCTGCCAAAACAACCAATACGCCATATCGGTTCCTCGACGCCAGCAAACAGCATCCGAAACCTTTGCAGAGAAAGCAGAAGCCTATGGCTTCGAAGGCGTCATAGCAGACGGCAACAATGTTGAAGAGATGTACACAATCGTTAGTAAAGCCGTCGAAAAAGCACGCGACGGAGGAGGCCCCACACTAATCGAGGCCATCACATACAGGCTCGCAGCACACTCGACCGCAGATGACCCGACCAAATACAGAACAGTCCAAGAGGTTGAGATGTGGCGTAGTCGAGACCCTATAACACTTTGTAGAAAACTATTGTTTCAGAGAAGTGTGCTAAATGAGGAAAAGGACACCATGCTATGGAAAAGCTTAGGACAAATGCTGGAGCAGAAAATCGAAGAAGTAGAAAAGACTCCTGCCATACCTACTTCGGCCATCTTCGAAGATGTCTACTCGACCCCGCCTTGGCACCTTATAGAAGAGCTCTCCGATGTAAACCTTTAAGCACGCCTAGCAGTAAAACAGTTTGGTGGCGGCGGGAAAGGCCGGGGAGCTAGCCCTTCCCTCCACCCGAAACGGGCTTCATGCGGGGGCCGGATAACCCGCGGGGGCGCGTGCGGCCGGCCCGCCTACTCGGCTGCGGGGAGGCGATGAGGATGCGCCGGATGGGGGCGTCGTAGACGGGTAAAGCCTCTGTAGGGAGGCTCCAACCGTCGCATGCGTCGAACCGTGTCAGGCCCGGGAGGGAGCAGCACTAAGACGCGGCGGCGCAGCCCATCCACAAGCGTGTCCAAGCATGTCCGCAGCATGGGAGCGGGTGCGGGTCCATGCCACCCCGGGGAGCCGCCGCCACCTATCATTCACCAACCATATATACACCATGTCCCAAGACTTTGAGGGAAATGTTGCAGGGGTTCAGGAGCTTTTTGCTCAGACGTTTCCTTGCAGCAATCGTTGCGACAGCGCTGTTGATAGGGTTGTTGGCTGCGGCCGCGCTGGCCCCGATGCCGCTTGTCGACGCGGAGGCTTTGGTGAACCAGTTTGAGGAAATGCTGCCGAGGCTCACCGAGACACCGGTTATGATTTTCCTTAACAACTTGGCCGCATCGCTTTTGATGATGATTCCTGTGCTGGGAATGGCCCTTGCAGGGCTAATAGTATACAACACTGGAGCGGTGATAGGTGCTTTCTCAGCGGTCTCAAATATTCCAGTGGCCTTCCTTCTGCTCATCCCCTTCATCACTGTCTACGGATTCATCGAGATGCTGGCATACGGGTTCGCCGTGTCGCAAGGCTTTTTCTTAACCACTTCAGCTTTCAAAAAACAGTTGAAAAAAGAGGTGCGTAGCCTGCCATACACAGTCGCTGTCGTTGTCTTGCTGCTTCTTGTCGGCGCAGTGCTTGAATGGATTTTGATTAGATTGGGTTCGGCGTTAATGACTTGAAGAGATATGCCATCACATCGCCGGCCAATAGGTTGAAGAAATATCCGGCTGTGAAGAAGACTAGCAATGGGATACCAGGTGTGACCCAGACATCGTCTCTGTCGACCTTTTCAAGCTCCTCGATACCTATGTTGAACCTGAATCTTCTAACCCCGTTTTCGACGGACTCGATTACTCCCCAGAAGTTCTTTCCCGCAGCCTTCTTCATCCGTGTCCCCAGAAAAAGCGCCGCCAGCTTTCTCAAACCCTTCTCACCGTCGAAGCCTGAGAAAATTTTTTCACCACGTAAGAGCCTATAGCTGTTGAAAGCCGCGAAGAACAGCGGGAGGCTAAGTGAGAATATCATGCCGTTTGTGAGAACCGTCAACGCGGTTACTCCATGAAGCTGAAGACCGGTGTATGAAAAGGGCTGAACCAGGGCTATGGTGACAAGAGCCTTGGCGTCAGCACCTCCATACAAACCCGCGTAGTAGAGAGCGAATCCTACACCGGCGGAGACAAGAACAGCAGCCCCATATCTCGCCAGATAATCAAGCCCAAGAACATAAACTGTGTATATGTTGAGCAAGAGACCGAGTATAGATGGGAATATCCAGACGATGTCATCGACCTCTCTTTTCCTGATGTCAAGATAAGAGGAGTAGAGTAGTGTGAGAGAGACTATCGCTGTCGACCACGGCTCCATCTTGCTTAGGGCCAGATGCCGAGGTAATTTATTGCTTCCGCTACCCTGTCCACCGCAAATATTAATGCTCCCAGTCGAAGCGGTGTCTCATATTTTTTGGAGGTGTTCATCACGTCGTGGAACCCTTTCACCATCTTCGCCTCTAGTTTTGCATGCACCTCCTCAAGCGTCAATGTTTCTCTTTTTAGGTTCTGCACCCACTCGAGGTAGCTGACAGTCACGCCGCCGGCGTTGGACAAGATGTCGGGGATCACCGGTATTTTTCTCTCGAACAAAATCTTGTCAGCCTCAGATGTTGTTGGGCCGTTGGCGCCTTCGACAATCAGCTTCGCCTCAACCTTTTCAGCTATCTCTTTTGTTATACTGTTTTCGAGAGCCGCGGGGATTAGGATGTCGCAGGGTGTTGTGAGGAGCTCTTCATTTGTGAGAAGTTTTGAGCCTGGGAAGTTGATGACTGAGCCTGTTTTCTGCTTGTGTTCCAAAATCTTGTCGGGATGGGCGCCGTCTGCCACGTAGATTCCTCCCTTCGAGTCGCTTACCGCGACTATTTTTGCGCCATACTCTTCATGGAGGATTTTGGCAGCGTTGTATCCCACGTTGCCGTATCCCTGTATGACGACCCTGGCATCTTTGAGTGGTTTGTTGATTGTTTTGAAGTATTCTCTAATGATATATACGGCTCCCCTCGATGTTGCATCATGTCTGCCGAGGCTTCCATATAGGCTGATTGGCTTCCCCGTCGCAACCTCCGGCGTGAAAACACCTCTCATCATGCTGTAGGTATCCACCATCCAAGCCATGGTCTGGGCGTCGGTGTAGACATCGGGCCCGGGAATGTCGAGATAAGGCCCAATAATTTCATATATCATCGCAGTATATCGTCTAGTGATTTTTTCCAGCTCATTTTTAGAGAGGTTCTTGGGGTCGCATGCAACACCGCCCTTAGCCCCGCCGTAGGGCAGGTCTGTGACGGCGCATTTGAAAGTCATCAACATCGCTAGGGCTGTAACCTCTTCAACATCGACCGAGGGATAATATCGTATGCCGCCTTTGTAGGGACCTCTTGCGTTGTTATGCTGCACACGAATCCCTGTGAAAACCCTCAAAGACCCGTCATCCATCTTCACCGGCACAGAAACAACCACCACCCTCTTAGGCTTCTTCAAGACATCATGAATACCTGAGTCGAGGTTCAGATAATCTGCAGCATTCTTAAGCATGTACAACACGTTGTTTAAAAAAGCCTCACCACCGCTCATATCAACACAAATTAGGTAAATCCGTTATATAGTGTTTCCATTGAGGGCATGAATTAATATAAGTCCACCCAATCTTTGAGACATGGAGATAAAGTCGGTCGGCGGCAGAAAATTTCTTGTTCTTAGCTGGAGAGATGTGGAACTTGGAGCAGATGCGTTGGCTGAGAAGATCGTGGACGGGCGATGTTCTGTCGACACCATTATCGGGGTTTTGAGAGGCGGCATGATTGTGGCCGATTTTTTGTCGGACATTCTTGATGTGAGGGAGGTGTATGTAATAGGCTGCAGGTCATACACGGGAACCGTGTCAACAGAGTTGAAGATTTACCACGACCTTGCGCTTGACAGGCTTGATGGCAGGAACGTTCTATTGGTGGATGACGTGGCCGACACAGGCTCAACTCTCGACGCCGCGGTGGAGAAAATCCTCAAACCACGTAACCCAGAGAGAGTTACAACAGCCACCCTCTTGAAAAAACCATGGAGCAGATACACACCAGACTACTACGTTGAAGAGACCGATGCGTGGATTGTTTTTCCATGGGAGAGAGTCGAAGCTGTAAAAACCGTGGGAAAAATTTTTGTCGAGAACATGGGTTTCGATGTGGCGGTAGATGAACTGGCCACGCTCTCCCGACTAGCTAGAGAAAAAGTTCTTTCTGTAATCAAGCCTTTGCAACGGACTTAATAGATAGAGTCTTTCTCACATCGACGGGACATGCCCCAGAAAGTTTACGCCGAGGTCTATGGATGCTCGGCCAACCAAGCCGACGGTGAAATAGCTCTCGGACTTTTGCAGAGACAGGGGTATAGCTTGGTGGAGCGTCCCAATGAAGCCGACTATGTTGTTCTCGTGACCTGCGCAGTCAAGAAACCCACCGCAGACCGGATGATTCACCGGATTAAGAAATTCTCCAGCCTCGGTCCACGACTGATAGTGGCCGGCTGCATGGCAACCGGAGAAGCTGAAAGGGTTAGACAGGTGGCGCCGAAGGCTGTGTTGCTACCGCCACGCAGCATTACACAGGTGTCTGCGGCGATAGAGGGCCGTGGTTTCGATGGTGCGGGCGTGAAGCTGGGGTTGCCGAGGGTGAGGAAGAACCCGGTTGTAGCTATTATTCCGGTTTCGGAGGGATGTAGGTGGAGCCGCTGCAGCTTCTGCATAGTTCCCCGCTCAAGGCCCGGCTATGAAAGCTATCCTGTCCGCGCGGTTGTGGATGAGGTGCGGAAAGCCGTCGACGAGGGATGTCGGGAGGTGTGGCTGACAAGCCAAGACATGGGTAGCTATGGTCTGGAGTCGGGGCGTAATCTTTTACCCGAGCTAATCGAGGCCGTCAACTCTGTTGAAGGAAAGTTTTACACACGTGTCGGCATGATGAACCCCATCTACCTCAAACCCATACTCGAAAAACTCGTCAAAGCATACAGAGGCGAGAAGATCTACAAGTTTATCCACGTACCTGTCCAGTCAGGCTCCGACAAGGTGTTGAAAGACATGAACAGGGGCCATAGCGTCCAACACTTTTACCAGGTTGTTGAGGCTTTCAGGAGATGGTTCCCAAGCATAACGGTCTCCACCGACTTGATAATAGGATACCCCACCGAGACCGATGAAGATTTTGAACAGACCCTTAGGCTTGTTGAAAAAACCCGACCAGCGGTCGTGAACGTTTCGAGATATTTTCCACGGCCTGGAACACCGGGGGAAGGTCTCAAACCACTTCCACCCAACCTCGTGTCCCGCCGAGTATCAGAGCTTAACGACCTACTGGCCAGAATCCAGCTTGAAAGCAACGAGCACTGGCTCGGATGGGTTGGAGAAGTATTGATCGACGAAGTCGGCAGGAGAGGAAAGATGGTTGGCAGAAACTTTGCCTACCGCCCCATTGTCCTGGATGCTCCGCGTGAGTCTTTGGGCAAGTTTGTTGAGGCCGAGGTCGTTGATGTAGAGAAAAATTATCTACTGGGCAGAGTTTTATCCGGATGTTGACTCAGGTAACGGCCCTTCTTCGACTGTGACAATTCCCTGCATCCATGGATGAGGTGTGCAGTGATAGGGATATATGCCTGCTCTGCCGAAAGTGAAGACCCAAGTCTCTTTTGGACCAAATAATCCCGAGTCGAAAAGCCCTTGGTCAGAGGTAACAGTGTGTGCTACGTTCACCTGCTCACCGTTTACCCATATGACGGTGCTGTTGTAGCCGGCCAAAACCTTCACATTCGCCGGTGAATATGTCTCTGTCGCAGTTGGGTCGAAGGAGCCCGGCAATATTACTATTGTTACGTTGAACGGCGTGGGGCCTGTCAAGCCAATTTCTTCAATCTTCATGAAGGGACCTATTTGTAGTGCCGCCGAAACCAGAACGAAGGAGACAAGGCCTATGCCTAGGAAGCTTAGAGCGTAGACTTTTCCTCCCGTCAAGACAGGTAAGCCGCCTCGGAACAAGCCGATGGGCAGCATTACAATCCCTAGAGCAAGCAGGAATCCTGAAAACTCCGCGAGAGGCCTCATAGTCTCGCTTATCCCCATAGACGGTATGAAAATCCCCGCAACCCCCATGATTATGAAGAGTATGGCAACAGCGAGGATTGTCTCGTCCATGTCAAGAGAAATGGTTTGGCGATTTTTAAGTTATAATCTGTTTCAAAGCGATTGGAGGGAGTATAATAACGGGATGTATTTAGGGATGTTGAGCGGTGTTGATGGCTGCGGTGTTGGGTGGCACGGGTGACTTGGGGTTTGGGCTGGCTGCACGTCTTGCCAAAGCCGGTGTAGATGTTGTTATCGGTTCTCGAAAGCTTGAACGTGCTGTTGAGGCTGCGGAGAAAATAAGGACACTAGTGGGTAGAGACAATGTGCATGGCGCTGTCAACAGAGATGCTGCGAAAGACGTCGAGGTTATTTTCTTCAGCGTGCCTTATGAAGGCCTCGTGGAAATAGCTAGAGAAGTGGCGCCGTTTCTCCAGCAATCGACGGTGGGCGTCTCCTGCGTAGTGCCTTTTGTCGAGGATGTGTGTGCGGCGGAGATGCTTGCCGAGAACCTGCAGCCGGGTGCCAAGGTAGTCTCAGCGCTTCATACAGTAAGCGCATCCCTACTCTCCGACATATCCAAACCAGTCAACTCCGACACCTTCATTTTCGGAGACGACCGAGACGCCAAGAAGAAGGTAGCCAACCTATTAAAACTCGTCGAGGGCCTCCGGCCCGTGGACGGCGGTCCATTGAAAAACTCGCGATACGGAGAGCTTTTTACGAGATTTCTAGTCGGAGTAAATAAGCGGTACGGTGTTTCGTGGGCGGGCCTACGTGTAACTTGGCTTGATGACGAGGTGGTGGCGAAGAGATGGGAGCTGTGAAAGTTTCGCCTCATATCTTCAGGGCCTATGACATCCGCGGAGTCTACGGTGTTGACCTGGATGAGAGTCTCGCTTACAGCGTTGGCCGGGCTTTCGGCAAAATTGTTACTGGGAAGGTTGTGGTCGGTCGGGATGTTAGGAGAAGCGGTGAATCACTTGTCAAAGCACTGTGTGACGGATTGACTGATGCAGGCCATGATGTGTTAAACCTCGGAGTCTGCACGACTCCCGCATGCTATTTCGGAGGCAGGTTCTACAGAGCAGGAGGAGGAGTCATGGTAACAGCCAGCCATAACCCTCCAGAGTGGAACGGCTTCAAAATGTTTCTCGGAAACGGTGAAACAGTTTCCCAAGGAGCTGGCATGGAAAAAGTAAGGGACATGATTATCGACGGCGACTTGGGCTCGCCTGCGAAAGAAAAAGGCTTTGTCGAGAAAGTGGATTTTCAGAGTGTCTACATCCAGCACATCGTCTCAAGTTTCTACCCAATGAATGGATTGAGGATGGCTGCGGATTTCAGCGACGGCTCCGCATCCCTATGTTTTCCACAAATCTGCGAAAAACTTGGGATAACTTTGAAGCAGCTGAACAACAACCCCGACGGCTACTTTAGAGGACACATGCCTGAACCAACCGAGGAAAACATAGCCGAGCTTAAAAAAGCCGTGATAGATGAAAAACTGGATTTCGGTGTGGCCTTCGACGGTGACGCGGACAGAGCCGTCTTTGTCGACGATAGAGGCAGAGTTCTCCAAGGCGACATAGCAATGGCAGTGCTTTTGAAAACCCTCGACAAAAAAGGCATAATAGTCTATGACGTAAACTCCTCAACTGCGTTGAAGGAGATGGCTGAAAAACTTGGCTTCACACCCATGGAGTGGAAAGTGGGCCGAGCCTTCCTGCACAGAAAAGTTAGGGAGCTCGGAGCAGTCATGGGAGGCGAAAAAAGCAACCACCTCTACTTCGGCGAACTGGAAGGAGACGATGACGCAATATACGCAGCCCTTAAGATGGCTACACTGCTTCACCGAACAAAAACACCTTTGTCAAAACATGTCGACGAAATACCGAAATACCCTACAACACCCATACTTGTCTACGAATGCCCCGACGAGAAAAAGTTCGCAGTTATAGAAAAAATTTCCGAACGGCTTTCAAAGCTTGGTTTCAAGACCAATAACTTGGACGGGGTCAAGGCATACGTCGAGAACGGCTGGATACTCATCAGGGCGTCTAACACGATGCCGCAGATAAAAATGTCCATCGAGGCAAAAAATGCTGAGTCACTTGAAATGCTTAGGCAGCTCGGTGAAAAGCTGATTACAGAGGCCATGGAGACGATGTGATAAGGATTTGGAGAACTGGCTCGAAACAATCGCGGTCACCTATGGACCGTTAGGCGTTTTCGCGGTCTCACTGCTGGGAAGCATACTCCCCTTCGTACCCGTCCCCTACCTCATCGTGGTGGTTCTGCTCAGTGACACAGTGAATCCTTTCATCCTCGGTTTCGCAGCCGGCATAGGCGGGTCAATCGGCAAAATAACTTCATACATCATCGGAAGGCTTGGATATCGTTTACTCAGCGCCGAGAAAAAGAAAAGCATGGACACCCTTAGAGAGGTCATCGGCAAATACGGAGACATCGGCGTCTTCATCTTCGCATTAACACCTCTGCCTGACGACGTCTACATCATACCCGCTGGAATGGTTAAGCTGAGTTTCTGGAGATTTCTCCTAGCCAACACCGCGGGTAAAATCTTATTGGCCATCCTAGTCGCCCTCCTCGGCAGAACCTACTTCGAATACACAAAACTTCTTCTGGGAGATGTCAGCTGGCTTTCAACAGTCTTGGCTACATTGGCCATGATTATTATAACCGTGATACTGCTAAGGACTGATTGGGAAAAACTCCTTAAAACCCTAAAAGAAAGCGGCTGGAGAGGCATTCTCCGAAACTACAGACCCTGGAAAAAAGAATAAAACGCAGGAAAATCTCGTAGCCGGCTTATAGTATGAAAAGGATTTAAGCATCTAACAACCACAATATTACAGAATGGTTTGAAACAAATGGGGACTGTAATTGCGGCTGCATCAATCGTTGGGATAGTGTTCGCACTCTGGTTCGCAGCCGCATCCTTCTTATTCCCTATCCTGATGCGAACGTTTCCAATGAATTTATCCCTGGCCTTCGTGGTAGGTGGACTGCTCCTGTCGGCGATTTACACCTTCATACATTATCGGCTGCTCGATGTAGTGTATTGGCCAATCATGATAGTCGCGGCTGTTCTCGGATTCTTCGCCGCATATATTTTACAAACTTTGGTGGGCATTTTCTGGGCTCTAGAACTCTGGGTAATCGGTGCTGTTCCTTTCGTTGCACCACCGATTGCAATCAGTTTGTTGACAACTCTTCGCAGAAGGAAAGTTGCTGAAACGGTTGAGCAGGTTGAGGTAGTGCCTGTCCAGGAAACCATCGTCCCACAAGTCCCCGCAAATACCTCAGCAAGTCCTGAGCCCTCTGCCGCGCCCCAACCATCTCCTAGTCAAGAGCCTGCAAGTGCCCTGACTTACTTGACGGTCGAACCCGTGTCAGGTGGCGCAACCCCTAGCCAATACACTTACTCGGAGCAGGAAATAACTTACACTTCGAAACAAATTGATAGCGAAGACCTCGAAGATTTTATCCTAGACTTTGTCGACCAGAAAAAAATAACCGAAATAACCCCGCTCCAATCAGCTACAGCGGACGGTGGATTCTACCCAGTGTTACAGGATGAAATAGACGTCGACACGACGAGGTTGACAATGATTCTCAAGAGGCTTGCGGAAAAAGGCATTATCAAAATAGGGGGTATTGGTTTCAAGAGAATTGCGTGCCCCCAATGTTTTAGCTGCGATGTCATGTTTAACATTAGCTGTAAATCATGTAAATCGCCTAACATAAGCCGGCAAAGAATACTGCAGCATGAGTCATGCGGCTTTCTTGGGCCTGAGGAAAGGTTTCTCGAAGGAACGCGGTACATGTGTCCACGCTGCGGGTCTGAGGTTACAATAGCTCACGAGGGAATGGAATCCGGGGTGTCTCATGATGTAGCCAAGGTACACTCAAGCCTGTTCATGTGTTATCAGTGTAACGAGGTCAACAACGAGCCATACGTGACATTCAAATGCGTCACATGCGGAACACAGTTTGACTATAATGCTCTCGAGCTGAAAACCTTCTACAAATACGTAGTGAACGTGGACAAGTTATCAAAAACACTGGAATCCAATAAACCAATCAAGTTAATAGCAGATAAGATAAGGTCTTTCGGCTTCGCTGTAGAAAGGAATGCCAAAATCGTGGGAGCTTCAAACCTGCCCCACCGTGTAGACCTAATGTTTAGAAGGAATGATCAGACAAAAGTTCTGCTCATCTTCCTTAAGACCGATAGAAAAGAAGAACAGGTGAACAACATCATGAAAATCATGACCATAAAGCTCGATGTTCTCGATGCCGACTTGTTCTTGCTGAGCTATTTCCCGCTTCACGAGGAGGCGAAAAGACTTGTAGAGATGTTTAATATTTACTACCTGGACTCGATTTTGTCCAGAGACCCAGAACAAGTCGCGTTGACGCTGTTTTCAAACTCTAGAAAAATTAGTGGTGAGACGAGAAGTGGCTAAGCAGAAAGAGAAGAAAATTGTTTCACAGTGGTCAGGGATAATCCGTTCCCCGCCAAAACCCGAGTACGTTGTACTCGACAGCTATTATGTAAAGGAGGGAATCGGACAAGTTGTGATAGCAGCCCCACCGGGAGCTGTTGCGGAGCCTATCTACCATGTGGTTGAGGAGCCGCTGACACCTAATGAAGAAGTTGCTCTCGAGAAGGTCAAAGAGATTTTAA
>CALHAG010000024.1 GCA_937934305.1 Candidatus Caldarchaeum subterraneum
AGGCAAAGCGCTTTACGAGGGCCGCCTAAGCCTGAGAGAGGCCGTGCATGCTTTAAAGCATCGTTAGACAGGTTTTGAGCTGGAGTTGGTGGCTAAACGGATAATTCCATGCCTCGACGTCGACAACGGCAGGGTGGTGAAAGGCCGAAGGTTTGTGGACCTCAGGGAAGCAGGAGACCCCGCACAACTGGCGGCAAATTATTCAGAGCAGGGAGCTGACGAGCTTGTCTTCCTCGACATATCTGCCTCGCGGCAGAACCGCGACATATTGGTCAACGTGGTGAGAAACGTGGCCGAGGTGATAAACATCCCTTTCACAGTGGGCGGCGGCATCAGAACCATGTCAGACGCAGACACAGTCCTCCGCAACGGAGCCGACAAAGTCTCCATAAACACGGCAGCCGTCAAAGACAACACACTCGTCAAAAGACTCTCCGAGACCTATGGCGCCCAGTGCGTGGTCGTCGCCATCGACGCGAAACGTAGCCACAAGATGCTGAGCGGATACGAGGTATACATCTACGGCGGCACATCCCCGACAGGGTTGGACGCTGTCGAGTGGGCGAGGAGGGCGGCGGAGCTTGGAGCGGGCGAGATACTTTTGACAAGCATCGACATGGATGGGACCGAGAAGGGCTACGACATAGAGTTGACGAGAAAGGTTGTCGAAGCCGTTGATGTCCCGGTGATAGCGAGCGGCGGCGCAGGCTCACCCGAGCACATTTACAGAGTTTTTGACGAAGCTGGTGCGGACGCGGCCCTCGCCGCCTCTATTTTCCACTTCGGTGTATACACGGTGGCTGATGTTAAGAGGTTTCTAAGGGAGCGTGGTGTGGAGGTGAGGCTTTGAACATAGGTGATGTGAAGTTTGACGGCGGCGGGCTTGTGCCGGTTGTTGTGCAGGATGTGGATACGAGGGAGGTTTTGATGGTGGCTTACGCCAACGCCGAGGCCCTTCGCCTAACGTTTGAGACAGGGTTTGCGCATTTCTGGAGCAGAAGCCGGCAACGGCTGTGGAAGAAGGGTGAAGAGAGCGGGAACATAATGCATGTTGTCGAGGTGCGGGTTGACTGCGACGGAGACACTGTTCTCTACATCGTCAAGCCAACGGGCCCCGCATGCCACACAGGCAACAAAACATGCTTCTACCGAAAACTCAGCCCCTAACAATTTTGATGAAGTTCCTCAGTATTTTCTCACCTGCTACAGAGCTTTTCTCGGGATGAAACTGTGTTCCATACACTGTTCCGAACCCCACCACCGCGGGGAAGTCTATTCCGTGGTTTGCTTCGGCGAGGACCAGCTGAGGATTGGATGGCCGTGGATGGTAGCTGTGGTTGAAGTAGACCCATGTGTTGTCCACGTTCTCGAGCAGCGGTGATTCGCGCTTCACATGTAGCATGCTCCATCCCATGTGAGGCCTTTTCACAGACGGTGGAAGCATGACGACTTTGCCGCCGAAGACGCCGAGCCCCCGTCCAGGCCCCTCCTCACTCTCCTCAAAAAACAACTGCATACCGAGGCAGATTCCGAGAGTGGGGACGCCTCCCCTAACCATATCCACAATCTCATCCCTCATGGGCGCAATTCTTTCAGCCGCGGCCGAGAAGCTTCCCACACCAGGCAAAACCATGCAGTCAACATCTTTGACAATCTTCTCGGAGACAATCACTTCAACCCCCAGCCGTTTAAGGGCATGGGAGACGCTGAAAACGTTGCCGACACCGTAGTGGAGAACCAGCGCCCTCAACCCCACGACAGCACATGCACCAGATAAAAACCTTCACACGCAAACCTATAAACAGGCATAGGAGACGTGAAGACGCTTGCCAATCATCAAGTTCGCAGTCCCGAAAGGTTCTCTCGAAGCGGCTACGCAGGAGTTTCTCGCCAAGGCCATGCTGAGACTACGGGGAGCGGAGCGCACATACAGACCCGTCGTCGACGACAGAGACATCGAGGTCAAGATACTCCGGCCACAAGAGATACCGGTCTTTGTCGCAGGCGGCGCATATGACATCGGGATAACGGGTGTTGACTGGGTGCGGGAGACAGGTGCAGACGTTCTTCAGCTTCTCGACCTCGAATACGGCTATGTCAAACTCGTAATCGCGGCACCGAAAAACTCACCCCATAAAACCCTCGACCAATACATCGAGGAATACGCGCGGGCCGGGAAACCGCTCAAAATATCAACCGAATACCTCAACACAGCCGCCTCATACATAGCCTCAAAACCTGTCTACAGAAAAATCTACGGCGACCAGCAGCCCATGATAATCACGCCGTGGTGGAGAAAGGGTGAGAACAACATGGTGAGGGTTTATCTCAGCTTCGGAGCCACGGAGGCTAAGCCGCCCGAGGAGGCTGACATAATAGTCGACGCGTCGGCGACAGGCATTACCCTCGAGCAGAACAACCTCACACCCATAGAGACCATAACCGAGTCAACCGCAACCCTCGTAGCCAACAAACAATCATTCAACGACCCCGTCAAACGCGAGAAAATCCTCGACATCTTGACACTGTTGAAGGGAGTGGTGGAGAGCGGGAAAAAGCTCCACATCTTCGTAAACGTTCATGAGGAGAATTTGGAGAAGCTTCTCACTTCTCTCCCTGCTTTGAAAAGCCCGACCATCAGCCAGCTCTCCAACAAAGGCTGGTACGCCATCAACACCGTCATCCCCAAAAACGAGTTCCTCAAAATCCTCCCAACCCTCCGCAAACTCGCCCAAGGACTCGTCGTCCACGAGCCCAACCTCATCCTCCCACTAGAAGAAATCATGACAACACAGGGAGCCCAGACAGGAAATGACCAGAGCAGGAAAAGCATTTAGAGAAACAAGGGAGACACGTATTTCCGCAGAGGTAGCTCTCGACGGCACAGGAGTCTGCAGAGCATCCACAGGCTACAAGTTCCTCGACCACATGATAACAACCCTGGCCAAGCACAGCCTCATAGACATCACCGTTCACGCGGAGGGCGACATGAGGCATCACGTTGTCGAGGACACGGCCATCGTGCTTGGACAGGCTTTTGACAAAGCTTTGGGCGACCGCATAGGCATCAAACGCTTCGGCTACGCCATAGTTCCCATGGATGAGGCCCTCGCCCTCGCAGCCGTCGACCTCGTCAAAAGACCCAAACCAGTCATCAAGCTCAAAACCGTGTTGGACATCGTTGAGGACATCCCCGTCTCGGAGATCACCCACTTCCTCGAAAGCTTCACAACCTCCATGAACGCAACAATCCACATCCGCGTCCTATCAGGCATGGACGACCACCACAAAGTAGAAGCCGCCTTCAAAGCACTCGCCCAAGCCATTAAACAAGCAATCGAGCATGAACCCCGCATAAGAGACGCGCCCACAACCAAAGGAACGATGTAAACACGTGACATCCTATTTATCCAGAATACAGAGCTAGCAAAAATGAACACATGTGAGCTCGGCGAAAAACACGGCGATGATAGTTCTGTTCGAGCTTGTAGCGGTTGAGGATTTTAACTCCGCTTCGATAACGACAGCCTTGTTTTGAACGATGTTATCGTTAATCCAGCAGGTTCCCCATCCTTATCCAGGTCCACTATGAGGCCCTCTCCTATCTCTACTCCTTCTAAGGCTTCGCGGTCTCCGAAGTGAACATATAGAACGTCCCCTTCCTCATCGTAATGGATGTATGCGCCCGAAACCTTTAATCTTCTCAAGGCCTCTTCCAAACCAACCTCCTCCTATTCCTAAGCCTCTCCATCTTCTTAGTCGGATAAGCGGTGATAATAAATCCTTCCCCATTCAGGGTTCTATAAACCACCACCAAGTAAACTCCATCAAGAAGACCTTTGAACCATTTAACTGCTAATAGCTCCCCCAGTTTGCCTTCTAATACCATGTCCGGTTTCTCCACAGCCTCAATAATCTTAGCTCGATGCTCGTAAACCCATGGCCTCTTGGCCAGGATATGTCTCCAGCTGTTCAGCCATAGTATAACACGCCTTCCCTCGAAATCACGGCACTCAAAAACTATGCTCATACCGGCTACAGATGCTGATTAAGCCTCCATAATTACTCTGTGAACATGCGTGTCGACCCCCGCATAAGAGACGCGCCCACAACCAAGAGAGCGATGTAAAACACCTCCATCCTCTAGATTGTATATGCGGGGGGTGGGATTCGAACCCACGAACCCCTTCGGGAGCGGGTTTCCACTCATGTGATCTTAAGCCCGCCGCTTTCACGGCCCCTTCTTTTGGATGATGTGCCGGGGCCTCTTTGACCAGACTTGGCTACCCCCGCCTGGTTGAATTATTGTTTTGGATGTTTTTATGGCTGTTGTCAGCGTTTTTTGGGGTTTAGCCAGTTGTAGCTCCTCCACTTGGGTGAAGGATATCCGCAGTAAGCGCATCTCTTTTTTGACTTGTGGAAGCTTCGGTGTCCACATCTTCTGCAGCGTATGTGCTGGGGCTTGTTGTATTTGCCCATCGAAGGTGTTCCCTTAACCATCCTCTATCCCACCAACCTTCACAAAGCCATGATTAATAGCTTGATGTTTCAGGGCGGGGAAATCATAACTATGCTGTCGCCTCTTACGACTATTGTTCCCAGCTTGTTATGAGTGTTTTCGTCGACGAGTTCGTCGGTGTCTTCGAGGACGATGTTCATGTGCTGGTCGTATCCTTTGAGCAATCCGCGAAGCACTTTGCCGTTGCGTAGCCTCACCAAGACTGTGGAGCCGACGCTTTTTGAGAGAATTTTAAGGGAGACGTCTGACGACAAGGTCGTCTCATCATGTATGCTGAGTCGCTTATATGGATTATGTGACGGGGACTATTGTCTCGAGGTTGTGGGGGGTGAAGATGCTGGCCGGAGTTATCCGTGTGAGGGCTGTTGCGAGGCTTTCGACGGCGTTCTCCTCGCCGTGGACGAGGATGATGTTACGAGGCTTGGGCATTATTCTCTTCACATAGTTTATCAGCTGCTGCCTGCTGCTGTGGCCCGAGAAGCCATCAACCTTCTCCACCTGCATCTTCACGTTCAACACCTCAGGCCTCCCTTCACCGTTCCTCAGCAACACCTCCCGCACACCCTTCAACAAAGTCCTGCCCAGCGTCCCCTCAACCTGATAGCTCACAAACAGCAGCAGATTGTTCTCATCTCCTCCGAATGCTTTCAGGTATTTGAGCACAGGCCCTCCCTCAAG
The DNA here is from genome assembly GCA_937934305.1 of Candidatus Caldarchaeum subterraneum. Classification (GTDB taxonomy): domain Archaea; phylum Thermoproteota; class Nitrososphaeria_A; order Caldarchaeales; family Caldarchaeaceae; genus Caldarchaeum; species Caldarchaeum subterraneum_E. The sequence continues at coordinate 5,198 of CALHAG010000024.1, forward strand.
CATGCCCGACGTCGAGATAACAACCATCGGCTCACGCATCTCGAGAATCTCCTGCCTCTGAGACTCTCCTTTGACGGGTGTAAAGTATTCCGAGAGGAAGATGTTTTCGCCTTCGCGGAGTCTTTGCTGCAGTTCTGCGGTGAAGTAGTCGGGGAACCCTGTGTGAATGGCCGTCGCCTCAATCACGAGGCCGTCGAGGAAAACAGGGGTTTCGACGAGCTTTTTCTCCGAGAAGAGCTTGTTGAGGACGAGCATGATTTCCTGGGCCCTGCCGATAGCGGGCACGGGTATGATGACCTTGCCTCCGCGGTTGATGGTCGCGGTTATCTTCTCGGCGAGAAGTGTCTCGCTCTGCTCAAGCGTGTATGGGACGGGGGTGGCTCCGTAGGTGCTCTCCATTATTAGTGTCTCTACGCGTGGAAACTTTGAAACACATGGGTCGAGGGCCGTCGACCTCTCATACTTGAAGTCACCTGTGTAGACGATGTTGTGAAGCCCTTCGCCTATGTGGAGATGAATTGCTGAACTTCCGAGGATGTGGCCTGCGTTGTAGAAGATTAGGCGGATGTCGGGGGTGATGTTTGTTACGACGCCGTATTTGAGGGGGAAGCTGTGCTGGAGAGCGAGTCTTATGTCGGATTCGCCGTAGGGTGCGAAGGTGCCTTCTTTTCCCGCGACTGAGACGTAATCGGTTACCTCGAGGGCCATCAGCGGGAGAGTTGGCTCAACGGCGTAGACGGGGCCTCTGTAGCCGTATTTGAAGAGGTAGGGGACGAGGCCGACGTGGTCGAGGTGGGCGTGGGAGAGCACTACTGCGTCAAGCTCTTCGACGAGGTTGGGGATGGCGTCGAATCGTGGATAAAAGCTGAGGCTTGATGTGGCGCCCGCGGAGAGGCCGCAGTCAAGCATCACGGTGGATTCGCTTGTCTGGATGAGTATACACGACCTGCCAACCTGCCGCCCCGCACCCAGCACAGTTATCCTCACATCTCTTGACTCGAAGGTCATGGTTCTGAAAACACGTTCACCCACTCTCCTGAGTATGTCAAGCTTCTCCTCGGTGTCCCAGTAAAGGTAGCGCTTGATACGTTCGATGGTTTTCGACGACATGAGAGGGTCACGGTTTATCCGGATGACCCAGCCAGTCTCCTCGATTAGCTGGTTCAGCACTTCTGTGCGGTCGATGTTTGTTATGCGTGGGTCGCTTGACTCGACAACTATTTCACCCAGCGGCTCGTCGAAGATTAGACGGAAACCGTTTCCCAGCACCCGCTTGATTATCTCCTCAGCCTCCTCCCGCGGCCTCCTCAGCCCAACATCGGGCCTTATCACCACCCTCTTCTTGATTAGTGTCACGAGCTCCCTCGCAATTTTGTCCCTCTCCCGGAAAACTTCTCTGCTGCTGGTGTAGACAGCTATCCGCGGGCCCTCATACTCAATCCTCGATACCGGCTGCTCCCGGGTCTCAAGAGACGAGAAGTACCGTAGCAGCTCCGTCCGAACCCTTTCAACCGAAGCCAATTCCCTCACACTATGTTATTGGAAGATAGTTGAAGTATTTCTTGTAGAGGGGTGCTTTCTCCTCGACCGAAAGCTCCCCATAACCCTTATCCTTCAAAACATAGGCAACATCAACGCTGTCCCCGCTTCCCGCATCACGTCTTATCGCCGCCGAAACAGCTTGAAACGCCAGCTCAACCGCTGAGTTGAAGTCCATGTCTTCGCGGTAGTTTGGCTCGAGGACACCGTAGGCGACTGGGCTTCCCGAGCCCGTGGCGATGAGTTTCTCCTCGGTGACTGAGCCGAAGGGGTCGAGGTTGTAGAGATGCGGCCCCTCGTTGTCTACGCCTGCGAGGATGAGCTGTGCGTAGAAGGGGAAGTAGCGTGAGCTGAACATGAGGCTTGAGGTTAGACGCGCGACCGCGGGAAGCGACATGGTCTGCCCCCTCATAATCTGGTAGTAGTTGATGTTTGCCTTAATCAGGTCGATTAGGGTTTGGGCGTCGGCCACGCGGCCGGCGATGGTGATGGCCACATGCGGGGCGAGGGGGAAAACCTTTTTGCCTCTTCTATGGGCTACGAAGAAACCCGATGTTACACGGGTGTCTGTGGCCACCACTACCGCATCCTTCACCACCATGCCGACGGTGGTTGTCCCAGTCGTCAAGGCCTTAGGCTTATCAACCGGATACAAAATCAGCACCTTGAGATTTTACAGACGTTGATGAAAAGCTGGAAGCACCTTAAAAACCTTCCCACGTCAGAAAACCCTCACACAACATCATCGAAATAATGTGAGGTGCTGCTTGTGTTTAAATAAAACGGTTGAGGTGTTGAATGGGATGGCGGAGGAAAAGTCTTCAGAGGGGCAGCAGCTGGTCGTCGAACCCAGCTCCTATGTCTTGGTCGATTACACGATACGGGTCAAGGAGACAGGCGAGCTCGTGGACACGACTGTTGAGGAGGAGGCTGTGAAAGCAGGTGTCCGAGACGCCTCGAAAGTCTATGAACCGAAGCTTGTGATTGTTGGGAAGGGATTTCTGCTCAAAGCCATCGAAGACGAAATGATTGGGCTTAAGCCCTCGGAGAAGAAGTCGTTCGAAATTGCGCCCGAGAAAGCCTTTGGACAACGCGACCCCGCAAACGTGAAGACGATTCCGCTGAAGAGGTTTAAGGACTCTGACACGCCGCCGAGAGTCGGTGCGATAGTTAGCGTAGATGGTAGGCAGGGCGTCATCAGAGCTGTTGGCTCAGGCCGCGTCCAAGTGGACTTCAACCACTATCTCGCGGGAAAAACACTTGTCTGCGACCTCGAGGTAAAGTCGATTCTAACCGATGACCTTGAAAAGGTCAAAAACCTGATTCACATGCATTTTCCCGACGTCCCGGTGGAGAAGTTTGAGGTCAGCCTCTCGCCGCCTCTTCTACGCGTCAGAATCCCTGAAGAGGCTTTCCTCGCACCCGGTATACAGCTGGCCAAACGTGCGTTGGCCAGGGAGTTTAAGGAGGCTGTGAAAGGCCTCGAGAAAGTCGTCTTCGAAGAAGAATATAGCGGATGAAGGCTGCGAGATAGATGATTTGCAGCAGGTTGCCGACGAGGAAAATACCTGACTCGAGCACTCGGCCCGATGTTAGGAAAAATATGTGAGCTGGGGCTGGAAGAGAAACAGCCAATACGGTGACGGCCAGAACCATTCCAAGCCAGTAGCCCAACTGCTTTCCGAGAAAAGCCAGCACCGTCGCGGCGACAAACCCGCCGAACCCTATGAGAAGCATGATCAGAAGCCATGGAGGAACAATCCGCCACGCCGTCGCGACAAAAACTACGCCGATGAATGTGGTGGCCGCGAGTAGGTTGCGGAGAAGCTTCATAAATTCCTCATTCGTGCTGTAGGATTTATAGACATCCAGTTTACTGGATGGTTACGTGGTCTATGTTGAAGTGTCGTTTGACGAGGAGGCGGGCTAAGTTGATGTTTTTTCCGTCTTTTCCGATGGCTACACCTTTGTCTCGTGGGTTGACGCTCACCACCACGATTTTTTTGCCGTCGGGTTTCTCAGCTACTCTAACAGGTTCGATGACCTCCGCCGGGTAGAGCAGGTTCTTTATGAAAACCGAAGCGTCTGTAGAATATTCGATGACTTTGATGCGCTTCCTGAATATGCGGACTAGCTCCTTTATCTTGGCGCCGCGTCTTATCAACGCTTTTTTCAAATCCCCCTGCCTCACCACAAAAGTTATGATATCCTCGTCATCGACGCAGTCGACAACAGCCGCGCCGGTTATGGCTTCAAACATCTGAATGTATTTGATTTCTTTTTCTGTGAGCTTTACTCCTTCGCCCAAGCGGTTTCACTCCGCACGTGGTCGAGGATGTCCGAGCTGCCGGCGTCGACGACTGCTATGAAAGAGGTTGAGAAGGGTTTCCGCAGAGCAAGACCCAGCTCCGAGGGCGTCAGCTCCGTAACAATAACAGGCACATCTAAGGCTTTTGCGACGACTTGTAGTCTTGCGAGGAGCTGGGGGCTGGAGTGTGCTGATGCCACTACAGCGACCGCTTTCCTCTGCAAAACTTTGCGCATGGTTTCTCGGAAGCCGACGACGAGAGAACCCGTCCGCGTGATTACCTGCAGCGACTGTCTCAAATCCATTTCTACTCACCTTTCTCGTGGCTCATCAGCAGCGTCACCATACCGGTTCCAACCTGTATCTCCCGTCCAATAAGAATTCTCTCGACGTTTCCCTTCAGGCTATCCACCTCTCCCCGTGCAGCTGCTTCCAACAGGGTTTGGACACTAATCTCATAGGCGGCCCTCGCCAACACGCTGCTCTTCAGCTTCACGACACCGTGTCTACCTATCTGCTTGACGCTGCCGCTGACGGTCATCATGTCGGCCAAGAGGAGAAGGTGTCTGATGTCGACGTCGAGGCCCTGGTCCTCGAGAACAGCCTTAGCCTCCTCTACTATGGCGTTGCGGGCGGCTTCGATGCCGAAGACTTCGGCTATTTCGTAGATGTCGTTGGTCTTTACTCTTCTCCAGTCCACGCCAGGCACCTCCATCACCTCCCTTAGATTGGAGCCTTCTGTTCTGATGACGTATTCATCCTTTTCCTTGAAGACTGTTGCTTTCTTGATGCGCCGTATCCCCTTCACCTTGATGGATGAAATTCTCTCCCTGACTCTTGCTATGTCCATCAAGCCTTCTTCATCCAGCTTAACCGATATAACACGCTTCTCTTCATCATACTCCGCTTCAACACCTTTCAACGCTTTCTCGATGTCTCTCTTAGTCACACCATGTTCTTCGAGGCTTTTGGCGTCGAGCTGAACCTCAAGCGTTCCCCGCTTATAGTTGACAAGCATCTCGGAAATCAGGTCGCCGATGGTTGTGTGCTGTATCTGTTTGGCGAGCTTTCTCGCCTTGGCGAGGTTGGACGCGTACTCGGGTGTCAACGGTATGTACATGATTGGTGTAGTCGGTGTCCGACGCGCGTCAACAATCTCTATGAGACGCGGCAGCCCCTTGAGAATGCTCTGTTCACCGACTCCCGCGAAGTGGAAGGTTCGCAGCGTTAGCTGTGTTCCCGGCTCCCCTATGGACTGTGCGGTCACAACGCCGACCGCATCCCCAGGCTCGGCAAGCGAGGCGTTATACTTTGAGACGACCTCCTCCACGATTTTGTCAACCGCCTCTCGAGGCGGATTTGTTTTCCCTAGCTCGGCACGAAGCTCCTCTAAGATTTTCTTATTGAGTCTCTGGCTTGCCTGTTGTAGCTTTTGCTCGATGTATTCTTGGGTGGCTGGTTTTCCGGATGGTGTTGTGGCGAGGACAGAGTTGACTATGTTAGAGACTGTCACGGCTTTTCCGTGGTCTGACTTCGCTGGGTCGACGCCATCCTCTCCGTAGGCAAACTGTATAATTCTTCCCTCGTCAGCTGTTCTCACCGTGCCGTCGTAGTCTATGTAGAGTGACTCCAAGGCGTTTATGAGACGACGCTGCATGTATCCGCTCTGCTGGGTTCTAACAGCTGTGTCGACAAGCCCGTCGCGTCCACCTACGGCGTGGAAAAAGAACTCAAGCGGGTCAAGGCCTGAGACGAAGGAGTTGTAGACAAATCCCCGCGCCCTTGGAGAAAGGTCATCTTGCTTGAAGAAGCTGAGCACACGTCTGCGGTAGCCTCTGTGGACACGTTCTCTTCTGACAGACTGCTGCCCCACGACGGCTATCATCTGGTCAAGGTTAAGCATTGTGCCTCTCGCACCTGTCTTAGCCATGATGAAGGCCGAGCTATTCTGCGAAATCCTAGACCTGATAAGTTTACCAGCCGAGTCTCTTGCCTCGCTCAGAATCTTGAGGACATCTGCCTCAAAAGCCTGTTCAGCCGTCATTCCAGGCGGAATCTCCACCTCGCCCGACTGATACTGTGCAAGAAGCTTAGAGAACTCGTTTTCAGATTTCTTGAATATCTGCTCTATGTCGCTGTGAATCTGGTCAGGTACGTAAAGGTCGTCTACGGCGAAAGAGAAGCCTTTCAACTCTATGAAGGTGTTTGCCAGCCGCACCACGTTGTCGAGAAACTGACGGGCCACATCGGGGCCGTAGTCGCGGGCTAGCCTGTGAAGTATGCTGTTTGCTTTCTCGACTCCTACGGAGCCTTTGTCTATTACGCCTGAGATGAGTTGCCCGTTTTTGACTACCACCTCTGTGTTTGTGAAAGAGGATTTGGTGATGTGGTTGAAGTCTTTGGGTAGCAGTAGGCTGAAGACCTGTTTGCCTGTCCACATAGGCTCGGGGTCTTTGACCGCGGGCGGCGGAATTGGGCCCTTGTATTTTATAGCCGCCAGCAACATGGCTAACTCGGATTTTGTCAGCTTGGTTTCGTCACGTGTCAAAAGGTAGAGTGAGGTGAGGAAATCTCTGATTACGCCGATGATTGGCGCCCCGTATCTTGGTGAGATTATGTTGTTTTCGACGACAAGCAGTTCACGGGCCTCTGTCTGTGCCTCCTCACTCTGCGGCACGTGTAGGTTCATCTCGTCACCGTCGAAGTCAGCGTTATATGGTGTGCAGACAGCGGGGTTGAGGCGGAGTGTCTTGTAGGGGAGAACGCGGACATAATGAGCCATGATGGACATCCTGTGCAGAGACGGCTGCCGGTTGAAAAGAACTATGTCACCATCCTGTAGATGTCTCTCCACCACATAGCCGGGTTCGAGGGCTGTCGCCAGTTCTTCGAGGTTTGCGACAAACTTGAGCCTAACCCGTTTACCGTCAGGCCTAATGATGTATTTTGCTCCGGGGTATTTGTCGGAGCCGTTGCGGACAAGCATCCTCATCTTCTCAAGGTTCCAGGCGGTCACTCTCTCGGCGACCGTGAGCTGCATAGCCACCTCCAGAGGCACACCCACCTCGTTGACGCGAATGTTGGGGTCGGGTGAGATAACCGTCCTAGCCGAGAAGTCAACACGTTTACCTGAGAGGTTGAGCCTGAACCTCCCCTCCTTACCCTTAAGACGCTGCGCCAAGGTCTTCAAAATTCTGCCAGACCTATGCTTGGCCGGAACCACGCCAACAGCCTCGTTGTTGAAATAAGTTGTAACATGGTATTGGAGAAGGTCTGAAAGCTCTTCTATGACGGGTGAAGGCGAGCCGGCGCGGATGTTTTCGCGAAGCCTCTGCGTAACTCTTAGGATGTCGACGAGCTTGTGTGTAAGGTCGTCCTCGGACCTATAGCCAGATTCGAGAGTTATGCTTGGCCTCACATAGACAGGTGGAACCGGCAGTACAGTTAACACCATCCACTCAGGCCGTGAAGTCTGCGGGTTGATGTCGAGAAGGACGAGGTCCTCGTCAGGTATTCTTTCGAGCCGTGCTCTCACCGTGCTGGGGTTCAGCTTCGTAGACCCGCTTTCAGACATCTCTGAGAAAGACGTGGGTTTCTCAAGCTCCAGCTTGAGCTGTTTCTCGCCGCAGTGGGGGCATACCTGCGTGTTCATCGCCTTCTGCTTTATTTTGTAAATCAGGTTTTTGAAAGGCAGGTTGTTGGCGCGCAGCCTCTCCAATTCCGCATGATATTTTTTGCATTCATCTTCGGGAAGCAGTATCCGTCCGCAGGAGCGGCATGTGGATTTGAGCAGTTCATAGATGGTTTTTGCGAAGCCGACATGTATAACCGGCACGGGAAGCTCTATGCGTCCAAAGTGTCCGGGGCAGCCGAGGTAGGTGTTTCCACAGGTTTTGCATCGTTGTCCGGGCTCGAGGGTTCCAAGCCGCGGGTCCATGACGCTTGTGGGGATGGGTAGGCCGTCTTCGTCGTAGGTGTCGGGGCTGATTATCTCGGCTACGCTCATCTTTCTTATCAGGTCGGGCGACAGAATGCCGAACCTTATTCCTGCCACAGACGCCGCGGAGCTCATACCTCAGGCTCCTCCAACAAAATTCTCGGATGTATGCACATGCTCATCATCTCGTTGAGGAGAAGATAGAACGCGTAAGACATGGAGACAGCTTTCACACGCACGTCTTTCCCGTCAATCGGGCAGACAAACCTCTCCTGCTTCAGGTCATAGTAACAAGGCATGCCGCATTTCTCGCAGAAATAGGCGGTGTATTTGTCGCTCTGCTCGAGAAGTCTGTCGAGCAGTAGATAGGATGCGCCGTAGGCTATTAAGCAGTCTCTCTCCATTTCGCCGAATTTGAGGCCTCCGCCTCTGGACCTTCCCTCCGTAGGCTGGCGAGTGAGCATCTGGACCTGTCCACGGGAGCGGGCGTGGATTTTGTCTCTTACAAGGTGGTGGAGCCGCTGGTAATACACCACTCCTATGAATATCTCGGCCTCGAGAGCCTTTCCGGTTGTTCCGTTGTAGAGAAGCTCTCGTCCGTTGCTCTTGAAGCCGAGGGCCTCCAGCTCCGCCTTAAGCTCATTCAGTGATTTGCCGAGGAAAGGTGTGCCATCCACTATCTCGGCCTTGACGCTTCCCAGCTTGCCCGCCAAGCTCTCAATCAATTGCCCGATTGTCATACGTGATGGGAAGGCGTGGGGGTTGATGAGAAGGTCGGGAACGATTCCATCCTTGGTGTAGGGCATGTCCTCCTGAGGAATCAGCATACCGACAACACCTTTCTGCCCATGTCTCGAGGAAAACTTGTCACCAATCTCGGTGAAGCAGGTGGAGCGAACCTTGGCTTTGACGAGAAGGTTTCCCTCCGCGTTTATTGTGATGAAGATGTTTTCGACGTTGCCTGTTTCGCTGGGTTGAACAGCCTCCGAGGAATCTCTCCAAACCATTTCACGTGTTGGAACACGCTGATACTCCTCGAGAAAACGCGGCGGGCTCATCATACCAACTATGACTGTGCCGCCGGAGACGTCTGACTCGATGTGTGCGAACCCGTCTTTGTCAAGAACTCTGTAAAACTGTTCTCCTCTGTATCCGCGCACCGATGGCTCAGGTATGCCGAACTTGTCCCTCTGCCCGCCCGGCGTCTGCCGCGCCTCAACCTCGTAAATTCTCCAGCTGAGTGAAAGCCCGAGACCTCTCTCGACAGACGACCTGTTAAGCACCACCGCGTCCTCCATGTTGTATCCTTGCCCCGTCAAAATCGCAACCACCATGTTCTGCCCCGACGGCCGCTTATCCATCCCAATCAAGTCAGAGGTCCTCGTAGTGACAACAGGTTTCTGTGGGTAAACCAGGAGATGGCTGCGGGAATCTGTTCGCAGGGAATAGTTGGAGGCGAAGACGCCCAGTGCCTGTTTAGCCATGGCTCCTTCGTAGACGTTGCGCGGCGACTGGTTATGCTCGGCATAGGGTATCAGCGAGGCCGCTACACCCAGCATGGCGAAGGGGGATATCTCGAGATGAGTGTGCTCGTTGGTGACTTTGTCAGACGATATGGCGACGTATGCGTTCTCCTCTTCCTCGGCGTCGAGATACTCTATGATGCCGAGGCTCACCAAATCCCTGAACTTGGAGGTCTTTCTCCTAATGAGCTCGACATGCTGTCTCTGGAGAAGAGGCTGGCCATTCTGAACAACTATCAAAGGCCTTCTAATCCTACCCTCATCAGTGTTTATCACAACCTCCTGAACGTGGCGGTAGCTGTAGAGCGCCACGTTGATGTTCTGGCTGATTATCCCCTCTCTACGCAGCCTCCGAAGCTCGTTGACCAGCATCACACCGTTGCTGTGGTAGCCCTCGAGGACGCCGTCAACAAAGACTTTGACGCTCGGCGGAGGTCTACGCTTGGCTATGATTTCGTTGAGAGGTATGACGTTTAGCTGGAAAAGCCTGTCAAGCAATTCTTTCTTGTTGGCTTGGAAAGATACTTCAGCGGAGAGGGCGAGGTTCTTCACCAACCCGGCGTTGCTGCCCTCAGGTGTTTCGCATGGACAGAGACGGCCCCAGTGCGTGCCATGTAGGTCTCGGGCCTCGAAATGAGGCTGACCCCTGCTCAGAGGCGACTGCACCCTACGTAGATGACTGAGGGTTGCGAGGTAGTTTGTTCTGTTCAGTAGCTGGGTTACGCCCACACGTCCACCGGGCCAGTTGCCCGTGGCCATGGCGTGTCTAACAAACTCTGAAACTATTCCGTGGCGGACGTATGTTGAGATTGATATGGGCTGGCGTGTCGGTATTATCCTCTCCAGCTGATAGCGCAGGTCCCTCAGAAGCTTGACAAAGGCCATGCGGTAGAGCTCGGTCAACAAAGCTGACTCGAGCTTGAGCCGTTTGTTGGCATAGTGGTCTCTGTCATCAGGCTCTCTTAGGCCGAGGCTTGTCTCAAGAACGCGGCCAATCATCTCACAGAGATGCACCGCCTTCTTCATTCGTGCGGCTTTTGTTGTCCCGAGATGAAGCATAAACATCGTGTCAACAATCTGCTCAGCCTTCTCAAGCCTATACTCCTCCGCGTAGCCAAACGCTATCCTGCTACCGATGTAGTCAAGAGCCTGCTCAACAGTCTCCACACCCTCAGCCTCGCGGAAACTCGGCTCAAGAAGCTCCTGCACCTCCTTAAGCGGCGAAATCAGGTTCGCAATCTCCTGATCCTTGGTTAGCCCGAGAGCTCTAAGCATGATGATGGCGGGCACTCCTTTGTAGATTCGTGAGAAATACACCTTGACAGGGGAGTCTTTTCGGTAGCTGACCTCAACCCTTACTTGGCGTCCATGTGCGGCTGACAATATCACCGCGGAATATTGTGGTTTGCTGTCTCCTTCTTTTTTGGTTACTATGATGCGGTTAGGCGCCAAATCTTCTATGCCGACTATGACTCTCTCGGAGCCGTTTATGATGAAGTAGCCGCCGGGGTCCTGTGGGTCTTCGCCGTGTGCGAGAAGCTCGTCATGCGTCATTTTGGAGAGTGGGCAGATGTCGCTCTTCACCATTACAGGGATGTTTCCCACCCAGACGTTCTCGGGAGGTGCGATGGGTTTTCCGTCAAAGTAGATGCTCATCTTGATGTAGATGGGGGCCTCGTATGTGAGGTTACGTAGTCTCGCTTCCCATGGATAGAGAGGCTGCGGGTTCGGAGCATCTATCTCTCTCTTCATAGGTATGTCTATGGTGACCTGACCGAACTTGACGACAACTGTTCCGTGCTTGGTTTTGATTTCGTAGTCGTTCATCGAGTTGACGAGCTGCTGAAGCCCTGTCTTGACAAAGTAGTTGAAGGACCTTAGATGATGCTGAACAAGTCCTTCGTCTTCGAGGTTTGACCGGAAAACATCCCAGAGCTCATCCTTGGTCAGCTGCGTTGCCACATCTACTCACCCCATACCACACGATAGTAAACAGCTTCACCCGCTGTCTCGGAGCGTCGTGTAATCTTTATGATGTCTCCGGTCTTCGCCTTCAGCCGCTTCACCATCGGGTCGGATGGATGGATGTAGGGCAGCTTGTCACGTGAAACTCCATACCTACGTAACAGCTCCTCCGCTTCTTCGGGTGAGAGAACCTCATGCTTTGGAACAAGCACGTGCTCAGTTATGTCCACAACCTCTTTCTCAACAGTTTTCTCCTTCTTAACCATGCCAAACACCCAAAACTTCTAAGCTGGATACAACCCCCAACCACTCACTAATAAGGGTTCATGGCTAAAAGCTCAACACCTCGATACGGCAGCCGACAACCTTTATATTTTAACCGGCTCCAGCACAACCCGGGCCCATAGCTCAGTCAGGTAGAGAGAACCATGTAAAACGGTTCCTATAGCGGCCGGCTCTTAACCGGCAGGTCGCGGGATCAAAGCCCGCTGGGCCCGCTTTTCACCGCATGTATTATTTCGGCGAGTTTTTCCCTGTTTTTCTCGGCCGCTGTTCCCGTAACTATGATGTCGGCTCCGGCGGCCGCGACGGTTTCAGCGTCTTTTCCTGTTCTGATTCCTCCTCCGACGATGACCGGGATTTCGACGGCGTGTTTGACTGCTCTGATTGTCTGTGGCGGGATGTGGGCCGCCGCTCCTGAGCCTGCCTCGAGATAGAGATATCTCATGCCGAGATACTGTGCGGCGAGGCCGTAGCAGACAGCTATCTCAACATTATGCGGTGAGAGGGGGAGAACTCTTCCCATCGCTGCCACCGTGCTCTCGTGCCCGAAAACAACATAGCCCATCGGAAGCGCCTCGAGGTTAAAGTGCTTAACAGTCAAAGCCCCCTGAAGATGCGCGCCGACTATGTAGTACCAGTCGACGCTGTTGAGGAGGCTCATGAACCATATTGCGTCGGCGAAGCGGGAGATTGACTGGACGTTGTTGGGAAAGATTATGACCGGTAGTCTTGTCTTTGATTTGATTGTTTTGATGTAGGTGTCCAGCTGTTCCTGTGTGTGGACCGTGGAGCCTCCGACCATGATTGCGTCGGAGCCCATTTCCTCGACGCTCGCCGCCAGCGACGCTGCGTCATCCTGCGAGATGCTGATTGGGTCTATAAGGGTCATGTGAAGCTTTTCTCCAGCTTCTAGTTTTGCGTGGATGTAGGTATCAACCCTGCCCTGCTTCAACAGGTTTTTCGCCCCTCGTCACAATATCATACCATTTTGTGTAGACATCCACCTCGCTGTAGGCTGGATACCACGGTATCTCTGCCGAGGCATTACAGTTGCCGCATGTCACCGTTGCTGTCTCGCTTTTTTTCTCATGCACCACCCTTACCGCCGTCGCGCCACACAGCGGGCAGCTGAAAACTTTTGGGAAGGGCCTTGGTGTACGCTTGATAATCTTCCGCCTTTTTCTGCCCATGAGTAAAATTTAGATATGCGATGGATTTAAACCCGATTGGGATGCCGCGCCAAGCAGCAGCGATGCAAAAGAGGTTTCTGCTGGCTGTGCTGAGCCACGACCATAAGTTTGCTAAGAGGATTGTTGAGGAGGCGAGAAGAAGAAGGCTTGAGGTTGTGCATGTCCACAGCCGCGGAGACATACCGTTGACGGCGAAAGCAGTTATAATGAAAAGAGGCGAGTTCCCCGGCCTAACCGTGGATAAGGCGGTTGAAGCCGATTCAACTCAGTCAGCTGCCTCGGTGGTTGATAAAGCCATCGAGAAAGCTTTCATGATTGATAAAGTTGCAAAAGCGTTGGTCGCGGTAGACCCGGGAAAGAAAACAGGGCTTGCCTATTATGCCGACAACGTGTTGCTACGGACAGAGACGCTGTATGACTACGAGGTTCTCGCCGAGCATGTGGCGGACTTTTTCCGAAACCATCCCGAATCAGTTCACCATGTTGTGATGGGGGCGGGCGCATCTGTCTACAGAGAACAGCTGACAAAGTCTCTCTTGAGCAAGATGCCTGAACTATCCGAGGAGAACATCTTCACCGTGCCCGAGGGAAACTCCACCCGCCTCGCCAAAGGAAGAGACGAGCTGGCCGCAGCCGTTATCCACAGGCTGTGGAGCAGAGGAGGCAAGAGGAGCTAGACTTGGACATACCGTCTGGAAAAACGCTTTTGATAGATGGGCCAGCGTCTGTAAAGCTTGTCGAGGGAAAGGGCCACATCTACGGCTGCCCGCTTAGACCACGGCAGACCTATGTGCTGAGGCCTTGGAAACGTTATCCACTCTACGCCGAAAAAGATGTCAAGATTGAGCTGAACCTGGGTGCTGACGCCGAAGCAACGCTTGCCGAAACAGGCGAAGAATATGCAGCGTGGCGAGAAATCGTCGAAAACATAGGTGAAAGAGCAGCTTTGGCTGTCTGTGGAGGAGTCGACACAGGTAAAACATCTTTTGCAACATTCGCAGCCAACATGTTTGTGCAGAGGTTGGGACGGTGTGTTGTGGTGGGTCTTGACCCTGGTCAGACAAGCTTCACACCGCCCTGTGTTGTTGGATGCGCCCTGTTGCGTGAACCTGTCCACGACCTTACGGGTCTGACTGCTTTTCTCCAGAGGCCTGTCGGCTCTCCCTCAGCAGCGCTATGCGCTGCAGAGATAGCTGAGGCGGCTCGGGAAATCGCTCAGGCCGTCTCAAGTGAGGCGTATGTGGTTGATGTGGATGGCTGGGTAGAAGGCCCTGTAGCGGTTGCACATAAAGTGGCTTTGGTGAAGTTGCTGAACTGCAGCCACGTTGTTTTGATGGGTGAGAACAAGCCGCTCGCCGAAGCACTCTCACAAACAGGAGTAGAAGTGTTCACAGCCCCCATTTCCCGCCACATCAAACAACGCGAAACAGCTACGCGCCGGAAAACACGCGAATGGCTATACAGAAAACATCTCGCAAAAACTAGGACACGGCTCATACCTTATTCATGGGTGAAGCTTTTCACGTTCTGCGGACAAATGTCGCCACAGGAATTAGTGAAACAGGCCGATGAAGCCCTCGCTCAGACGAGACAGGAAAACAGCGAAAATAAGAAGAGGGGGTTGATTGCTTTTCTCTACGATGGCGCAGACCGCTACAGGGGAATGGGTTTGTTAACGGGCTTCAACGAAGAGAAACGTGTCTACATGGTGTTGACAGCTGTCGAAGACGAGGTGAGGAAAATAGGCCTGGGCCGCGTCATTCTCACAGAAGACGGGGACGAGGTTCTCCAGCTAGACTAACTTCATCAGCCTAACCACTTTCTTCTGCGCCAGAGCCACAGCATTCGAGTGATAAATGGTGGCTACGTCTCCCTCCTTGAAGGGCCCGTAGCTGACAAGGTCCTCTCCAACAAACTTGGGAAAATCCCGGAGAAAAACAACAACCTCAAGCTTCTCATCCTCCTCGGCGTATAGCGTCTTAGGGTTGTGTATGCCGTTGCGGACCTTGGCCTCATGAAACGACAAAGCACGCATTATATGCTCCATAGTCTTCTTCTCAAAAGGCAGTAGGTTTTCCAGCTGCTCCTGCCTCAAAGCAGCCTCAGATATTTTCCGGAAACGAATCCTCAAAACTGATTCAAGAAGCTTCCCCATCATTTGGAGCTCAGCCGATTTTAGAGACGCGTTGAGGGAATCTTTTTCGCTAAGCCTTAGTTGGCGCCTAAGCTTCCCCATATAGGTCGCCAAAGTGTCGAGAAAATCTTCCTCTATTTTCTGAAGCCCGGGTTCGCTGCGCTCCCTTCCCCACAGCTCGAGCAGCTTCTCGTAAACCTCCTCCATCCAGCCAGACCACCGTAGGCATCCTTTTAATGGTTGTGATGAACTTTTTCAGCCGTACATAGGTTTCTTTGTTTCTTCATCTGTTTTTACCACGCGTAGAAGTTGATGGAAAAGTTCCTCGATGGTTTTCTGCATGGATGCTAAAGCTCGCGCCGCCTCGGTTATGGTCACAACGCCTTCAAGCTTTCCCTCTTTCGAGACAACCGGAAGCCGTCTGAACCCATGCATCGCCATCAACACGACAGCGTCCTCGACGGATGTCTCAGGGGAGACGCCTATAACCGGAAAAGACATTACATCTGCGACCTTTGTCCGGCTGTGGTCTAGACCTGTGGCCAAAACACGGCGGACAGCGTCTCTCTCCGTAAAAATCCCTACAAGCTTATCCTCAGACTTTACCAGAAGATAACCGGTGTCAAGCCTATCCATCAAAATCGCTGCCTCACGAACGGTAATTCCCGCATCAACAACGTTGCCAACCCGCAGCATGATTTCTCCGACACTCATCTTGGGAACACTGGCACCAGCCTCTTCTTCTCCGCTCACGGCGATAAGCCGTTCAACAACTTGATAACCTTTGCCCACTATGCCAAGGTCGCAAGGCCTTTGCATAGCAGGTAGACAGCGGCGTAGGCGGGCAGCTTTTGGGCCTGGTTTTCCCACGGGCCATAGACATTTTCCCCGAGCATATACCTGGGTGAGTGAAACACCTTAACTGTGAGAGTCGGCTCCTCGGGGAGAGCGACGGCGTCACGTAATGGGTTGAATTCTTCAAGCATGTCACGTGAAACAACCATAGCTCTAAGGCCTGTTTTGCCGTTGAGCGTGTCAGCTAACCTCAGCAACCTGTGAACATCTGTTGTAACAACAGTGTCGATATGCGAAGCCGCATCGTCCACAGACAGGGACACAAGCTTCTCAAGCTGCTGGCTCCGTCCACCCTGTTTGAGCAGCTCCCACCGAGGCCTATCCCTCCACAGAGAAGACATAGACCGCAGCTCCTCCAGTTGCCGAGGCCCAAGCAATCGGCCCAGCCTCTCATCCCCGCCCGCCTCCAAAACAATCCGCCGCACACCACGAGCCACTCTACCCCGCCAACCAGGGTCGCTGTAATCGGGGGCATATGTAGAGGAGGGAGGAAGACCGTGGAACCCGATGCTGATGTGCGAGCCCGTCACATAATCCACTATCTCTTGACGAGCGTCGCGGCCGAGCTCGAGCACTTCCTTGGCTTCAACCGCCAGATGATAGCCACGGTTGCCTGAAAAACTGACAGTAAAGGAGCTGAGGCCGAAATCATTCTCCATAAAATCGATGAGCTTAAGCAGCTCCTGCTTCGTCTTCTCCAGACAAGTGTCACACACCATCTTCACCTCAACGGTTTCGCCGCCGCAAACCCCGCATCGCTGCGTCTTCTCACCCGTCCTTTGGCCACAAGAGAGACAGACATAGTAGTCGTGGCCAGGTTTACAGCCTGTTTCGAGATGGTCGGCGTCTATGTCGAAGATTAGCTCGGCACCCAGCCAACCCTTCTCCTCCATCGGCGCCTGCGGATACTGGTAAAGAGCAGCCGAGCGGTAAACATGTAGAGGCGCCTCGCGGACAAGCGTCTTCCGCAGCTCATCAAAACTCTTGAAAGAAAGATGCCGAACCATTACGCGCTGGCCAAAAGGCATGTAGCCGAACTCGCGTCTCTCAAAACTAAAAGGCTGAAAAACATCGACATAATCTCTCTCATAAAAAATTCTGAAAAGCTGCTGAACAAGCTGCGCATCAGTCACCGTTCGAAAACTCATTCGCCGCCTCTCAACCTGCTGTAGACAACGTAGACCGCGACCAAGACAAACCCTGCCACCACAAGCCAGTAGCTGGCTCCGAATAGAAAGTCGACAAACTGCTCGAGAGACATCCCGCAGCCTTCTCCACACAAGTCGGTATTAAAGATGTGGGGTCATAGGTGAAACTGGCACCTTTTTCGTTCAGCTGCTGTACGTAAAAGGTGTCTCTGAGCATCTCATGGGCCGGGGCGGACTTGAACCGCCGACCTCTGCTTCGTAAGAGCAGCGTCCTACCAGGCTAGACCACCGGCCCACCGTGGAGGATTAGCGCTTTATCTCCCGCCGTTTCCATCGGAGGTTATAGCTTCTGCATTTTCTGCATTTGACGGCTGTTTTGGCGTTTCGGGCGCCGCAGTCTCTGCAGATTTTGACGATTAGGCGGCGGCTCTGGGCCAGCTGAAGCAACGCAGGGTCTCTTATGGGCATGGCTGTGTCTGAATGTTTTCGGACCTATTTATACACTGTCTCCACATAACTATTTATTTCACATGGTTTCCATAATGGGCTGTAGAGGATGGTGGATATGGCTGAGAAACAGATTGCTTCAACGGTTTTGGTTGGGAAGAAGCCTGCGATGAGCTATGTGCTGGCGTGTCTGACGGGTTTCCAGAGCGGTGCGAAGGAGATTGTCGTCAAGGCCCGTGGCAGAGCTATTAGCAGAGCCGTCGACGTCGTGCAGATTGTGAAGAACCGTTTCCTGCAGGGGGTTAACATCAAGGACATCCGCATCGGCACCGAGCAGATAACAGATGAGCAGAACCGGACTCTCAACGTAAGCACCATAGAGATTGTGCTGAGCTCCTCCTGAGGGGCTTTCTGATGCCCCACGGTGCCTGCGTTGGAGTTTCCGGTATGCGTCTTCGACCTAAAAACCGGTGTCCTGTGCAGCAAGTGTGAGCAGAAAATCCGCGAAGGAGAGCTAACGCCAACCGACCTCGAAATTATGCGTTTTTTTCTTGAGCTCGAGAAAAAGTTTCCCCATATTTCTTCTCTAAAATATGTTAGAAGTCTAGCTGCTGATGGGTATCTGTTTGTGTTTTTTGAGCGGGGTTTTTCCTCGCTTCCCGCCGATGTTCAAACGTCTTTGAGAAATGAGCTGGGTTTGAGGACAGGGTTACGTGTTAAGCTGATGGACATTAGCAGGGATTTGAACACGTTTCTGCAGAGTCTTGTTGCGCCTGCGCGTCTTTTGGCGATTAACAAGGTTTGGCTGCCTGATCAGACGACGGAGGTGAAGGCGGTGGTTGATGATGAAAGGTCTGTCGGCGCTCCTCCGAATGTGCTTTCAGCGATTGTTCAGAAAGTTCTCAACATTTCTGTGAGTTTTGAGTTTCAGCGGAGAACGAGGCTGCCTCCTGGCAGGTTTGGACGGTGATGGGGTTGTTGGATGAAAGTGTGCGTATGGCTTTGCGTGGCCGTGTTTTGGCCGGGGATGTGAAGCCGGAGCTGGACGGTAAAGGTGTCAACCTTTTCGGATGGGTTCATGAGATACGTGACCTCGGCAAGCTTGTCTTCATACTTCTCCGCGATGTGTCGGGAATCTGTCAAGTGGTTTTCAGGATGGAGGAGGTTGAGCAAAGTGTTAGGGATGCTGTGAGAGGGTTGACCAACGAGTCCGCGGTGTTTGTTGAGGGGGTTGTGGTGAAGCAGCCGCGGTCGAAGCTTGGTGTTGAGGTTGTTGGAAAAAGGTTGACTGTTTTGGGCCGTGCGGTGCCTAAGCTTGAGCTTGACCCCACGGGGAAAGTTTCCGCAGGGCTTGATGCGAGGCTTCGTCACAGAATTCTCGACCTGCGGAGGCCCGAGGTTAGAGCTGTCTTTCTCGTGGGCAGCCAAGTTCTCAAAGCCATGCGAGACTTTTTCCACATGAAAGGATTTGTCGAGGTGCGGACACCTAAGCTAATCGGCTCAGCAACCGAAGGCGGGGCGGAGCTTTTCGAGGTGAAGTATTTTGACAGAGTCGCATACCTCGCTCAGAGCCCCCAGCTCTACAAGGAGCAGCTCACAACAGTTTTCGAGAAAGTCTGCGAAATAGGGCCCTATTTCCGAGCAGAGGCCTCACACACGGGGAGACACATCAGCGAATTTACCTCGGTTGACATAGAGCAAGCCTTCGCGGATATGTATGATGTGATGGATGTTCTCGAGGAGCTTGTTGTCCATGTCCACCGACATCTTGTCGAAAATCATCAGCATCTGTTGCAGATGCTTGGAGTGAACCTGCGTGTTCCCAAGAGGCCTTTCAAAAGATTCACCTATGATGAGGCGTTGGAGATTCTGCGGAGCGAGGGGGTGGAGCTGCGGTGGGGTGAGGACTTCGGCACACCTCATCTAAGAATACTCGGCAAAAAATACACAGGCTACTATTTCATCACACATTTCCCAACAGAGTCCAAGCCCTTCTACATACAGGAGACGGAGAAGGACCCGAGGGTGTCCGAGTCATTTGACCTGATGTATCAGTGGCTTGAGCTGGCCTCGGGTGGGACACGTGTATCCGACCATGATGTGCTTGAGAGGAAGCTTCGGGAGAAGGGCCTTAACCCCGCCATGTTCGAGGACCATTTGAAAGTGTTTAGGTATGGGATGCCTGTTCACGCGGGCTGGGGGCTCGGGTTTGAAAGATTCTTGATGGTGTTGACGAGGCGGACCAACATCAGAGAAACCGTTCTGTTTCCACGTGACAGGTTCAGGCTTACACCGTAAGGGCCATGGGCCTGCCATACCGCCTCATGTGATAGATGAGCGGCAGCTGCTCTGAGAAAATCTTCACCCGTTTCACCTGTCCGATGATTATTAGATGTGTTGAAGAGTCTACCTGGCCGCTGACCTCGCAAAAGAGCACACCCAACACATCTTTCAACACGGGAAAACCATCCTCAAGCTCATACTTCACCTTCGAGAACCTCTCCTCATGCGGGGAGTAAGCAAATACATCTGACACCCAGCCCTGCTTCTCTGAGAGAAGGTTGACACAGAACCGTCCCGATTTCAGGACGTTTACACATGTTTTGGTGGTTTTTTCCAGCGCTATCAGAACGGTCGGCGGCTCGAGAGAGACGGATGTGAAGGAGCTGACGGTCATGCCATGCGGCTGCCCCTCGTAGAAAGTGGTGACAACCGTGACTGGCTGTGGAACATGTCTCATAAACTCCCTTAAATCAGTCATGTCCGTCAACCGTGGTGAATGTTCTGGTTTTAACTCTGTTGGTTTTACTCTTTGACGGTGAACATGGTGTGTGTCGAGGTCATGTTTACCTCTGTGAGCAGCCAGAGCCGTTTGAATACACGGTTGAAGAAATCGTCACGCGCGTCCTCGTCAACGCTCACCACCACGTCCCACATGCCGAACAACTCATGGCCCTCGAGAATCTCGTCAATAGACATGAGATATTTCTCCCACAGCTTAGGAGCCGAGGGCCTTCTCATCTTGATGAAAATGTATGCGCATTTACGTCTCGAGCCGGCTCCTTCTTTCTCGAACGAGAGACCGCCCTCGTTAACAATTAATGAGTTTGTGTCGACAACACCGTATCCGCGCATGGTGTCCAAAACGCTGTTGAGGTGTTTGAGCGACTCGACGTTGACTTTGCTCAGCACATCGTAGGGGCCCCAGATGAGATATGATTCCTCCACGTTTTTGTCAGACCTTATGGCTTGGATTGTCTCGATTAGGCCGCTTCGGCTGCCGACTGTTCCGAGAACAAACGCTTTCACATTTCTTTACGATGTGGCTGGGTATATTAGCTTTGTTAAACTGTTTCCAACACGTATGCCGCGGCGCCCAGCAGAGCCGCATCTTGTCCAAGTGAGGAGAGCCGCATCTCCGTCCTCAGCAGCTGATACTTTTTCATGATATGTTTTGGTTTTTCCAGGGTTTCTCTGGGATGGCTTAGAGCGAGGCCTCCGCCGACCACGAGAATCTCGGGGTCGAAGGTGTTGATAACAGATGCATAGCCCGCTGCGTTGTATTCCGCCATCTTAGCCACCACTCTCCTCGCTCTTCCATCTCTCGGCAAACTCTCAAAAATCTCCCATGAAGTCTTCCACAGCTTCTTGCCCAGCATTTGGGCGGCGAGCTTGGGCAACCCTGTCCCCGAGCAGAATGCCTCCCAGTGCCCCATTCCGCCGCAGCCACATCTAACACGTGAATTCGTGTCCACAACTATGTGGCCTATCTCGACCGCGTTTCCATCTTTGCCGAGCAGCAGGTGGCCGTCGACAACTGCGCCTCCTCCGAGCCCCGTTCCGAAAGCTATGTAGACAAGGTTCTCCACTTTCGTCTTCACGCCGAAAACCTTTTCACCCCATGCTGCAGCGTTGCAGTCATTTAGAAGAGCGAACGGCCCCTTGTGAAAGCTTTCCACTATTTCTTTCAGGTTAATGCTGAGCCCTCCAAGGTTGGGAGTGTTCAGGACAAGACCTCTTCTGCTCGAGAGAGGGCCTATGGAGGCTATTCCCAAGGGTGCTTTGGCAGACACCCCTGTCTGCCTAAGTATGTCGAAGCCTCGCTTAAACATCGCCTTGATGGCTGAAATTGTTTTGGGCGTGGTCGTCACTATTTTGCGGCGGATTTTTCCAGAAGACGTCACTACGGCGAAGCGTGTGTAGGTGGCGCCGAAATCTACCGCGATTGCGTCCATGATACGTCGATGTATTTCCCTGGGTTAAGTATGTTGTCTGGGTCGAAGGCTTTCTTGATTCTCTGCATAAGTTTGAGTGTTTCTAATCCGTTGTGCGCCTCGAGCTGCTCCACCAGCTCCCTCATCTTCTGAATTCCCACGCCGTGTTCACCTGTTATTGTTCCACCGACTTCTATCGCGAAGCGGACGAGGTCTCTGACAGCCTGCTCAGCTCTCTTGACTTCTTCAGGGTTGTCGGGGTCGTAGAATATCAGGGGATGTATGTTTCCGTCGCCCGCGTGGCCGTTCATCGAAATTGTCAAACCATATTTTCTCGAGAGCTCTTGAACCTTGTCGAGATAGTCCACTATCCTGTCTATGGGCACACATACGTCTTCCACCATAACCTCCTTGGTGACGGAGCGGATGGCGAGATACATCGTGGCCCTTATCTGGAGAAGCTGCTCAGCCTCCTCCTCGGTCTCCGCGACCCTGACCACCCTGGCATGGTTTTTCTCGAGAATTTGGAGAACCCTGGGCAGCTCTTTCCCCGTAATTTCCTCGACATCTATCAGCAGCATCGCCTCGCCAACGGGCAGGGATGTGCCATGCATCTTGTTGGCGGCCTCAAGCCCTACCCGATCGAAGAACTCAAGCATCCTCGGCACAATCCTGTTTGTCCGGATTTGGATGATGGCTCTGCCCGCGTCACTCCAATCGTCAAATACGGCGTAAATCCTTCTTATGTCGAATTCGGGAAGCGGCGCTATCTTTAGCCAAGCCTCCACAATCACGCCCAATGTCCCCTCGCTGCCAACCAATAGTTGACACAGATTGTAGCCTGCCCTGTTCTTTGCAAGCGGCTCACCGAATACAACAACATCGCCTGAGGCGAGCACGACCTTTACGGCGAGAACCCAGTCCTTGACAGTCCCGTATTTGACGCAGCGGAGACCACCGGCCCCCTCAGCTATGGCACCGCCCACGGTGCAGAGAAAACTGCTCGCAGGGTCTGGTGGAAAAAAGAAGCCATATTCCTTGAGGGTGTTGTTCAACTGCTCGAGAACAACCCCTGCCTCGACATGGGCATAGTAGTTCACCGTGTCCACCTTCAAGATACGTGTCATGGCTGACAAATCCAAGATCACGCTGTCTGTGACAACCGCACCCGTCAAGCTCGTGCCAGCCCCCCAAACCGTTAGAGGAATCTTATGGCTGCTACAGTATCTCAGCAGCTTGGACACATCCTCCACGCAGCTCGCTCTCACGACAAGCCTGGGCCTCCGCGTAAACCCGCCCATGTCACGGGAATACTTGTCGAGAATTTCCTCGTCGGTGAAGACTTTATCATCTCCAAGCAAAAGACGAAGCTCTTCAACGGCTTTTCCAAAATCCATGCCGTAACAGGTCCATTCTCTACTAAAAGAGTTATGCTGCTATGAGTCTGGCGACGGTTTCTTTTAGTGTGATGTAGATTGTTTCGTCTTGTTTTTCTTTGTATTGTTTTAGAAGGGTTAGAAGGGTTGGGTCGTTTTTTCTTTCTCTGAGTATTGTGCGTATGAGGTAGGATGTGAAGGCTGTGACGTTTCTGGGTCTTCTCTGCTGGGAGCTGTGGCTATAGTCGATGATGGTTGGTTTTCCCCCCGGTGAGATGATGATGTGGTCGGATGAGTTTGAGAGCTGTCCATGGTCGAGGTGTATTTTGTCGAGTAGATATGCTTGGTCGAGAATTTTCGCCACTATCTCGGCTATCTCCACTCGGCTTCTGGTTGTGATGAATTCCGCGAGGGTTTCGCCTTCGACATATTCCATGACTATTATGTGGGGTGAATGTTTGAAGAGCCTTGGCCCCACGTTGACGGTGTTGGCTTTTCCGAGATGGGTCGCCTCCTGCTCCATCGTAGGCACAGCGGCGTCTGTCCGCGCCACTTTCACGGCAACACGCGTCTCATCCAAGAGCCCGAGGAAAACCATGCCGCGGACTCCCTTACCCAACAAAAAGGGAGACAGCTTCCCAGAAGACTCCGCCACACCAATCCCAGCCACTCCCAGAGCCTCAAGCTCCCGCAAAACCTCCGACACCCTTCCAGCCTCCCCCGACGGATATGCCAACAAACTAAGGTCCACCTCTTTCTCTCTCAGCTGCTTGAGAGAGAGGAAGCGTAGGTGGCGATGTATCTGGGACATGTTCTCACAAACTCTTTGAGGAAATTTTTTCCCTCATCCGTAAGAGCATCCATGAGGGCGCCAATATCTCTGTAGGTTTTCGCGTTTCTTAGATGAGGTTGGAGATGCTTAGAGACCGATG
>CALHAG010000025.1 GCA_937934305.1 Candidatus Caldarchaeum subterraneum
CAGTCACATTCGGGCAAGAGTTCTCAGGATACGCGACCATGATAAGGAAGAGTCGTAGAAGGATTTTGAATGCTTTGGAGAGTCTCCTTGAGCTGCCTATCGGTGGGACGGCTACTGGGACGGGTTTGAACGCACATCCCGAATTCGCTCGTCTTGTGGTGGAGAAGATAAACGAGTTAACTGGACTGCGTTTCAGGATTGCTGATAACAGGTTTGAGGCTATGGGGACGAGGGACTGCTGTCTCGAAGCATCAGCAGCGCTCAGAAGCCTAGCCGTCTCTCTTCTCAAGATTTGCAACGACCTCCGCATACTATCTTCAGGTCCCAACACAGGAATCAACGAAATAGAATTGCCCGCTGTCCAGCCCGGCTCCTCCATCATGCCTGGGAAGGTCAACCCCGTCATAGTTGAATCAACGATGCTCGTGGCCGCCCAAGTCATCGGCTACGACTGCGCCATCATGGAAAGCTGCAGAATTGGAGAGCTTGAGCTAAACATGGGTTTTCCACTAATAGCCTATGACCTTCTCGAATCCATAGAGATATTGTCGAACGCCTGCACAAACCTCGCTGTCAAATGCATACGCGGAATCACTGTCAACGTTGAGCGGGCGAGGCAGCTTGCCGAGAAGAGCCCTGCTCTGGTAACCGTGGTTGCGCCGAGGATTGGCTACGATAAGGCGGCCAGGGTTGCGAAGAAGATGCTGGCCGAGAACAAGACCATTAAACAAGCCCTTATTGAAGAGGCTGGCCTCAGTCCCGCCGAAGTAGACGAAATTCTCGACTTGCTCAAGATAGCGAGAGGTGGCATCATCCGATAAAAACGGGGCCCCATCTGGAGGCGTCGGCGGAAACCAGTTTCTCAAGCTGGCCTAGAACACGCTCTCTAATCTCTTTTGCGTCTGGAAGGTCTGACACTATCTCTCCCCTTGACAATACTTGCTTCAGCAAAGGCTCAACCCTTCCTCCACAGACCCCGCATCTTTCAACCACCCTGCCCCAAGGCACAACCGTGTCATGCAGGTTTTCACATCTGTAAACCTGCTTCCCTCCCGGTAGCTTGCCCCTCTTGGACAAGGGCTTGCCATTTTTTTCGACGATGTCGAGAGCGAGGTCTATGGACGGTGGAAAGGCTATGGATGTGCCTACACCGAATCCATCCACCAAGTCGACCAGCTCCATGACATTTTTTTCGTCGAGCCCTCCGCTCACGAATATCTTGACGTGACGGTGTCCATGTATGTCGAGTGTCCAACGAACCTCTTGAACAATCTTTCTTATGTTTCCTCTCCGAGAACTCGGGGTGTCCAGCCTCACGCCGTAGAGATTTTTTCCAAGCGTCTCCGCCGCCTCAAGAGCCTCCACCCTCTCATCATAAAACGTGTCAACCAATGCTATTCGTGGGACATTTTCAGGCATGACTTCGTGGAAAAGTTTCCAGGCTTTCTTCTCATCGCCTAGAACCAGCATTAGCGCATGCGGCATCGTGCCCGTCGGCTCCAGCTCAAGCATTACAGCGCCCGCCACACCTGAGACAGCGTCGCATCCTCCCAGATAAGCCGCTCTGTCAACCATCGGCGAAATAGCTGGGTGTATACATCTTATTCCGAAAAAGAGAACGGGTTTCCCGTTCGCTGCAAGTTTCACGCGTGCAGCTTTTGTCGAAACACTTGTTGAGTGTCTAAGCATGCCAAGAATCGCCGGCTCGAATACGCCGAAGTCGCCGTATGCCCCCTCAATTCTTGCAACAGGCTCCATCGCGCGGAACACTGTCCCTTCGGGCATGGCGTAGAGGTCAACCGGCAACCCCTCCAAAAGATACACAACCTCCTCAAGCCCAGTGAATACCGCCCATTCATATCCATTGGGAAAACCATAGCTATGTACTTCGGCTACGACCCTCGTCGCTGAAGCGGAGATATTGTCGAGAATCTTCTTTGCACGGAGAAAGTAGACGTCAGTTGCTTCACCTGACTTGATTGCTCTCTCGTCAGCTATGTAAAGCCTCGGCTTACGCCTCATTTCTCAAACTCCATTAGCTCGGACCTTGTTAAAATACCCCTATAGAGGAAACTTACCTGACGAAGGGTAGCCCGGTAATCGAAATCATTCAAAGCCGATACACAGTCTATGGGTAGGTAGACTTTGTACCATCTGAGGGCTGCGCTTCCAGCCGTGTGTAGGACGCAGATGTTTGCTACCGTGCCTGTTACAACTATGTTTTCTATTTGATGTAGTCTGAGGATGTGGTCGAGGCTTGTGCCGTAGAAGGCGTCGTATCGCAGCTTCTTCACCACGACATCGCCTTCACGGGGTTTGAGCTCATCAACTATCTCCGCCCCCCAGCTGCCTTCCAGCGCATGCTCACCCCATATGGCGAACTCAGGGTCATCCTTCATATGCCAATCCTGAGTGTAAACAATCATCACATCTGATTGACGGGCCTTCTCCAGAACCTGTCCAATTTTCGGGATGGTATCCAGAGAAGCTGGCACGAACAGCTTGCCAGAAGGCTTACAAAAGTCATTCTGCATATCAACCACTATAACGGCCGTGTTTCTACGATGTAGCCTCACTTTCACCGGCTCGGGTATAGTTTCACCAGCCACATCATGAACACGAAATTCATAAATAATAATCTTGAGGTTTCTACCCGTTGACGGAACAGGGTTTTCTCAACAGATTCGAGGAGTTTGTTGAAAGTAATTGGGATAGAATTTTAGGCGAACTTTCGCAGTTGATAGGGATACCGAGTGTTTCGGCTAAAAACCAAAGCATCTCCGAGTGTGCGAATTTTCTCAAAAGCCTTCTCGAGTCATATGGGTTCTCTGTCAGTTTTCTCGAATCACCTACAGGCACGCCAGCGGTCTACGCCGAAAAAAAGGGTGGGCCCACCTCTATCCTACTCTATAACCACTATGATGTCCAGCCTCCCGAGCCGCTGGAGGAGTGGGAGACAGACCCGTTTCAGCTGGTTGAAAGAGATGGATTGTTGTTTGGGCGTGGAGTTTCTGACAACAAGGGAGAGATTATCGCGAGGCTAGCGGCGGTTGACTGTGTTGAGAAGGTTTTAGGAGAGTTGCCGGTAACTGTCAAATGGTTGATAGAGGGGGAGGAGGAGGTGGGCAGCCCAGGTATTCCAGAAATCGTGTCGAGAAACAAGAAACTTTTCAAAGGTGTTCTCGGCTGTATGTGGGAAGGTGGAGACATAGACAGGAACGGGCCAAACCTATACCTCGGAGTAAAAGGCATGCTCTACGTAGAGCTCACGCTCAGGACAGCAAAAGCAGACGCACACTCTATGTATGCACCCATCATCGAGAACGCGGCCGAAAAACTGTTGAAAATAATTAGGATGATTAAGGATGAGAGAGGCCGTGTAAAGGTTCCAGGGTTCTACGAGTCTGTGGCGAAGCCTACGGAGGCGGAGAAAAAGTTGATGAAGGGCTTGAGGAAAAGCGCCCGAGAATATGCGGAAAGCCTTGGTGTGGAAAGGCTCGCAGTGGAGAGCAGCAAGGTCGCCGAGAAGCTCGTCTATGAGCCTACATGTAACATCGCAGGTCTCTACTCAGGCTACACGGGGCCAGGGTCGAAGACAATCGTCCCCTCGACAGCGACGGTTAAAATCGATTTTAGACTCGTCCCCAACCAAGACCCTTTGAAACTTCTCAAAAATCTTGAGAAAATTCTTCCTAGAGAAGTTGATGTGAAGGTTTACACTGTCTCTTATCCTGCGAGAACAAGTCCGGAGAACCCGCTGGTGAAAGCAGCTGTCGAAGCCGCGGCCCATGTATACAGAAAGAGGCCGAGTGTTTTGCCAAACATGGCCGGCACGGGGCCCCTGTACCATTTCGTAAAGGCGGGGATACCGACGGCGATGCTTTCAGCCCTAGCTCATCCAGGCTCCAAGCTTCACGCACCCAACGAAAACATTTACCGCGAACACTTCATCAAATCGATTCTGCATCACGCACTTATTTTCACAAAAGTTGGCGGGCGAGCTTGACCGCGAGCACAGGATGACTCAGAAGTTTTTTCGCCACCCTTCCTATGTCCATTCCGTTGGCGAGGTCGAGGATGTCGTCGGCTTGGAATATTTTAGCGAGGGTGTCGAGCTCCTCGTCGGTGAGCTTCTCAACAGCCCTCATCGCTCTGAGGCTTTTCTTTATCCGGTTCAGCCAAGGCTCATAAAGCTTGTAAAACTCTGAGAGACGCCGTTTAGAAGTGTCACCTTCCTGCACAGCATTTGCGGCAACTTTACCAGCCGCCAGTCCAGCCGAGACAGAGGAATGTATTCCTGCTCCGGTCAAAGGTATGACATGCCCCGCGGCGTCGCCGATAAGCATCGCTCCGTCAAAAACACTCTCCGAGACAGCTCCGCCTATGGGGACGGGCGCCCCTCTATAGTCGATGATTTTCGCGTTTCCAAGCTCATCGCTGAAAAGTTTGACGAATGCGTCCAGATAGTCTTTGGCGACTGCTCCTCTAACGCCTATTCCCACTTCGGCCAGCTTCTCTGTGCGCGGAAATATCCACGCATATCCTCCAGGTGCTATTTTGTTGCCGAGATAGAACCTGACTGCGTCGGAGTTCTTCAGCCTACAGTTGGCCATTATGTATTGGACGGTTGGTATGGGTTCGGGCCTCTCTGTGACACCGAGGCTGCGTGCCACGGTTGAGTTGTAGCCGTCTGCGCCAATCACAACCTTCGCCTTGTAAGTGTCCCTGTTGGTTTTCACGAGGAGCTTAGAGTTCTCTCTAACAACCCCTGTAACCTCCTCTCTCACATGTATGTCGGCCCCATACTCCGCAGCCTGCGCAGCAATCTCCTGAATGAAGAAAGATTTGTTAATGTTGTAGCCAATCTGCGGAATCTTCACTTCTATCATGCTCGGAGAATATACAAGGGCGTAAGCCTCATGCATAACTATGCGGGGGCTGGGCTTCACACCCGCGGTGACAAGCGTCTCCTTACTACAGGCCTCTCCACAAGGCTTGTTAGCCATTATGGTCGGATGCTTCTCAAGCAGGAGAACGCTAACATTATTCATGGCTGCGGCCTTTGCCGCTGAAACCCCTGCAGGACCCCCTCCAACCACCACCACATCGTACTCGTTCATCATCCGTCGAGAAGGCGGATTTTATATAAGGTTTCCCCAACCAATTGGATGTTTATAAGATGGTCTAACTCGTGGATAGCTGGATATGGGCGATCCAAAGCGGATTCGGAAGAAGTATGAGACTCCTAGGCATCCTTGGCGGAGAGAGATTCTTGAGGAGGAGCTTAGGCTGATGGGTGAATATGGCCTCCGTAACAAGAGGGAGATTTGGAGGGCGGCGAGCCAGCTGCGTAAATACCGAGCTCTTGCTAGGAGACTTTTCACGGCTGTGGGTGAAAAAAGGATAGCTGAGGAGAGTAAGCTGATCGGCAGACTCAATAGGCTTGGCTTGCTTCCCCAGGGCGCCACACTCGACGACGTCCTGAAGCTTACCGTAAAAGACTTTCTCGAAAGAAGACTCCAGACAATCGTCTTCCGGATAGGTTTGGCGCGGACAATTTTCCATGCAAGGCAGCTCATTACACATGGTAAAGTGCTTGTGGGTGGAAAGAAGGTGAGGGCGCCGAGTTACCATGTCAAACGTGGCGAGGAAGAGGAAATTAGGCTCGCTGAGCCAATAAAGGTTCAGAGCCAAGCATAAAAGAGCCCTTAAGCTTAGCCGCGGGTAACAACTAAATACACCGTGTAGAATAGGGTTGGAGAATGAGCACGGGACAACAGTCAGCCGAGCAGACCACACCACAGAAGCAAAAGTGGGGAGTTGTCCACATCTACTCCTCTTACAACAACATCATCGTGCATCTAACTGATTTAACAGGGGCTGAGACAATAGCGAGGGCTTCGGGTGGAATGTTCGTTGACGCAGGCAGGCTGGAGCCGACCCCCTACGCAGGTATGAGGGCTGCTTCCTATGTCATGGAGGCGGCGAAGGCCGCTGGCATAACGGCTGTTCACATTCTTGTTAGAGCCCCGGGGGGTGTGAAGTCGCGTACACCAGGTCCCGCGACGCAGGCCGCCATCCGTACTATAGCCCGCTCAGGTGTGATGATTGGGAGAATAGAGGACGTCACGCCGATACCCCACGACAGCGTCAGGAAAAAAGGCGGCCGAAGAGGCAGAAGAGTGTAGCCGATACCATTTTATACCTTGACGCCTAACCATCATCATGAGCATTAAGCAAGTTGATGTGTCCGCCAAACCTGTTCAGAAAAGAGAAGCCGTCGCGGTCGGCCGCATCATTCTCAAGCCCAGCACCGTTGAGCTGATTAGAAAAAAAGCTGTTGAGAAAGGAGACCCGCTTCAACTCGCCCGCGTGGCAGGCATTCTCGGCGCGAAACACACCCCCACTCTCCTACCGCTCTGCCACCCACTTAAGCTCGAGCATGTAGAGATTTCTGAAGAAGTTGGAGAAAATTACATAGAAGTCAGGTCCAAAGTTGTTGCTTATGAGAAGACGGGTGTCGAGATGGAGGCTTTGACAGCCGTTGCCACAGCTCTTCTCAACATATGGGATGTGGTGAAGCAGTATGAGAAGGACGAATATGGACAATATCCTACAACAGTTATCACAGACATTAGAGTCGTGTCGAAGGTGAAGACAGGTGAAACCACATGAATATCACAGGGCTGAGAGCCCGCACAACCTAAGAATCGCCGTCATCACGGCCAGCTCCTCACGCTACTATAAGAAAATACGGAATGAGGCTTATGTTGACGAGTCTGGTGAAAACGCGGTTCAAATATTGAGAGAGCTCGGTCATAGTGTTGAGTATCTTGGAGTGGTGAACGACGATATCTGGATGATTAGGTCGACGGTGTTGACGGCTTTGGGGGAAGGGTTTGACGTGGTCGTGGTCACGGGGGGCACAGGTCTCTCTCCGCGAGATGTCACGATAGAGGCGTTGAGGCCTCTGTTTGAAAAGGAGGTGGAGGGCTGGGGTGAGATTTTCCGCGTTGAGAGCTACAGGGAGATAGGCTCGGCCGCGGCCCTATCCCGCACCACCGCGGGGATAGTGAACGGCCGACTTGTCGTCGCACTCCCCGGCTCACCCGAAGCTGTCAAACTAGGCCTCAAGCTCCTTGGCCCAGAAATACCACACATCATACACATAGCACGCAAGACATGACGCGGATAACCATACTCGGAGCAGGCAGCATAGCTCCCTCGGAGAAAAGATTCGGCAGCGGCATCTACATCGAGGCAGAGGAGACCAAGCTTTTGATAGACCCGGGCCCCGGCACAATCTACAAACTCATCAGACTCGCAGTAAACCCGTTGTCACTGACGGCTGTGTTGATCAGCCATTTTCACCTCGACCATATCTCAGACCTCTTGCCACTGATAATGATGTGGTGCTATGACGAAGAGGGGAAACCTTCTCCAAGGCCCAAAAACCTGCACCTCATCGGCCCAACAGGTCTGCAGAAACTCGTAGAACAAGTCATATCCATCGACGCGTTTAGCTACCTCACTAACCCCATGCAAGTCAATCGTTTTCTCAAGCTAGATGAGATGCTTCACGGAGACACGAGACAGGTGGGCGAATGCAAGATAACCGCAGCAGAGGTCTTGCATCTAAATGGCTTAGCCTACAGAATCGAGCACCGTGGAAAAAACATAGTCTATTCAGGTGACACCGTGCCAGACCAACGTCTAATAGACCTCGCCAAAAACTGCGACCTCCTCATACATGAGTGCAGCTTCCCCCATCAACAGCTCATCGGAAAACACACCTCCGAGAAACAACTGGCAGAAATCACCGCAAAAGCCAAGCCGCAAAAAATACTCGTGACCCATCTCTACCCGTCATGGAACGGTCGAGAGCATGAGATAATAGAAGCTCTGAGGCAAGCAGGTATGCCTCCTGAGAATGTTATCGTGGGCCAGGACTTGACGACTGTGGATGTTTAAATTATTGCAAAAGGCATCAAATTCGTGATTCTATCAGACTTCGACCTCTGGAACTACATCCGGAACGGACGCCTCAGGATTGAACCTTTTTCGGAAGATGTGGTGAGGGAAAACGGTCTAGACCTACGAATAGGCAGACAGATAGCCCGGTTCAACAAAAACAGCAAAGTCTTCGACACCAAAAAAAGCGACGCGGCCAATTTCTACACCCTAGAAGAGGCGGAAGAATTTGTCATAAACCCGCATGAACACGTGTTGCTTCATACTTTAGAGTATCTTGCTCTTCCGAAAGATTTGATGGGTTTCGTAAACCTTCGCAGCAGCTACGCACGCATCGGATTAACCATACCACCCACCATCATAGACGCAAACTTCGAAGGAGAGTTGACGATAGAGCTTGTGGGTGGGGAATTTCCGGTCAAGCTCTACTCGGGTGACAGGTTCCTACACGTGGTTTTCGCACGTCTCTCCTCAATTGTGGAGAAGCCCTACACAGGCAAGTATCAGGGCCAGCGGGGCGTGAGGCTGCCCAGCTTCAGGTAACCCGCCGGCGATGGGTGGCAGGATAACAACCACGTCCCCGTCTTTAAGCCGAGTAGAGGCCCAGAGGCTTTTATCAAGGCTTTCACCGTTCAGAGCTAAAGCAAACCCCGTCTTCAACCCCCCACCCTCAAAAAGGTCGCCCAAAACCCCGGCATACACTTGACGTAACTTTTCAAGAAAATCCGTGACCGTCGAGCCCTGTGGAAGCTCAAACTCTTCAGAAGTTTTTCCAAGACGTTCCCGCAGAACAGCATAATACTTGGTCTGGATTTTCAAGCGCCCTCCAGCCATTTTTCTGTCCCATCGATATAAACTTCCTTCTTGAAGAGAGCCGGTTCTCGTTTGTAGCGCTCGACAGCTGTTCTTAGGCCGCGGAAAACCTCGTCCCTGTTCTCGCCAGCCGCGGCTACGAGGACAACAGGCTCACCCACTTCAAGCATGCCCACCAAATGCCAAATGCCGACAAACTTTAGACGATACTCCGCCATCACCTCATCACAGATTCTCTTGAGAGCTTTGTTAGCGTGCTCCTCATATGACTCCATAAACAGCTTCTCCACACCCACTTCACCACGGCCCCTTCTCTTCACAATCCCCATGAAAAAAGCCGCGGCTCCGCATGAACCATCAGAAACACGGGCGACAACACCCTGGAACAGCCTCATAAAATCAAGCTCACCTTTCCCATACACACCTGACTCAGGGATATCCATGACGCATCTGCATACGTCGAGCCAATAATCTTTACGCATGGCCAAAAATCTGAGCCGAAAAAATAATCGTAGACAAACGTATTTTTCAGGTAGAAAAAAATAGATTTCGTCAGAAAATGTCTGACAAAAATTACGTCAGCATGGTCCACGGCATATGATTTATATGTTGTTGTCTTTTTCCAGAAACCGAGGTTCAAAGACTAGAAAATGCTCGAAAGTAGAGTTGCACAGGAAAGAGTAGTGGGCAAACACGTCTTCGGTAACCTCTACAACTGTCCAGAAAACCTCATCAGCGACGAAAAATACCTGCGCAAGATAGTCCGCGAAGCCATCAAACAGGCCAACATGACCCTGGTCTCGCTAAGGTCTTGGAGCTTCGGTGGAGAAAAAGGCGGCGTCTCCGTTATCGCCCTGATAACTGAAAGCCACG
Organism: Candidatus Caldarchaeum subterraneum; assembly: GCA_937934305.1. GTDB lineage: Archaea > Thermoproteota > Nitrososphaeria_A > Caldarchaeales > Caldarchaeaceae > Caldarchaeum > Caldarchaeum subterraneum_E. Next base: position 9,658 of record CALHAG010000025.1, read on the forward strand.
TAGCCGTCCACACATGGCGCGAATACAACTACGCGACAGTAGACATCTACACATGCGGGGAGGAAAGCAACCCCGAAAAAGCCTTTGAATACATAGTTAAGCATCTCAAGCCCGAAAACGTCACACGATATTTTGCCGATAGGTCTTCGAGATAAAACGTAAAAGGTATACCTTATACCTTCTTTTTTATTGACGGGTTATTTTTCGATTGTTACAAGAGTTCGATTTATCGAACAGCCACCAGAACCACATGAAACACCACACCACCCCCTTGCAACAGCCGTTGAATTAGTGAAACATCTGTCCGATACCCCAACCGATTCGCAAACTTACACCCCAATTAACCCATTCAAGTTCCC
>CALHAG010000026.1 GCA_937934305.1 Candidatus Caldarchaeum subterraneum
GGATGGATGTAGTTTTTCCCCAGCATTCGCTACACTACATCAAAGACACGTATAGCGGAAAAAGAGAGGCTTGTCCAGCTCAGAAAAGCTTAAGTGAATGACGACAATAATGCATGTAAGAATGATAATTGTGATGAAGGATGGCGTGGCGATAGATGCCCAACCTGTAACATTCAATGATGAGAAGGCCCTCAGAGAAAAACTGTTGTTGAAAATCGACGCAATACTATCAGGCATAAGTGAGGATGAAAGCATTGTAGCGTGGGCTGAGGAGTTCCCTATTGGAAAGGGGGAGATTGACGTGTTAGCGATTGGCGACACCGGAGGAATTTACCTCATCGAAACCAAACTTTCCAAGAACCCCAGTAAACGAGAAATAATAGCACAAGTATTAGATTATGCCGCTGGTTTATGGGGGAATTTCAACGACAACAAAGATAAATTCCTAGAAGAGTTTGAGAAGAAAAAGAAGAAAGGAGAAATACCCAAGGAGGCCGTGTTTATTAGAAATTTAGAATCCAATTTGAGAGAAGCTAATTTCAGTATTGTTTTGGCCATGGACAATTTTGATAAGCAAAACGAGTCTTTTCGGAATTTGTTTGATTTCCTTAATCGATTTACCACAGATAACCTTGAATTCCTAGTGTTAGAGTTAGAGCATTACACAGCTAACGGTCTTGAGATATTGGTTCCAAAAATTCACAGATACGAAAAGATAGGAAGTGTCTCGGTTCAAAAACAAATTTGGCCTCTCGAGAAAATAAGGGAACAACTGGAGAAAATCGAAAATTTGAAACTGAAGGAAAGAGTGTCTCTTATGTTAGATTTTGCGGTTAAAAATAATATGTTTTATCGATTAACAAAGAGAATCTATCCGGGATTCGGAATAGCCTACAAAGGAAAACTTATCTTGGCGGTAGATAATATACACAGTGGAGATATTCGGCCTTATTTAGGTCAAGACAGATTCCCTTCAGACGATATAAGGAGACGTTTTATAGAAGGTTTGAAAGAGCTAGATGTTCTTCAAGAACAGGAACAGGACCATCCGTTATCTCGAAACTACTTGCAACAAATTACCGACGAAAAATTTGAAAAGTTACTTAAGTTCTTGGAGATGTTTAAAGCTGAAGATTGAGTATGTCGTCTGTGGTGAAAAATTTTTTCTTGTTTTGAGAGTGGCTTGGCGTGTTCCATGATACAGGTTTATCCATAGCAACGGTTTTCTCTAAATGTTTCATCATGAAAATTCATGTCGACATAGGGGCCCGAATTTTTGGGCAATTGGCGAAGGCTTCGAGGCCATAAAAGGTAGGTGGGAAACTGAGCCGCTGGTTTCAAATCCTTTTAGGTATTTGCTAAACATTTTCCATCAAGTGGGTGTTCAGTTCTCCTCGCTACCTAAAACTATGTGGATGTGGTCTTCTGTGAAAATCTTTAACTGCGGCGAAAACAAGGGAAGAGGGAGATGGCTCACTACCTTGTCAGTGCGAGGGCGAAGAACGGTGCTCTTCGCAGGGTGAGGCAGCTGTTGGACGAGGGAGTGATTGCTTCCATGAGGCCATTCGGACAAGCCCTCAACTTCAGCCTAAGAACGATGAGATACGACCTCAGGGGGAACCTGCTCTGGGAGGAAGAGGACCACTGCATCCCTCCACTTGCGATGGAGAGGGAGACGGTCCTCGACAAATATTTCGACATAGTCTCCATTGAGCCGGTCAACAGGGGTGAGGGCTGGTCGAAGCTCTCGTTCTACCCCAGCGTCTGGACAATTTTCTCGGGGCTTCCAGAAAGAAGAGGTGAAAAACCTCTAACGAGGAAAGGCATGCCTCATCAGCAGCTAACCCAGAACTCCGACGCAAAAACCTACAGGAGCCTCGCCGAGCTCCTCTTCTCTCTTCCAGGAGTGAGGGAGGAGATGAGCGCGGTCTCTGTGCCCGGAGCAAGGGCCCTAGTCCTCGACGAGAAAGAGCCACCGGGTCCCTCGGACGCCTTCATGGCCGGAAGAGAGTTCGCCCACCTCCATCCACCGGGCGACGGCAGCCTCCACCTCATGGCACCACCCAACTGGGTCGACGAGATCATCGGCAAAGGATGGGGTGAGAAACATCCCGCCGCAGGGCTGCTGATCCCAGAGAACGCCCTGATGATCTACGCCCCAAAGAACGAGGCGGAAGCGACAACGGTCTACGAGATCGTCCTCCTCTCCTACTGGCGGGCCAAGGGCCTAGAGGTACCGGGCCCCAGGTCCCTTGGCTGAGGCACGCCACAAGCCAAGCCGCCGAGAGACACCATACAGATGGCCATGGCAGCGGCCTTGGCGCAGGGAGACGCCGCTGTGAGAGTCAAGGGGAGAACGATGATAGAGCTGATCCTCAACACGGCGTACGAAGGCTTCGCAAAAACAGTCGCCAAGCTCTTCGAAGAACATGGAACCATATCCCTCGGAGCGAGAAAATACACAGAAGACTACTATGAGTAGCAGCTGATAATACGGCTGGACCTCGAGGATTGGCGGTTCCTCATAGAGGCCAAAAACTCTATGAGGATACCTGACTTCATCAAGGGAGAAGACGAGCTTGGGGCATACCTCGCCATGATACTTGCATGCGAGGGATACATCACGTGGCAGCCTAAAAACGAGAGGAAAACCAACGAGCCAACCGCCGAAACCGATGTAGCAGTCCTTACAAACACAAATGAGATTCTCTTTAACGAGGTCGAAAACATTCTGCGCAGGCTTGGATACACTCCATCAAAGACAGCCTACTCCAAAAAGGTGACGAGAACATAGACAGATATGGAAGGCGTTACACCGCAACCAAAAGAGCGTTTCGACTGCTACTAAGACGAAAAGACGAAGTCCGAAGGATCCTCAGCTGGTTGGGTCCAATACCGCATCCGATGAAAGAGGCCTACACAGCATGGGCTCTGAGACTAATTCTAAAAATGAACGACAATCCCATCAGGTGGACAGAAGCACAAAAAGTGAAAGACTACTTGGATGAACTATACGAAAAATCAGCTTACATTGGCCGCCGACGAGCAAAACAATTTTTCGAAAAAGTACAACATGAAATGAACACTGGAAAGCTTGTTGATAGAAGACCTATTAGGGCCCAAACCGCCGCTCTCCGCCCAACTTACACACTAAACAAAATGATTGGCAAGCTACTGGAGGGGTGAGGTACAGGTCTCATGAATGAGGATAAAATGGTTGCTGTGTCGCGTGAACGGCTCATCTCTGAGTTGGTTGATGTTTGCAAGCGTTTGAGAAGGTCTGGAGAGGATTTGCTGAGGAACTATTTTAAGCTGGGAGAGCTTGTAGACGCCTTGTATATGGAGGGGTTTTCCTATAGGGAGATAGAGCGAGTCCTTAGAGATAGAAGACCGGATGGCTGGATACCACGGCATACGACTCTCTTCAGCGCCCACAAGTTCTATCTCACGGTTAAGAGCCACTTCAACGCCGATGTAGAGAGTTTTCTGAGCAGGAATCCCGACCTAACTTGGAGAGAGCTGTCAAGAAATTTACTTTCACAAAGAAAAGCCATAGGCTCGTCAAAGCGTTCGACTGTCGAACAAAACTACTTGCATATCCATGCAGCCACTCCTGACGCCTCAGATAAAGAATCAGGACCATCTCCAAATTTGTTACCTGCTGAGCGGGCGGCTACCAGAGAAGGAACCATGCGAATAGTTCATCCCCCTCATAAGCGGATAGCAAAGGTTAGAGGAAGGGAACTTGACGAGGTTTTAAGTAATATTGACGTGTGGAAATCTTTGCCATCTGAAAAACTTATACCAATACTGGTTGAACACGTGACTCCGGCAAACGAATGCATATATCTCGTGCTACGGCTCAACCCACCACATGATTATCTAAAAGTGCTCGCATGCCCTAATTGCAGAAAAGTTTTGAGAGGAGCGGGTGAAGGGGCCCTGGTAGCATGTCTTGAATGCGGCTTTCCCAACACCCAATTATGAGTCTCGAAGAAGCATTTAGGTTCGAAGACGTAGTCGTGCTAGAGAAGCATCGAACTGCGTGGCTGATGAGCTTTGGGGTTTTGCACCCGACTCTTGAAGTTGCAGTGGTTCAAATCACATTGCTAGCCGTAAGAAAGTGTTTCTCATCTACTATTTGGCAAGAGGGTATAAACATCCGTGAAAAACATGTATTAAAGAAAGAAGGGAATTTCTATTGGGAGCAGCCGCATGCGGGGCCGCATCCCTCTTTCTCCAAACCTCCCTGAATCACTGGCACCTGCTTGAATCCACCGAAGCCCGCTGTCTTCGTGGACGCCATCGGCACGGCCTGCTGCTTTGAAGGAAGCTGGCGTTTGTAGAAGTCGTCTTTGAGCTTGCGGCCTGTCCGCCTCTCCCATTCAGCGATTGGGATACCGTACATCGCCTGTATCCTGTCTCTGTACCAGTGTGGAATGACGTTGAAGGCGCAGAACGGGATGATGCGCATGTCTGGTGTCAAGTAGTGGATGTCACAGCGTCTGAGCCGTTCTTCATCATGGTTATAGGGGTCCATGAAGTGCATCATTCCTAGGAATAGTGATCTGCGGTGCCAGTCGCCTACGCTGTGGTAGTCGTGTTTGATTATTATGTTGTATAGCATGTGTTTGAGGTTTAGTCCTGTTGGTTGTTTGTTTGTGTTGATGTATTTGCTGATA
>CALHAG010000027.1 GCA_937934305.1 Candidatus Caldarchaeum subterraneum
AACTAGAAATGAGTTGGAGAAGTTTTCTGCAATGCTTGTCTCCGAGAGAAGCCTTCCCCGACAGGTTGTGGATGTTCTTAGAACACTGCCCCGCACTGCTCCCTTGATGAGCTGGCTAAAAACAGGAGTCGACCTACTATCACTCTATGATCCGGACGCTGAGAAGACTGACGACGAGTCGAGAATGAGAACGGCCACGAGACTAATCTCCAAAGTGGCTACATTAACTGCCGCGGCTTATCGACTTGCGCGTGGTCTTGAGCCTGTCGAGCCAAGTCCTGAGCTTTCCCATGCAGGAAATTTCCTCTACATGGTTAAAGGAAGCGGTCCTTCCCCTCTTGAGGAGAAAATAATGGATGTTGCGTTTATTTTACACGCCGAGCATGAATTGCCTGCTTCAACCACAGCGGCCCTTGTGGTGGCCTCTACCCTGTCGGACCTTTACTCGGCTGTTTCCGCGGGCATAGGTGCGTTGAAGGGGCCGCTACATGGTGGAGCCAACGAGAGAGCTCTCGAGATGCTGCAGACGATAGGGTCTCCAGACAAAGCCGATGAATACGTGGCTAACGAGCTTGCGGCCAAGAGGAGAATAATGGGGTTTGGACACCGTGTATACAGAAGCTTCGACCCACGTGCAAGAATATTCAAGAGATATCTGGAGCAGCTCTCCGAGAGAATGGGTGACAAAACGCTGTTGCAAATTGCAGAGGCTGTGGAAAATGCCATGATGAATCGTATGGGTGGCAGAAACATTTTCCCAAACATCGACCTATACTCGGGACCTGTTTTCCACCTGCTTGGATTGGGTAAAGAAATTTTCACACCATTTTTCGCGGCTGCGAGAACAGTTGGATGGATAGCCCATGTTCTGGAGTATTGGAGAGATAACCGGTTGATTAGGCCACGCGCGGTGTATGTTGGCCCCGATCCACGCAGCTACATACCCCTTGACAGAAGATAAACCAGTCCGCTTACTCAAAACTGAGGTCCGAACAGCCAAAGTCCTGACAAGGCATAACAGGTTTTTAGTCGAGGCTGAAGACGACGGGAGAAAAGTCCTCCTACATCTAACAAACACAGGACGTTTACATGACCTTATCTACCAAGGTGCAACAATCCTCTATACTCCAAGGCCCTCCGCTAAGACAGAGGGAGTTCTCTCCGGTGTGGTTGTTGGCAATCTAGCCGCGGTGGTCGACACAAGGCTCCAGGCGAGATGCTTTGAAGAGGCATTCAATCGTGGACTAATCCCATGGCTCAGCAGATTCAGCAGATACAGAAAAGAAGTATTCTTCATGGGAAGCAGAATCGACTACTTGCTTTCGTCGGACGGTGAAAAAGCGTTTCTAGAACTCAAGTCTGCGGCCTACCTCGGCCGAGACGGCGCAGCGATGTACCCTGACACAGTATCAACCCGAGGGAGAAGACATGTCCAAAAACTCGCCGAAATCGCCGCAATCTGTCAAACATACCTCGTCTTCGTAGCAGCTCTTCCAGATGCACGTTTTTTCACACCATGCGACGAGGGGGACCCCGATATGAGGCCGCTGTTGATAAAAGCGAGGCGGTCAGGTGTTGAAATTCGCTGCATCAAGCTTCACATGACCCTCGACGGGGAAATCTACCTTGATGACGCCGACCTCCCTGTCTTGCTATAGAGCTGATGATGCAGCGGTTGCAGCAAATATGATGAAGAGCCATGGGCTGGAGATTTTGAAGGCTCGCCAAGCAGCTGATGGAGAGTATTTTATGCATGGTTTGATGCTTTCAAATAGAAGCCAAGCTGAAAAGGTAGCCGCGATGACGAGGTAGAGGAGCGGGTTGCTTACCAAGGTGGACATGAGAAGGGCAGCAGCCACAGCTATCATATTTGACACTAGGGTGGCGATTGATGTTGTCCGCACTCCGTAAACAACCGGCAGCATCGGTACACCTGCGGCTGAATAATCTTTAACAGCTCTCGATGCCAAGGCCCAAAAATGGCCGGGTGTCCAGAGAAACACAAGCAAAGCCATGAAGACAGGTAAAGCCCCAATCTCACGGCCAGCCGCAGACCAGCCAGCCAGCGGAGCGAAAGACCCCGCAACACCTCCGATAACTATGTTCCACACAGTCCTACGTTTGAGCCAGACCGTGTAAACTAACACATACACCAAGGCCCCCGACAAAATGAACACAGCGGTCAACGGATTGTAAACGATATACGAGTACAGAACCGAGGCCGCAACCATACCCGAACCAAGCAGAGCAGCTGTACGAGGCTTTATTCTCCCCGCTGGAATGGGTCTTGCCGCCGTCCTCCTCATCCTAGAATCGATGTCCGCGTCAAGAAAATGGTTCAACGCACTGGCGCCGCCAACAGAAAGATACCCAGCAAGCAACAAATGAATCATGTTTGCCAGGTTTCCTCCCGCGGATAAGAATGATGCTACAGCGGCGAAAATGTTTAGAAGAGTTATCTTAGGCTTAGTGAGGTTCAGGATGTCGCGCCAGCTCATTTGGAATCGCTTGCGCTATGCATAATTTATAAGTTCTGTGAAAGAAACAGGCTGATGTAAGACAAGGCGACAACGGCGGCGACGGCTTTCTCCCAGCTAACCCCTTTTGCGCTCACCAGCACAGCGGCCAAGGCAGCCATCTGCCAAACATGGAAAAACACGTAAACTCCGAAGGAAACTATGCCGAACCAGCCGTTACCCAAAAGCCCAAACCCTGAGAGAACAGCGAAAACAGCCAAAAGAAGGTTGGATGGCGTAAGAGCCAAAGGAACCGTCGCAGCTATCAGCGCCTCTCCACCTTTTTTAAACGTCGTCAAAAACCCGGCAACCAACATCAAAACAATCAAAAAAACCAAGTTTCCGGCGGCGTAGAGAAGCGCCAGCTCAGGAAAACCAACTGGCCTAAAATGGAGAATAAGCTGACTATTCGATAGCCGCCAAGAAAGTAAAAGGTAAACCATGGCCGAGGCAAGAGAAACGGGGACGAGAGTGGTGTTTGTCAACTGAACCCTTTGAAGCAATGGGTTAAGGGTGAAAGCATAAACATACTTTCTAAACCCCGCAGGCTCAGACACACTGGTCTCAGCGAGAAAATCACTGACCTTCATGGAATCAACCAGCCTAAGCCCCTTTTCACTCAACCGGTATCTACGCTTATCGGTCTTGACCACAAAAGGCTGCATAAACTCCAAATGGTAGTAGAGGGTGCCGACACTTATGCCCAGAAGCTTTTTAAGGTCTGAAGCAGCCATAGAACCGTTCTCCTTCAATAGGGTTATAATCTGCCTTCTAACCGGGTTCTTCAGCAAACTGTAAAAGAGGAGCTTCTCATCCTTTGGTTCTAATGATTTAGACCCATTAACTAAATCTAGGTTTTCTTCCTGCCCCATGGTGTATCTCAAGTTTCGAGAAACCCTACTAAAAATCTTTCTCTCTAACTTGTTAGAACATTAATCCAATATATAGAGGGGCTGGATACTGGCCCCAAGGAAGTGAACAAAACCTCCCAGCTTGCAACGGCTACACTGCTTATAATCACAGTCCTCTTATCCAATAGCATATCCTGGGCTGAAGAGAAAACCCCATATGCAAAAAGTGTTTCCGACTACGTAGCAAGCTTCGCCGCAGAGGGTATCGAGCTTCCCAATATCACCGCCTATGTGCAGGTATGGGGGCAGAGCCGTGACTTGTCGTATCTGAGGCGTTTGCTAGAGTTTCTCTGGAATGTTTACCAAACTGACCCTCAGACAGGTAGGCAGGGGGTAATGGTTCTCGAGGAGATATATGGGTTGAGGCTTGACCAGAGGCTCGAAGGCATGGCTTCCTATCTTCTCGACGCGGCTGAGCAGCTTCTTCAACAAGAAACTGTGTCGGTTTTGGAGGGGAAGACTCGGGACTCGTTTACGAAGGCATCTGTGTTGGTTGAGGCGGTTGGGAATGTTTTGAAGGGGAGGGGGGTTGATGTCCGCGTCATAAAGGGAGGCGAGGAAGATAGGCGGCAGATGGAGGTCAGCATAGCAACGGTGACAACATCCAGAGGAGAGGTGAAAATCTATGTAACACAGGAAGCGGAGACGTACAGCAATCAAACAGTCACCTTTTCTCGAAGCATCTACATCAGCCTCGGCAACACCATCATCATCCAAAAAGAGACAGAGAGAAGCCTTCAGCCATCTGAGCAGGAAAAACAGTTAATGGTGGGAGAAAACATCGGAATAGGGGCCATACTCAGCCTAAGAAAAACAAACGCACAAAAACAGCTGGAAAAAGCAGAGTATGACGTTAAAGTTGTTGAACACGGGTTTGACCGCGGCTTCATAAGACTTGTACTAACATCCGATTCCTCTGAGCAGGGGCGGCTAATAATCTTGGATGTTGACAAATCTATTCAGCGAGAATATTTTCCACGTGACGTCTCTGTCAGGGTGAACGGGGAGCCCGCCAAACTCGCCTCATCCGTGTCTGAGGTATTGTCAGGCGAGTTAGATAAGCCTGCCTATTTTCTCGCAGTCACAGGCGGGGGTCTCGAGATTGTTCTATACATCCCCAGTTGGTCAACCAAAGTTGTTTTGATAGGGTCCTCTTCCTCACTCTCATACCTAATATCCATCCCCAGCTTATTGGGTAGAGAAAACGAGTTCACAGCAACCACCTTAGCCGCAGCCCTGCTTGTCATAGCACTTGTCGCCAGCCGTCTAAAGCGAACAAAATAGATCTGCTATTGTTGTTAACGTAGAATTCCACGAGTCTCCTTGTGTAACTTTCCATGGGAAGCTCAAACGCATCAGCAGGCGTTTTCCAAATGTATCCAACTATCTCCTCACCGTCAACAACAACCCTGCTGCTCACAGCTTTGCATAACACGTCGACGAAGACAAAATGTTTCCGCCGGGACTTGAAATGCCGTGGATTAATCACCTCTTGCACAGCGATAACCCTAATTGGCTTGACTCTGAGACCAACCTCCTCCCGGGCCTCTCTCACCACTGCGTCGAAAATCTTCTCCCCATAGTCAACATGGCCACCCGGAATCGAGTAGAGGTATCCCCATTTTGGGCTGACGACAAGAAGAAGCCTGCCGACACTGTCTATGATGAACGCTCCTACGGTTAACTCAGGCGTGTTCAACTCACTATCCTGTGCATCGCTCTCAGGTCTTTCTCAAAAATCTTCAGCTCAGCCGGAATCTCGTAGCTTATTTCATCTCTCAGAGAAAGGTTCAGCGACTTTTTCTTTGCCCAGACGGCTGAGTTAAACTCTGTGAGCGGTTCTGTGTATCTTGTAAGGGTTTTCGGCCATATAGGCTTTGGGAAACGCTCCAGATGAATGCTCCTCCTTCCGTAGAGCTTTCTCCAAATGTAGTCTGTTATGAAGGGGGTGATGGGTGCAAGTAGTAGAAGCGTTGTGCGCATGACGGTGTGTAGGGTGTAGAAGGCTGATTTCTGCTCAGACTCGGTGAATCCTTGTCCATATGCACGTGGCTTCGACATCTCAACATAGTGAGATGCAAAAATGTTCCAGATAAATCGGCGTATCTCGTTTGAGGGTATGAAGAAGTTGAAGCTTTGGTAGCCGGCTAGGCATGTCTCAACTGTTTTCGAAAGCTCTGCGAGAATCCATCGATCGGCTGGGGTAAGCGTGGCTCTACTTGGCTTCGGAAACATAGAAACATATTTCGCGAGGTTCCAGAGCTTTGAGAGGAATTTTCCCACGCTGGCTATCCGTGCCTCCGATATCCTGAAATCCTCTCCTAGACTCGCCTCCTGCGCATTCCAGAATCGGAAACAGTCAGCTCCATATTTCTCTAGGATGGGCAACGGGTCAATCACGTTCCCCTTGCTCTTACTCATCTTTTCACCATGTTCATCCAGGCCGAGGCCGCTTATCCAAACCTTGTTAAACGGCCTCTTCCCAGTCAATAGATAGCAGCGAAGCACGGTGTAGTAGAGCCATGTTCTCACAATCTCCTTCCCCTGCGGCCTGATGGATACAGGGTAGAGACTCTCATGAATTTTCCCCGTTTTTCTGTCGCTTATCACGAATATTGGCGAAATGCTCGAGTCCATCCATGTATCGAATGTCCGCTCATCACCTTTGAAGGAAGTGGAGCCGCAGTTGGGACAACGCTCCACAGGCGCCTTCTCTCTCCAGGGCTGATGATACTGTCCATCGTCAGGTAAGACAGGTGTCCCACATGAAACACAGTACCAGACTGGAACCTCTGTTGCGTAGTATCTTCTCCTCGAAATAGGCCAGTCTATCGAGACAGAGTCAATCCAGTTGAGCAGAAGCTGGCGAGAGTGCTCTGGCAGAAAATCCATTTCATGCGCGATTTTTCTCAAGTCATCGAGGAAATCCAGCTGGTTTAGGTAGTATTCATCCATGGGTATTATCTCGATGGGTGTTTTGCTTCTTTCGCATACAGGTGTTGAGTGGATTATGTTCTCAGATTTGATGTAGAGGCCGGCATCCATCAGTTTCTCCACGATTGCTTTACGTGCCTCCTCAACCTTCAACCCTTTGAGGAAGCCGGCGTTCTCATTCATTCTACCCTCCATAGTTATAACTATCTTCTCAGGCAGCTTGAGCTCCCTGAAGAGCCGGACATCGGTGTGGTCACCGTAGCTACACACCATGACGGCGCCTGTTCCAAAGTCGGGCTTAGCTTCGGGACGGGCTATTATTGGCACTTTTTCCCCGAAGAGTGGGGTGGTGGCGGTTTTGTTTTCGAGATGGGCATAACGACTGTCAGCGGGGTTGTAGATGACGGCTGCGCAGGCGGGTATCAGCTCAGGTCTCGTTGTCGCTATGGGTATGTATCCTCCATTCTCGAGCGGAAACTTGACATAGTGCAGTGTTGAAGGCAAATCCTCGTATTCAACCTCGGCGTCCGCAATAGTTGTCCCACATACCGTGCAATAATTATTTGGCCTCGACGCTCTGTAAATGAGGCCGTTTTTCCAGAGTTTGATGAAAGTGTTCTGTGTGAGGCGCCTATACTCTGGGGAGTCGGTGCGGTAACGGTTCTTGAAGTCGCCGCTGAGGCCCAGCCGCTTCATTACTTCTAGCATCTCGGATTCGAGCTCGTCTAGGGAGGCCCTGCATAGCTCGATGAACTTTTCCCGAGGAGTGTCGCGTATGGTGATGCCGTATTTTTTCTCGGTGTATATCTCCACCGGTAACCCGTTACGGTCTATTCCTATCGGGAAAAGCGTCATGTAACCCATCATACGGGCTGTGCGAGCTATCATGTCGATTTGGCTGTAGTGTGCAGCGGCTCCTATGTGCCACGGCCTACCGCTAGGATAGGGTGGAGGAGTGTCTATGACGAATTTTTTTCTGCGGGACCTTATGTTAAACCTGTAAAGGTCTTCCTTCTCCCACAGCTGTAGAATTTCCTTCTCGAGCTGCGGGTTCCAAGACTTTTCCTGTATAGTGGGGGACGATGCCATGCTGTTGAAAAACGGTTTCCAAGGTTGTTATAAACTTAGACTAAACCCAGTATTTCCCTCGCCTCGTCGCTCATTCTATCTGGTGTCCACGGCGGGTCAAAGACTATGTCCACGTCGACACGTTCAACACCTTCCACAAGCGTCATAATAGCCTCTTTCACCTGCTCGGCAACGAAGGCCCCAACGGGGCATCCCGGCGCCGTCAGAGTCATCTTGACATAAACCGTCTTGTCATCGACAATCTTCACATCGTAAACAAGCCCTAGGTCAACTATGTTGACGGGTATCTCAGGGTCGTAACAGTTTTTCAGAGCCTCCATAACCTGTTCAACTGTCGGCATCAAACCATATTCTGTGCTAGACCTATATAAGCATGTAACTTCAACCATAATACGAGGGGTAGGAACATTCATGGTTGAGATGAAGGCCGCTATTTTGGTTGGTCCCGAGTTCGAGGACTTGGAGCTGTTTTATCCCTTGATACGTTTGAGGGAGGAGAACTATGCAGTAGAGATTGTGGGGCCCGAGAGGAAAACATACAGCGGTAAGCACGGCATCGAGATAACAGCTGATAAATCAGTTGAGGAGGCCAAGCCTGAGGAGTACAGCTGCCTCATCATACCTGGCGGCTGGGCTCCAGATAGGCTGAGAAGAGACCAGCGGGTTGTGCAATTTGTTAAACGTTTTTTCGAGACGGGGAAACCGGTCGCCGCAATATGTCACGGCCCACAGCTACTCATTTCGGCGAAGGTCCTCAAAGGATTCAAGCTAACTTCAGCCTCAGCCATCAAGGATGATGTGGAGAACGCTGGAGGAGTTTACCAGGAAGCGCCCGTGGTTGTCGACAGAAACCTCATAACATCAAGGGGACCCGGCGACCTGCATGTTTTCGTAAAAGCATTGATTGAGACGGTGAGGAGATGAGTCATTACCTCATCGAGGAGAGATATGACCTCGGAGAACTTGTGACCTTTAAGCCAAATCTACGACTACCCCGTCACAGATGGTTTTTTCTTTAAAGAAGGCTTCTCTTCACAGTTCGTCAAACTCGTAGCCAATCAGCTGAGGTTGTCAAGGGGAAGCTTGGTTCTTGACCCGTTTCTCGGCGTCGGCACAACCCTGCTGACATGCCGAGAGCTTGGAATAAACTCAGTCGGCTTTGATGTCTCTCCCTTGTTTGTTTTCATCTCGGAGGTCAAGCTCCGGGACTACGATGTTGATGAACTCCGGCGGGTTAGAGATGAAATTTTTTCCATAAAGTTTGAGAAGCCGGAGGTAAAGGTGTCGGGGTTTCTCCGAAACCTCTACCCCAAACCCGTGTTGGAAGACCTGTTTTTCTTCAAGGGCCTCATCTCCAAAATATCTGATGAGGAGGTGAGAGATTTTTTCACACTTGCCTTGATGGTCGCCGCCGAGAAATCATCCTACATGATGCGCGACGGGGCTGTGATAAAAATTGTTAAAAACAAGCCACGCATACCTTCTCTCAGAAAAGCCTACAGAATAATGGTCAACAGAATGATTGATGATGTTGAAAAGCTTCCGTTGACAGATGCGTCTGTTAAAGCCATGGTGGGAGACGCCCGTAGAATGGAAAGCGTTGAGACTGAGTCTGTCGATGCTGTGATAACATCACCTCCCTACCTGAACAAGATTGAGTATACACGCTGCTACTGGCCCGAGTATGAAATCTTTTTCCCACACATCAGCCATACGGGTATTAGGTCTTATCTGTCTATGAGGCCTGACGATGTAGAGTTGTCGATGTTGGGTGGGGACGCTCCTCTTGTGGCCGAGCTTTATTTTGAGGACATGGAGAAGGTATGCGGCGAAGTTTACAGGGTGTTAAAGCCCGGCGGGGCCGCGGTTATGGTGGTAGGGGGAGGTGTTTTCCCCGACAAAGTCATACAGGTGGATGTCGCGGTGGCGGAGATAGCTGAGCGATGCGGCTTAAATGTGGAGAGAATTGTCGCCGTCAACAAGCGTGTGGCAGCCGTTGACCGTGTGAGGAAAATAGGCGAGTCCAGGGAAAGCATCATCTACTTGAGGAAGTGAAGACGATTTTTTCATGCAGCTCGCCTCTGGCCACTGTGTAGACACGGTTTCTCCAGCGTATGGTGGGGTTGAGCCAAGCCTTCAAAAAAGCTGTACCAGCAGCGGCGAGGATAGCCGCTACCCCAATCGGCCACAGCAAACCGTTGAGAAAACTTGCAGAGTGCCGGCGAGCCTCCCACCCCACGACACCCCCCGCCACAACATATCCCAACGTGAGAAGTAGATAGGAGCCAGCGAGGATGTTCAAAACGGGAATCAATAGACATATTGCGGTAAGTGTGATGAAGATAGACAGAGTCTTTACGGGGTTAATGATGCCGAGCGGTGTGAATATCCTCAGCATACCGTTCCAGAGCGAGCGAGAGTCGTCATTCCATGAAGCGGTCACCCTATCCAACGCTCTGAAGAGACCCATCCTTAGACCATGGCTACGGGCGACTAGAGCCAGGGCCCTGTCCTCTAGCAAAGCATCACGCACAGCAGCATGTCCACCGATTTTCTCATAAGCCTCTCTCCTAAACAACATGAAGCTCCCGAAAGCGAAAGCCGACCTGCCACTCTGAACAAGATGAGGCTTGCCGAAAAGATAGAACCCTGTCAAGAGAACTGGCATAGCGGCCCTGTGTAGGAAGCTTCTGAACCTGAACCTTGGGTAGAGGCTGAGGAAATCGAGTCCTAATGCTTCCGCGGTTTTTACAGCGTCTCCCAGAACCGTTGGTGCGAAATCGGTGTCGGCGTCGGTGAAAAGAAGCCACTCACCTCGAGAATGCAGGTATCCTATGTGGCAGGCGCGGCATTTCCCCATCCACCCCTCCTCATCACCCACGACCCGCACAACATCCAAGCCCTCCACAGCCATTTTCTCAACAGCCTCCCACGTACCATCCGTGGAATTATCATCAACCACAATAACCTCCTTCTCGACATAATCCAAACTCAGCAACGTCCGAATCGAATCATGAATATAGGACAGCTCATTTCTAACAGGTAGAATGATGGATACCTTTTCCCCAAGTTTGCCATCAATCCGCGGCAGCGCAGCTGTTGCCTTAAAAGATTTTTCACGAATAAGATGTATCATCAACCATGCAGCGATAAAGGCAACAGCGGCAGACTGTGCCACAAGCTCTATCACGCTATGCTCACCTACTTTGGAATGCTTTTATACAGGGATTCGTAAAATATCTGTCGACATGTCCTTCGACACATGGTTTGGAAGGAGGCGGAGAAGGTTTAGCTTTTTCGAGGAATTTGACCGAATGTTTGAGGAGATGCAGCGGGAGATAATGGAGGAGATGCGCCGCATGATGGAGTTTGTCCCCAAAGAACTCGTGAAGGAAACTAGAACACCCGAGGGCATAAGAAGACAATACGGGCCATTCATATATGGATACTCGATAACAATAGGCCCCGACGGTAAACCTGTCATCCGCCAATTTGGAAACGTGGTGCCCGGAGCTCTTCCACGGGGAGTGGAGGTGAGGCCTGAGAGAGAACCGCTGGTAGACGTGTATGATGAAGACCAGAACGTCAAAGTTGTTGCCGAGATACCGGGCGTCCGAAAGGAGGATATAGACCTTACAGTCGATGAGAAAATGCTTACAATCAAAGTCGACACAGAGCAGAGAAAATATTACAAGGAGGTTGAACTGCCGGTAGAGGTGTCGACAACGGGTGTAAAAGCCACCTACAACAACGGAGTCCTCGAGGTCACTCTACCTAAGAAACAGACGTCCAAACCCCGTGGCGAAAAAATAAAAATCGAATAAGTAGAGGCTACAGAGTTAAATAAGACAAGGGAAAAAATCCGTCGAGGCAATGGTCTCCACAAAAATATCTTGGATGATAGGGGGAGCACAGGGTACAGGAGTCGACTCCTCCGCTAACGTGTTCTCCAGAGCCGCTGCATCATATGGGCTGTATGTTTTTGGAAAGAGGGAATATTATTCCAACATAAAGGGTGAGCATAGCTATTTCTCAGTGGTGATATCGGATGGTAGGGTTCACTCAACCATGGATGAGGTGCATCTGCTCGCCACCTTCGACTCTGAGACTGTTGTTAGACATGCTTGGGAAGTTGTTGAAGGCGGTGGGATAATCTACGACTCGTTAGCTGTCGGGGAGAAGATAACATCTATCCCGACTCTTGAAAAGCCTGTTCTAGAAAACATCCTGATGAGGCTTTCGAAAGAAGGTGTCGGTGACACGGTGGGAGACGTTCTAGAAGTGGCCCGCAGAAACGGCGTGAGACTGTATCCAATTCCCTACATGGAGCTTCTGAAAAAGGTAGGCGACAAGACTGGTGAGAAGCAGATGAGCGCGTTGGCTAGGATGACGAACACGATTGCCGTAGGAGCGTCGTTGACCCTTCTCTCCATCCCGTTGACACATCTCGAGACGGCGTTCAGCCAAGTTTTCCGCGCCAAGGCCAGTGTCGTCAAATCCAACCTAATAGCAGCAGAGGAAGCTCATGAATATGTCATGAAAAATTTCGCGGGCGACTTCCCATACCGGGTGGAGCCGAAGACGAAGCAGAAGCAGCTCTTCATCTCGGGGACTTCAGCTGTCGCACTGGGCAAAATAGCGGCAGGATGCCGTTTCCAAACCTATTACCCCATAACCCCCGCCAGCGACGAAAGCGTATACCTCGAGGACCATATGGTCTTCAAGCTACGAGAAGAGTATCCACATGTTAAGGAGATGGAGGAACTAGACGGCCACGGGTCAATAGTTGTCGTCCAGACCGAGGACGAGATATCGGCTGTGAACATGGTTTCGGGAGCGGCGCTCGCAGGAGCAAGGGCCTCAACAGCCACCTCAGGCCCAGGCTTCGACCTGATGATCGAGGGCGTTGGATACGCGGGGATGAACGAGATACCAATTGTTATAACACTGTATCAGCGCGGAGGACCGAGCACAGGGCTGCCGACCAGGCATGAGCAGGGTGAGCTCCTCTTCTCAATTTTCGGCGGCCATGGAGAGTTTCCGCGGATAGTTATCGCGTCTGGTGACATTGAGGAAGCATTCTACGATGTGGCTAAGGCGTTTAACTACGCAGAGAGATACCAGACACCTGTTATCCACATACTTGACAAGGCACTGGCCAACAGCACCATGACAGTAGACGTCTTCGATTTGAGCAAAATCGTGATAGACAGAGGGAAGCTTGTAACCTCTTGGGACAACTCCCTAGGCGAGTACAAGCGGTTCAAGTTCACTGAGGACGGTATATCCTATAGAACTGTATTGGGTGTGGAGAACGGGATTTTCTGGAACACAGGCGACGAGCACGACGAGCTGGGCCACATCACCGAAGAGCCTTCGACAAGAGACAAAATGATGGAGAAACGTATGAAGAAGCTTGAAATAGCCGACGCCGAGATACCTGACAGCGAGCGTGTAATTCTTTACGGGGACTATGACGCCCCATATCTGGTGCTAAGCTGGGGCTCCACAAAAGGCGCAATCATAGACGCGATAGAATATCTTGCATCAGAGGGGCTGCGTTTCGCTTTCGCACAAATAAAGGTCTTAAACCCATTCCCAACAAGATTTCTCCAAAACCTCATACCCCAATACAAGCGGACAATCGTAGTGGAGCAAAACTACACTGGACAACTTGCGACCCTAATCAAGGCGCGAACAGGAATTCATACAGACCATCTCATAGTCAAGTATAACGGACGGCCCTTCTCCTTCTCCGAGGTGAGAGACGGGCTGCGCGAGGCTGTGATAAAGGGTACACCCAGAATAGTTAAGAGGAGCGGGGGGTGAGAATATAGAGATGACAACAAGGCTGTCGATTGTTTCTTACAGGACTCCCGTGCATAATGACTGGTGTCCAGGATGCGGAGACTTCGGCATACTCTCCGCTATACAGATGGCTTTAGCGGACCTCCAGATACCGCCTCACAAGGTAGCGGTTTTCTCGGGTATTGGCTGCTCCGGTAAAACACCTCATTACATCAACGCATACGGTATACACACCCTTCATGGAAGAGTCCTGCCTTTCGCCTTGGGCGCCAAGCTCGCTAACCCTTCTCTGACTGTGCTTGCGGTGGGTGGGGACGGCGACGGTCTCGGGATAGGGGCTGGACACTTCGTGAACACGGGTCGTCGAAATGTTGACTTCACCTACGTGCTGTTTGACAACGGTGTCTATGGGTTAACCAAGGGCCAGGCATCTCCTACTCTACCCCGTGGCATGAAGACAAAGTCACTTCCTAAACCAAACGTCAACGACGCCGTTAACCCAATAGCATTGGCGGTGGTGAGCGGCTACACCTTCGTGGCCCGCGGATACGCCTATGACACACGTTATCTCAAGGAGCTAATCAAGAAGGGCATTCAGCATGAGGGCTCCGCTTTCATAGATGTGCTCCAGCCTTGTCCCACATACAACGACATTATGACAAAGGAATGGTATGGAGGCGAGGATAGAATAGTTGATGGCAAACCGTTTCCCAGAATCTATAAACTCGAGGACACAGGCTACGACGGCGAGGTCAAGTCAGGCGAGCCTGAGGAAGTGAACGCCAAAAAGCTACAGGCAATCGCGAAATCGTTTGAATGGGGTGACCGAATACCGGTGGGCGTCTTCTACCAGAACAGGTTTGTCCCAAGCTATGAAGAGAGAATCTCCGCCAACATCAAAGACTACCGAACAAACTACCCCTCAAAACAAACCATATCCACGTCGGATGGAAGAACAATAGTCTCCCTCGACGACATATTCAAGGAGTTTCTCGTATAATAGACCATTCATACATCCCCCTTTTATATCCGCCTGCCCAACATATAGTTGATGAAAAGAGCAGTAGTTGGGTTGTTGGTGTTAGCCTCGCTGGCGGCTGTCGTCGCAGGGATGGGCGCGGCTTATTCGTTGACGCAGGCGCCTATGCATCGAGGAGGATTCGGATGGGGCGATGGTGCTCGAGGAGGCTATGGATGGTGGAACCAGACACAGGTGACGACATCTGAATCGGTTCTGGAGGGCACGTTGTCAGACGCGGATTGGCGGTACATCGAAGTGAGCTCATCCAGCGGTGTCACGCGCATCGCTGCTCCTGGGCTATGGCAGGTAAACGGCCAGACAATGACATTCTTCAAACTCTTCGCCGAGGACAAGCTCAACATAGGTGACAACGTTCGGATAGTCGTTGTTACGGTGACAGCTACGATGCCAAACGGCGGAACCTACACCGTATCTTATGCTAAGCAAATAACAGACCTAACCACGGGCGTTGACGCCACAGCCGTACAGCCCCTGCCTCGACGGGGGACAGCCGCCTAACACTCTCTATTTTTTCCCATGTTATCGATAATCGTTAGGCTTGACATAATCTTTGAAGCGATAAGCTTCTTCATCAGCCTTGCTATATTCGCGGTGGCGTTGGCTGCTGCCCGTAGAACAGGCTCCCGCTCCCTCACACTTCTTGCCCTCGGGTTTCTGTTGATGTCGCTGGCCATGTTCATCCGCGTGGCTTTAACGAGCTGGGCCCTAAACTTTCCTATGACAACTCCTCCGAGGCTCAGAATTTTTCCCACAGTGGTGCTGCAGATACAGGAGCTTGTCTACTCTGTTGTCAGAATAAGCGGCTACGTAGTCTTTCTCTATCTTTACAGCTCTTACACATCGTCAAAGAAAGAGGGTGAGGGCTTGTTCGCAGTGGCTCCCTTGATTATCTATAACCCGTTGTTTGAAGCTGTTTCAGCTCTTCTTCTCGCTTTCGTGGTGTATCAGCTGGGCAAAAATAGGATGTATGGAGGGTCTGTATACGTGTTGCTGGGATTCGTTCTGCTTCTCCTCAGCCACCTCCTCTTCCTTCTGCTCCCGCTATCCATCACCATTTACTTTTTGGCCCAGTTCACCCAGCTTCTGTCGCTCATACTGTTTTTGACCGCTGTTCTCTCGGTGCTTTTGGATGGTCAAAGACTATAGGTCTAAGACAAAGATTATCGCAGACATCCTCGAGTCAATCAACCAGCAGGGCCATGCCAAGCCCACCAAGATTCTCGTGGACGCAAACCTATCCTATGACAGGCTTGTCAAGTATCTGGACATGCTTGTGGAGAAAAAGTTGGTGAACCGTGTTGAAAACTCCGAAACAATGTATGTATTGACAGAGAAGGGGCTGGAGTTCCTCATGGAATATAAGAGGTTTGAAAGGTTCGCCGCGGCCTTCGGTTTACGTCTCTAAGTTTTCTGCTCAGCGCCCTGACTTTTTCGCTTAACTATACGTATTCTGCAAAGAAGCGAGTCACCATCCTTGATTTCAAAAATTTTCCTAATCTCCTCCGGGATGGTTATTCTTCCGCCAGCTGTCACCTCTGCGAAAAACGGTATATCCTCCTCGGAAATTTCAACCATCTTTCCACCTTGTTAAACGCAATAATGGTCCAATATAATTTCTACTCTGTCTTGACTGGGCCACCTATCTCGGAGACAATACATCGGTATCCTGCGTCCGTTACCCTTGTGGCGATGTATTCAGAGTCTTCGGGTAGGCAGTTGATGAAGACCGTCGGTCCTGTCTGCATGGAGAAATAGCATTCAACACCTTCTCTCCTCATGTCATGTACGAGCTCGACGAGGTGCATGCTGTCTCTGGTGGCCAGAATCATTCTCGAGGGCCCTGTAGAGGTGACGCCGTGAAGCTCGAGCGCGTCAAGCTCAACAAGTTGACCAAAACCCGTAAAATCACCGTCTTTAATCACCTGCTCCAGCATGTCGCATCTTTTCTGAGCAGCTTTAACCCTTGCTTCAAAGAATGCTGATAGCTCAGCTTCACGGTGTGCATCCTCTGTCCTGAATCCAAGGCTTAGGGGCACAACAACTATCCTGATGTCGAGGTCTTTTTCATCTGCAAAGGATACGGCGTAGGAGGTCTCGTCAGAGAATCCGGTATACCATCTCGCATACCAGCCAACCACGCTTCTGCACGCTGAGCCCGCCAGCCTCCTCGCAATCCGGGAAACAAGCCTATAATCCCATCCAAACATTTTGTCAAGCCCAGCGGCTTTGTATGCAGCGGCCGCGAGAGCCGCTCCAGCCGATGAGCTAAACCCTAGGCCTTTCACACTTCCTTTAGGCATCGAGTTGCGGGAAACCATCCTGAACCCGGCTTCTATGTCTGCGAGTTTTCTGACATAGTCGATGACCGTCTTGACTCTCTCCAGCTCCCGCCCCTCAAGAGCTACTCCGTCAACCATCGCCGAGTCCTCGAAGTCGCCGAACTCAACTTCTGTGACGGTGTTGAAGGCTTTGAGGTTGACAGATATGCTGTCGTGATAGGGTATTCTCAGCCTCCAGTCCTTCAACCCATGGTACTTGACCAGCCCCTCCATCGGATGAGCGACCGCCCTTGCTTTCATTCTCGTCCATGTTCAGGTGTATTTGATGGATTTAAACCGGTTAGCGAGCGTCACAGCATCCTTTTTCACATCGGCGCCATCAAGGGCCAGGGCTATTAGCTTTGCTATCTGGCCCATCTGCTTCGAACCCATGCCTCTCCTCGTCACCTCGCATGTTCCAAACCTGACACCTATGTCTGCGATGATGTGGTTCTTCTCAAGAATGTTGCATACATGGGCTGCCTCTTCAACCTGATAGGGTAGATAGACTTGGTGGCTGAACGTGTAGCCGAGCCTGTTCCTGAAGGGCTTCAGCCCCGCTTTTTCCAGAGACTCGGCCAACGTCTTCGCATTCTCCACAACCCGTGTAGCATACATTTTTCCGTGTTTACGCATCTCGTCTAGGGCGACGGCGAGCGCGGCCACTCTGTTGAAGTGGATGTTGTCTACGAATTTATGGAAAGTGTTTTCCTCTATTTTCTCGGCGAGTCGGGTGTCGTTTGTGAGTATTATGCCGCCTTGTGGGCCGAAGAAGCTCTTATGTGTTGAGCCGAGCATGATGTCCGCGCCTTCTTTAAGAGGCTGCTGGAAAACTCCGCCCGCGACAAGTCCGAGAACATGTGAAGCATCGTAGACCACAACACCTCCGTAGCCATGAACCATTTCAGCCAGCTCCTGGACAGGCATGGGGTATAGAATCAGGCTCGCACCCAATACCACGGCATGAGGCTTCTCCCTCGAGACCATTTCAACGGCCTCTTCAACATCGATGCACATCTCCTTCTCCGGCAATTTGATAACAGAATATCCCAGAACCTGTGGAATCTTGTCCACATCCAGGCCCGGGTAGCCTGCGAACCCGGGGTCAACACATGCAATTTTACCTCCACGAGGCACAGATGCGTAGAGAGCCATCATCAAAGCCACATGACCGGAGAGAGGAGCCACGCTGCAGAACTCCGCTCCGAAAACCTGTCGACCGAGCTCCTCAGCCATACTCCAAACCTCCTGAATATGTCTTGTGCCGCCGTAGAACTCCGGCCTCAGCGAATACCGGGAACCCATATCGGACCCGAGAGCCATTCTAACAGCAGGGCTGAGAATGTTCTCGCTAGCAACCAAGTTTATACAGCGCCTTCGAAACCTCTCATGTCTCCGCACAACAGTCAGCGGTGAAACAGACACATCCACCACACAATGACCAAACATATATCCCTATCCCGCGTAAAAAGTTTCCGCAACACCGTATCGCCATAACAACAGAGCTCGAAGAATGTTCCATACGGACGCGTTGGTCGCCTAGTCTATGGAATCCGGTGTAAAGGTTTTGATGTGTAGCTTTTTGCTGAACATGCAGCGTCTTAAACAAGTCCGTAGCGTGTGTCTGTTTTAACCACCCTCAGGGTTACCAACGTGTTGACCGATATGATGCCTGGGATTTTTTTAATCCGCTCCACTATTTCCCGTATGTGGTCGAGGTCTCGGCCATAGGCGACGGCTATGGCGTCGAAGTCTCCCGAAAGCTGGTAGATGTTAGCGATTTCGCGCAGCCGTTTAAGCTCCTCCAATACATTGTTTAGTTCTGCGGGGTCTATTTTGAGCATCAGTGCGGCCGAGTTCTTCAGCCCCAGCTTAACATGGTCAACCAGCACCGTAACCTTGCGGATAACACCCGTCTTCACCAACTTCTGAAAACGAAACCTGACGGTGTTCTCGCTAACCCCAAGTTTACGCCCGATGTCGGCGAAAGAAGCCCTACCATCTTCGAAAAGAACATTCAATATCTTAAGGTCAAGTTCATCGACCATCAGGCCGCCACCTCACGAAAAGACCTGAACCTGGCTCAGACTTGCTTAGGTCTATGAACTCCCAGCCTCTTCCCACAAACCTGACAGCCGCCACAGGCTTGGGATGTATCTCGCCCCCGCAATGGGGACAAACAATCATAAACCTCTCCACAAATTTTAGCAGCCTCCCTACCTGCTCAGCCGAGAAGGCGGCATAGTCTTTGCTGCTACTCTTCACCTCAATAGCTAGAAGCTCTCCTTTATCGACCGCTATTATGTCGGGCTTAGCCATCTTCCCCGTTCCGCTGCCCGGAGTCCTCACGGCGTAAAACCCGTTCTCACCCACCTCGATAAACCGCCTCAACAAACTATATTCACCCTCGTATCCTAGGCGTGACTTGTACTTGGGTGAAGTGGGGTTGGCGGGTTTCCGAGGCATTATCTCTTGTCCTCTAGCTGGATGATTTTACGCTCTCTTTTTTCAGGTGACTGTGTGGAATGGCGCTCCATGTCGTTAAGCTCTATCAGCAGCGGGCTTAGGTAAATGCTGAGTGTGGAGGCGTTCTTCAGCCATTTGCGTTCAGACGGCTTCGTCAAATAGCCAATCTCAACCAAGTTAGAGAGAAAAGTCGAGACACTGCGTCTTTTTTTCTCATTCTTAGAAATGGAGTCGGGAAGTTTCTCAGTCAAGTCCGTCAAAGTAAACGGGTTACGGTCTATTCCACCTATCGCCGACAATATCTGGATGATCTCCTCTTCGCTGAGCAGCCGAGTCTTCCATTTCAGCATCTGAATGATAGGATGGCCCTTCCTCAAGTCTTCTCACCCTTTGAAAAATCTGTCTATCAAAAACCGTGGGTCGATGGGTATGTCTTTGCCGCATGAACCGCAAGTCGTGACAAGAACATCGTTTGAAGATGCTGCTTCCTCCAGCTCCTGTTTGGTTGGGAGAATCATCAGGGATGAGTTCTGGCAGTAAACACATTTTAGCTTTATCTTTATGCCGCTGTCTGTTGAAAGCTCTGTCTTCTTTTTCAGGAGCTGGAATTTTCTCGGCAACTGGGGAACAGTCTGCAAAGTTGTCTGAGGCTTGGCACCCCGCAGCTGATTGAGCTCATTCCTAAGCCTCTCATTCTCCTCCTCGAGTTGAGCTTTCTTGGCTGCAACCTCTTTAAACTCTTTTTCTAGCTTTTCGAAAACCCAGTGTGGAACAAGCTCGGACCTGATAACGGGCATAACGAGCTCAACGACCCGTTTTCGAACGTTTTCAAGCAAAGAGGGCTCAAGAGTCTTAAGTTCAGGCATCTGTCCCGCCTTAATGTTTGAAAGGTTCGCCAACTGTCTCGAAAGTATCTCCAAATCTTCTTTCTTCACCAGCTCAGGATTCTGAAGCAGTAGAAGCAGAGACCTAGCAGACGCGACCTCTTCCTCGAGAGTTTGAAGCGTTTCCCGCACCCTCGCCAGCTCTTCATCTAATCGATTGAGCTCGCTTCTCTTTTCCTCAATTATCTTCAGAAGAGATGCGGCGTCTGTCTTGAAGCCAAGCAACGCCTCATACTCTTTAGCGAGTTCGCTGTTTCTCTGCCTCAGCTCCTCCTCTCTTTTTTCAAGAAGCTCCACCTCGGCGCGAAGCTTGCCAAGTGTTTCGCTCAGTTTCTCAATCTCTGGCTCAACCCCCGATATTTCTCTGAGTTTGGATATTTTTCTCTGAAGCTCGGCCTCGACCTCCACGAGCCTCTTTTCTTTTTCCTCAATCGATGCCTGTGTTTCTTTCAGCTTATTCTCCGCTTCCTCAAGCTTTGCAAAAGTTTCGAAAACCTGCTTAAAGTCTGTGCCTGTCTCGGAGACCTTTGCAGCAACCTTCGCCAAATTCTCGAGGTGATCTACGTTTATGCCGTGTTTCTCGAGGGCTCGGATTATGTTGTTGACGCGGTTGACTGTCTCAAGCGTAAGCCGCTGCTGCTCCATGTATACGCGGAGGTCTTCCTCGATTCTCCGCCTTTTCTCCAGAAGCTCGTTTATGCTGTACTCGAGTTTTACGCTGTCGCGGAACCTTTTCTCATATTCTCTGAAGAGAACTTGGAACGGTTTTCCGTATTGTTTTTCCAGCTGCCGCAGCTTATTGACACCTTTTATATATTTTTTCAGTTGTGTCTGCGGCACACCCGCCTGCCTCAAAGCCTCCTCCATCTGCTGTAGGTTGACATTTTCTACCTCGCTTGGGACCGTGGGTGACTGGGGTTTTTCCTCTTCCATTTTACCGTCTGTAATTCAATCAGCAGCGGTATAAAAGCTAACTCAATCTATGGCGTCAAACGTAATCAAGGTATATACGAGAGACTATTCATGTATTGTTTTTGGAAACATGTTCTTATATAACCACTTGCCAGATTTGCTATGGTCATGTCTCCTTTGAGTAACGTGTTTTTTGTTTCAATAATTACTCCGAATCTGCTTCTCCCACTATTTCTAATTGTACTGTTGCTGGTCATCATTTTGTCGGCTTCGATAAAGGTTGTGACAGAATATGAGAGGGCGGTGATATTCAGGTTGGGGCGGCTGATGGGTGTCAAGGGTCCCGGGGTTGTCGTGATTCTGCCAATTATCGACAGGAGAAGAATTATAGACCTGAGGCTGGTTACCTTCGATGTCCCCAAGCAGCGGATTATAACAAAGGATAACGTCACAGTCGATGTCGACGCAATTGTATACTTCAGGGTCACGGACCCGATGATGGCTGTTTTGAAGGTGAAGGATTACTTTACAGCTTCGGCTCTTCTGGCGCAGACCACTCTGAGAGATGTGATTGGGCAGGTTGAGCTGGATGACCTTTTGACAAGGCGTGAGGAGTTGAATAAGCGGATTCAGCAGATACTGGATGAGGCGACTGAGCCTTGGGGTATCAAGGTAACCACGGTGGCTTTGAGGGATGTTGTGATTCCGGAGATGATGCAGCGTGCTATCGCGAAGCAGGCGGAAGCGGAGAGGGAGAGAAGAAGCAGGATAATTGCTGCGGAGGGTGAGCTCATGGCGGCTGAGAAGATGGCTCAAGCAGCTGATTACTATGCACAGCACCCGATTGCGCTTAGGCTTAGGGAGCTGCAGACCTGGAGCGAAATCGCCCGCGAGAAAAACATGATAGTTGTAACCGAATCTGCCACGAAGGAACTCGGCACAATACTCGGATTAACCGCTCAGAAAAAAGAATGAAAATAGCCATTCTTCTGGTTGTGTTTAGCGCCCTACTATTATCCAGTTACAGCGAAACTCCTCAAGTCCTCCTTCTCACCATAGATGGATACATCTCATCGGGAACAGCCATGTATATCGAGCGGATGCTGACCTCACCTCGCTACGTTGCAGTAGTTATCACGATTAACACGCTGGGCGGAAGCGCTGACGCTATGCTTAGGATTGTAGAGGCGATTGAGAGGTCTCCGACCCCTGTCATAGGATTTGTTTACCCAGTTGGGGGGAAGGCTTTGTCAGCGGGGACATACATTTTGATGTCGACCCATTTCGCGGCCATGGCGCCCGAGACATTGATAGGCTCAGCGCAGCCCGTGGCAGGTGGAGAACCTGTTACAGAGAGCAAGGTGTTGAACTTTTTCGCGGAGAAGATGGGGACTTTGGCAGAGTCGAGAGGCAGGAACCGTGAGGAAGCGGTGAAAATTGTTTTGGAGAACAAGAACTTCAACCCGTCTTCCGCTCTTGAGGCAGGGCTGATAGAGGCTGTTGCCTCTGATGTTGAGGAGTTGCTGTCTCTGGCGGATGGACGCACCGTGCGGACAGTGGCTGGTGAAAAAACCCTTAGCCTCAGAAACGCGGCCTTAACTCGAGAAATGCCGGGAATAACTGAATCACTTGTATCTGCTCTCTCGGACCCTATTGTTTCGAGCATTCTCCTTTCCCTGGGAATATTGCTCTTGCTGATTGGTCTCTCCACCCCGGGATGGGGTGGGGAAATCGTAGGTGGATTGATGATTGTTCTCGGCCTGGTGGGCCAGGGCCTTAACATAAACTGGGCGGGCGCATTTCTAGTTGTCCTCGGGGCAGTCCTCCTGTTGTATGAGCTTCTTAGCCCAGGGTTTGGTGTCGTGGGGTTCAGCGGGCTTATTTCCTTGACCGTAGGAATGATTCTAATCGGTGGATATCCGCCTGCCCCAGCTCTTGTGTCACCAGAGTGGACGGGGACGCTGCTGATGACTGTCATCTCCACCTCCATGTTCATAGCCGCTTTCCTCGGGTTTCTGATTTACAAAGCGGTGAAAGCCCAGAGGAGAAGGCCGATGGGCCCGGAGCCTAAGGTGGGCAGGGCGGTTGAAACCATAGAAACCGGTAAAATCGGATACGTATTCGTCGAAGGTGAATACTGCCGCGCTAAAGCTGTTAAACCTGTAAAAGAAAACGAGAGAATAAAAGTTGTGGGAAAAGAGAACGGTGTTTTGTTGGTCGAGCCTTTAGAGGTTACCTAAAGCGTCTTCTTCCCTGAAAACCGCGGGACCTAAACCCGCCTCCTCTAGGCCTGTCCTCCGAGCCGTATGTCTCTTTCTGGGATAGGTTGTTCTCGGTGTTTACTTCTGTCACAGGCTCCTCCGATGGCTCAATCTTACCGAACTTGCCCAGGTTTAGCTGCATTTTTCCCCGGAAAAGCTTGATGAACCCGTTTACAACCTTTATCGAGTCGCCTTCGTTTACAAGGTCTATGTTGTCGTCCCAGAGAACAAGTGTAATGGCTCCCGTTTCATCAGCTATCAAGGCCTCTGTCAACCGATGCTCCGACTGGTCGTACTGCGAAGAGACGACGCGTGGCTCTGGTTTTTCGACGATTTTTGCGACGAGGTTTACGCCCCGCGACCGCGGGGTCAGGCTTCCTATCTTAACCAATTCGCTCAATTCCTTTCTTCACTCTTTTGGTGTCCTTAGTCTGTTTTTGCCGTATATAAGCCTTGTGAAACACGTTTCAAAGCCTCGTAGGCACGTTCAACTCCATAGTCTTCTATGATGAAGGGGGCCAGCCTTGGGCCGCTGTCTTGTCCAATCAAGATTCTGTAGAGTGTTTGAAAGAGCTGGGGTGGGTTTATCATGTTTCTCCGCGCTATCTCGAAGATTGTTGTCTGGAGTGTGTCGGGGTTGGACGCGTTTCTAACAGCTTCCGCGACCTCGTCAACGGCTCGTCGCATGTTGTCGTCGACAACAACGGGCTTCACCTCTGGTCTTCCAAAGACTTTTTGATAGTTGATGGCGTACTCAACCCTCCTCAAAACTTCTTCATCCACTTTGTAGCCATAGCGTTTCAGCCTCGAGACCACGAACTCTATCTCCTTCCCCTCGGGAGCAATAGAAGCCAGAAATACGAGAAGGCTGTATGAGATTTTTGTCAACGGCTTCTGCGGGGGGTTAAACATGTATGCATAGACGTAAAGGCCTGTTCTCCGCGGGTCGCCGGTGTTTCTGCGATATTGCTCGCCCAATGCATCAAGCTCATCCATCAAAGCGGGTATAAGCTGTGGAGATATCACTCTTGTTCCCTTGATGCGCTTGAGGAAAAGCAGTACAAGGCTCTGGGGAGAGCCGTACTTGAACCATTCATGGGGGGTGAAGACGGAGACACCCTTTGATTTGGAGATTTTTCGCCTTGATTCGTCGAGGAAGAGCTCGTACTGGACATGTTTCGGCGGCTTATATCCGAGTATGTTTTCTGATACCCAGTCGTTCACCTTCACAGAGGCGGCCAAGTCTTTGCCGTAGGCCTCGAAACGCACATCGAGCGCAGCCCATCTCGCAGCCCATTCAACCTTCCAAGAAAGCTTGCCATCGGCCCTTGAAATGTCAGCTTCACCCTCATACCCACATCCCTCAAACCATCTCTTCTTGATGCTCACACCTTTGCAGACATAGTGGACACGGCCAGTTTTCGGGTCGAAGCTCTCAGCGTGAGTAGTGTATATTCTTCCACATGAAGCGCACAAGGGAAAGTAGGGCAGCGATTCTAAAAACTTCTGCTGCCCGGTGAGCTCTGAGATTTTTTCCCCGATTGTTTTCGCGTTCTCCAGTATCTTTGATATCTGGTTCTTAAGCAATCCGCTGCTGTAAACGTGGAATCCTCTGTAGAACTTGGATTCGACGCCGGTTTTGGCGAGTGTGTCAAGCAGCATCGTCTCCATGTGCTCCGCATAGGATTCATGGCAGTTGAATGGGTCTGGGATAAGCGACACAGGCTTCAGGAGATGTTTCTCATATTCTTTCGGAATTTCGGCGGGAACGCTTCGCAGCCCATCCATGTCGTCGGCGAACTGTATCATATCTGAGCTGTATCCGAGATTTTTTAGAGCGAGAGAAACAGCATAGGCCCTGACCGAGTCTGAGAGGCTTCCGATGTGTATGAAGCCGGAGGCCGCTATTCCTGCCTCTGTTCTTATGTTTTCGAGGTTTCTCCCAAGCTGCTTCTCTCTCTCGATAATTTCCCATGCTAGCTTGTCTATCCATGTGCCGAGGCCTATCCTGTTTCTCTCAGCCATCGCTGCAAAATGCTCTAAGCCATTTGTTAAACCTTCACGGCTCGGACACAGAGGGTTTCCGGGATGTAGACGGCTTTGAACCCGGCTTTTCGCATCCTCTCAATCACGCCACGGTATAGGGCAAGCCCCTTCTTCACACCCGGTTGACCAACATAGTGAACAACCACCCCTCCACGTCGCACAACCCTGTATAGAAGCTTATAGAACTCTGTTGAATAAAGCTCTCCGGCTACTCTGAAGCTGGGCGGGTCGTGCATAACCACGTCAAACTCTTCAACACATTTTCTTAGAAAATCCACAGCATCATTCACTATTCTCTCTATTTTCCCTGTGAAGAGTTGTCTGGACCATGGATTTAGGGCGGCCATTTTCACTATGTTGGGGTCTTTCTCAACGGTAACCACTCGGCGCACCCCTTTCGCTAACATAGCTATGGCCGTGTAGCCCAGCCCAGTGCAGATGTCAAGAGCCTCTGCCCCGTCGAGTTCCCGGAAAAGCTCCACTTTTTGACGAGCATCATCCATCGGATTTACATCTACCGTCCTATGCATCCTGATACCGTTTATCTCAACGGTTGTCGGCTTCCTCCACCCCGGTGCAACCAGTCTGTAAACCTTCTCCTCAAACCATGCAAGCTTCGGCAACCCCTCCTCAACAACATAAACATCCTCAGGCCTAGCTGCAGCCTTCTCAAGCATCCATCGACTAATTTTCACATCATCTATAGAAACACCATTTTCACAAACCAGTCCTCTTGAAGCAGAAACCCCCAGATCAAGGGAGACATCCACCTCTCCACATCTGCCTAGACTCAGAAGATACCTTGCCTCATATCCCGACAGTAAGGGGACCTCAACAGGTCCGGAAAAATCCCGCATGCATGTTTTTTATCATCTTTCATCCATTAAAACATGTTGAGAAAAGCCGTGATGCTTTCGCTCGAGGACACAGCCGCCGTAGAGATACTCAGAATTCTCGTAGAGAACTATGGCTTCGATGAAAGCGGAGGCAAAATCTTTCAGAAAAATGGTGTACCCATCATTTGTCTTGACAAGTCGATGCTCTACGCCGACGATGAGGTGGCATCGCTTGAAGCTGATCTTGTTATCGTTCCCTCGAAACATGTTTCGGAGACGGGTAGAAGATGTCTTCTGGTGCATTCGACAGGGAACTGGGGTGCCTCGGCTCTATATGGTGGAAAGCCCAAGCAGCTCTCCGCAACATCTGCCGCAGCCGTTTACAAAGCACTGATAGAGCTACGCCAAGCCGTTGAAAACAGTGGGCTAAGAGATGTGGAAGTCGGCATGGAGGCCACACATCATGGCCCCTACTCGGAGAAGCCTCTTATCTTCGTGGAAGTCGGCTCAGACATCGGCGCCTGGAGAGACACCAAGATGGCTGAAGCCGCTGCAGAAGCTGTCCACCAGCTATGCTTCGGTGGGGAAACAAACCTCCCTGAGCCAGCTGTAGGGTTCGGTGGAGGCCACTATCCACGAGATATTCTCAAACCCGTTTTCACAGGGAGCTACATGGTCGGCCACGTAGCATCCAAACATCATTTCCCACTAGACGAAGAAGTGATTAGACAGGCCTTTCAGAGAACCGTTGAACAGCCCAGGACAGCTTTGATAGACTGGGACGGGCTACGCTCAGAACACCGAACCACCCTAACAAGAATCTTATCAAACTATGGCGTGGACGTGGTGAAGGTTTAGGACCTCAGCGCTTATATACATCGATCAGAATAAGTTGGATGCAGGA
>CALHAG010000028.1 GCA_937934305.1 Candidatus Caldarchaeum subterraneum
AAAAATTCAACACATCTCATCGATATTGTTCGAATGCAGGCCTGAGGATGTTATCCTCGAAAACGGTAAAGTGTTTGTCAAAGACGCCGTGGAAAACGGGCTAACCCTATCTGAGCTTGCGTGGAAGGTGTACAACAATCCAAACATGTTTCCACAGGACATGGACCTGTCGCTCATGGCTGAAGCTGTATATGATCCGCCCAATATCTGGCAGGCACCGGATGAACTGGGTAGGATGAACGCGACTGCCGCAGTTTCAACCATCGCCTGCGCGGCCTTTGTGACGCTTGATGTGGAAACCTTCGAAGTCAAGGTGAAGAAGCTGGTATTGGCCGAGAACGGTGGAACCTACCTCAGCCCCAAGGACGTAGATGAACAGCTGATCGGGGGAGCGATACAGGCGTACGGAGCCTCTTTGTTCGAAGAGATAGTTTACTCAAATGAAGCAATACCTTTGACGACTACTTTTTCAGAATATCTTCTTCCAACAGCCGTTGAGACTCCCAGCGTCGAGGTTATACACTTGGTCGACCCATCTCCCTACACCTTCCGTGGAGCAAAAGGCGTCGGAGAAACAGCGACAATCCCCGTGAACGCTGCAATAGCAAACGCCATCCAAAACGCTTTAAAGAAAAAAGGGATAGATGTGAAAATAGATTTATCGATAACATCGCCTAGCCGTCTATGGAGCATGGTGAGAAAGTGACTGAGGTCGATTTGCTGGTTTTGGGAGGGCTTGTAGTGACCGGTGCAAACGGGCCGGTCTATTCACCGGGATATGTGGTTGTAAAAAATGATGTTGTAGTGGATGTTGGAAAAGAAAAACCATCTGGCTACACAGCCCAGAAAACAATCGACGCATCTGGCATGATAATTTTGCCGGGCCTCGTCAGCACACATGACCATATGTATGGGGTGCTCGCCCACGGAATACCAGTCAAATCACAGCTTAACGACTTCTGGGATTTTCTGAAAAACTTCTGGTGGCCGTATGTGGAGGATAGGCTCGACAAAAACTTGATTGAAGCAGCAGTACAATACTCCGTATGTGAGAGGTTGAAAACGGGAACAACTTGTGTGGCAGATATTCTCGAAGCTCCTAACGCGTTGCCGAACGTGCTCGAAACTGAGGCTCGTTTGGTGGAGTCACTTGGTCTAAGGGCTGTGCTTTCTTTTGAGGCTACAGAGAGAATAAGCCCGGAAAACGGGGTACAGGGCCTCGAAGAAAACAAACGGTTTATCGAGAAGATGAACACTCGGCCTGGACTGGTTAAAGGAATGCACTGCATACATACCACCTTCACATGCTCACCCGAGTTTATAAGGAGATGCAGAGCGGAAGCGGACATGACAGGAGCAGGGATTCACATCCACTTTGAGGAAGGAAGCTTCGAGACGCAGCAATCTCTGAAAAACTATGGAAAATATCCAGCTCAGCTTTATGAGGAGTTAGGGTTCTGGAGAAGTGATGTGCTCGCATCCCAGTGTGTAAAGACGACTTCAGATGAGTTGGATATCCTTGCAAAATATGATGTAAAAATTTCCCACCAACCGTTAAGCAACGGTGAAGTAGGCGGAGGAATCGCTCCTGTCCCTGAGATGCTTCAACGTGGGTTGACGGTTTGTCTGGGCACAGACGGCTTCATAGTGGACATGTTTGAGGTGATGCGTAATACATGGCTCATACATAAAGCCGCCAAAGAAAACACAGGTGTAATGCCTGCTGAAACGGTGTTTAAAATGGCGACTGAAAACGGCGCTAAAACATTGGGATACAGAGGGGGCAGGATAGAGAAAGGCTACAAAGCCGACTTGGTTCTCCTCCATAACAAGTTTCCCACACCGGTTACACCGGAAAATGTTGTGACGCAGGTTGTCGTATACGCCAGCGGCTCATGGGTCGACACCGTCGTAGTCGATGGAAAAGTAGTCGTGGAGAAGGGACGTCTTGCAACAGGTAATGAAGCAAACATTCGAAGGAATTGTTTAAAGGCCGCTGAAAAACTTTGGGAGGGGCTTTAAAAATGGGTGAAAAACTCGAGCGAATAGGTCTCTACTTTACGGCCTCAACTCCTCTCAGAGATGAAATGGACTATGCCAAGCTGGCTGAACGCGCGGGGTTCACCAGCATTTGGCAGGGGGAGTCCAGAACTTCAAGAGATTCGACAATTTCTATAGCCGCCCTCGGAGCTGTCACCGAAAAAATCAAGCTCGGGACAGGTGTTTTGCATACGTGGACAAGGAATGTGGTCACTCTGGCCACGACTTTTACCACTCTTGACGAGTTAACGAATGGAAGAGCTTGTCTCGGCATCGGTGTGTTGTGGGAGCCCATGGCCTCCAAGATTGGTATAGAGCGGCGTAAAACAATTCAAGCCATGTACGAGCATGTAACTGTTTTGAAGACGCTTTTCAAAGGTGAGGAGGTGTTTTTTGAGGGTGAGTTTGTCAAGGTTAGGGGTGTGAGGCTAGAGCGCGTCCCTTCACATGTCCCGGTATACGTGGGTGCCACAGGATTTAAGATGATGGAGCTCGCGGGCGAAATAGCTGACGGCGTGCTACTCAACTACCTCGTCTCGCCAGAATACAACAGAAAAGCGATACAGCACATCGAGAACGGTGCAAGAAAAGCAGAGCGAAAACTGGTCGACATCGATCGCCCGCAGCTGCTAGCCGTCTCCTACTCGGTTGACCTCGAGAAAGCCTTTCGAAAGGCCCGGCTAATGGTGACAGAGTATTTGGCGATGGAGCCCCATATCGCCCTGGCCTCTGGTGTTCCAGAGAAAATTACTAGCGAGATAAGGGAAATTACAGGGGGTTGGCCCACAACGGAGGAGAGGCTGGAGAAAGCGATGGAGCTGGTTGACGAGAAGCTTGCCTCTCAAATGGTGGCTGTCGGTGACCTGAAGACTATCAAGAGGAAAATAATGGAGTACGTGGAAGCCGGGTGTACGGAGCCACTTCTATACCCAGTTACGGGCGAAGTGCTCCCAGTAATCGAATATCTAGCGCCTACATCGTTTTGAGCAGGTCCAAGCTGGGGTCTACTTTTGAAACTATTCTCTCCAGATGCTTGTTGGCTTGCCTGATTACCTCCTCCTCGTCCATTGTCAAAATTTTCTTGTCTTTGACGACGAATTTTCCGTCTATCATGACGTCACGTACGTCTGCTCCAGATGCGGCGTATACGAGTAGGGAGACAGGGTTTGAGATGGGTGTGACTGATGGCCTTGTGAGGCTTATGATGACGATGTCTGCTTTTTTGCCGGGCTCGAGGCTTCCCAGCATGTTTAGCTTGCCCATGGCCCTTGCTCCGTTACGGGTTGCCATCGTGAGTACATCCCAAGCGGATATTACACTAGGGTCAAGTGTCCGAACTTTCTGCAGACACGCCGCCATCTTCATCTCCCTTATCATGTCGTAGCTGTCGTTGCTTGGGCCACCGTCGCAGCCCAGGGCCACGTTTACGCCGTGTTTCAGCATGTCGGAGACAGGTGCTATGCCTGAGCCGAGCTTCATGTTGGAGGATGGGCAGTGTGAAACAGTTGTTCCCGTCTCCGCAAACTTCTTCATGTCTTCTTCGTTGAGCCACACACAGTGGGCGTACACACGTCTCTCTCCGAGCATGTTGAATTTCTCCAGATATCCTGCGACTCCTGTTCCATAGGCTCGGCGGTAGTATTCGAGGTCTTCCCTGACCTCCGCGACATGGTTGGTTATTCCCGTGTCATACTCCTTTGCTATCTCTGCTGCCTCGTAGAAGAGTTTGTCAGAGACGGCTCCCGCGCTCCTCAAACCAAGCCAAACATCTATGCGTCCGTCCGCCTGCCCATTCCATCTCTGGTACATTTGCTTGAACTCTCGGATGCATGCTTCTCCGTCCTCAATCATCGAGGGCGGCATCAAGTTTTCCTCGGTAGCGTAACCTTTCATATCCATGATTGTCTTAGAGAGAACTCCGCGGATGCCCGATTGTTTGACGACCTCTGCTATGCCGTCGAAGCCATAGCGGCTGTGAAGATGTATCTCTATAAAGGATGTTGTGCCGGTCTTGAGCATCTCGAGGATGCAGAGAGCTGCGCTGGCCTTGGCATCCATGTGGTCGTAAACGCCTAGGAAGCGCCACACCCAGTCACGGAGCCACGGAATCAAGGTGAGGTTGTCGGGCACCACGCCCCGTAACAGTGCCTGCGCAAGATGGACATGGGTGTCTATAAGCCCCGGCATGATGAGACATTTCTCCGCATCAACTACTTCAGCCCCTTTAGCATGAGGCATCACCTCCTCCCTCGGACCCACCATCTCTATTCTATCGCCTTCGACAAGGACGCAGCCGTCTCGAATTATTCGTCTGCTGCCATCAACAGGTACTACGAATCCACCCTTCAAAAGATAACGACTCATCACGTAAGGTAAAAAACGAATCTTAATTAAACTTATTTCACTTGAAAACGCCTTTCTCTTTTCCTCGTTTCATCATGTTGAGAGCTACTTCGGCGGCTTTGAGTAGATGTTGTTTTTCCTCTTCGGTTATTAGCCCGAGCTGATATGCGAGCTGGTTGTTTGCGATTATTTTGAGGTTTATCAGGACGTTGCCTATGCTTGAGCGGAGGACTTCGATTTTCTGCTCCTCGGTCCATTTGCCAGGCGTTATCAACAGTATAGTGGTTGGTTTCTCCGGATTTAACTATTGTCGGAGGCCCCATGAAACAACTTTCCGCGGTTCTACGGCGATAAAAGCTGCTTCACCTTCTTGCCACGGGTCTCTTCTCACCCATGCAAACCTATCATAAAAAATTCGATAAATTGTCCGGTATTCTTCTCCGCTGAGCAGGATTGTTGCGAGGCCTTGGACCATGACGGCTCTGTTGGGGTTGGTTTTGTCGATAACGAGGGCGACCTTGTTGTTGCGTCTTATGTTGGCGAGCTTTCTGGTGCCAAGGTCTGTCGCGATGTAGAACTTGTTGTTGTAATAGATGTATGCGACGGGGACGACATGTGGCTGGCTGTTTTCATCCGTTGTCGCGAGCCTGCAGAGCTCGTTGGCCTCGACAAACTTTCTCTCCGAGGCGCTTAGCATCGTCATACCGACTCATCCACATCCGTGGCATATTAGTCATACCGCTGCATACCCGTCAACAGCGGTTTATGGAAAAAGTTGGTGTTTATTCTGGCTCTAGGTAGTAGGTAAAGAATCCTTCAGGTTCTCTTCTCTTCACCACAAGCTTGACAGGCATGCCGATGCGTAGCTGGGACGGGTCGTCCACGCTCATCCAGCAAAGGACGTTGAAGCCCTCCTCCATCCGGGCGATGGCGATTATGTAGTCTGGATAGTGTAGGTAGCTGGCGGGCTTGACGCTCACCACCGTGTATGTAACCAGCGTCCCCCTGCCTCTTATCTCGACCCATTCGAGGTTCTCATCCATGCAGTATGGGCAATCGGCTTGCGGTGGGAAAAAATAAACATCTTGGACAGGGCAGCGGGTTGCGTAGACTTTTCCCTCCTTCAGCCCATCGAAAAATTTCCGAATCCTCGCAATAGGAATCAGGTATTTGAGGCGTAGCTCGCGTAAATCCACCCAGACGGGGTCGCCCGTCTTTTCGTCGGGAACAATCGGGAGACCCTCGCTTCTCGTTATCTGCTCAACCATCTCGAGCCAGCTCTTCACCATCTTTTCAAGCTCTTCACGCGGAATAGTTGACACGTGTCTCACCCGGGCTTCTGGAGACTGTAGATGGTTACGTATGTGTAGTGACCAGTGCCACCTACGTTGTGCGCCAACCCCATGCCTTTCACGATGTCTGCCTGCCTTTCCGCCGGCACCTCCTGCCTCAGCTGCTTGGTTATTTCAGCGGCCATGCTCACACCCGTAGCACCGATTGGATGCCCCTTCGCCTTCAAGCCGCCGTCCAAGTTAACCGGTATCAGCCCACCCTTGTAGGTCTCACCCTCACGGGCGAGCATGTATCCCTGCCCCGGCGCAGCGAAACCCAAATCCTCATACGCAAGTATCTCGGCAATCGTGAAACAATCATGTACCTCAACCACGTCAAAACTCTTCACAGGCTTCGACGGGTCTACTCCTGCTTTTTTGTAGGCTTCTGCCGCGGCTTTCCGCGTCGCCCTCAAAGTGAGAAAGTCGGGCCTCTTGCTGAGGTTTGATGTGTCAGAGCCGTAGCCGACCCCAGCTATCCACACAGGCGTGTCGGTCAACTTTCTCGCCACATCTTCGGAAGCCAGCACAACAGCCGCCGCCCCGTCTGTTATAGGGCTGCAGTCGAGAAGCTTTAGCGGCCATGCTACCGGTCTACTTTTCAAAACATCATCCACAGTCACCCGTTTCCTGAAAGCCGCGTATTCGTTGAAGGATGCGTAGAAATGGTTTTTCACAGAGATTTTTGCAAGGTCTTCCTCAGTGGCGCCGTATTTGTTCATGTAGGCTGTTGCGTAGAGTGCGTAGTAGCTCGGGAAAGTGAGGCCAAACATGTCGAACTCCCAGAAGTAGTTACCTGCTCTTCCAATCAGCTCCACAGCCGTCGGAGTAGGTGACTCGTTCATTCTCTCCACGCCGACAGCCAATGCTATGTCAACAGCCCCCGATGAAACAAGATTCGCCGCGGTTACGAGAGCCGCAGACCCAGAGGCACAGGCGGCTTCGACACGGTAAGTCCCCACACCTGTCAACCCCGCGTACTCGTTAACCGAAATAGCTGGCAGCGGCTCTGCGCTCCATCCGCCTACGTTAGCCACCGACACAAACCCTACATCTCTCTGAGTTATACCAGCATCCTGAAGAGCCTGTTTGATGGCTTGCCAAGCCAATTCGTTAATCCCCCTGTCGGAGGCTCTGCCGAAAGGCGATTGTCCCACTCCAACGATTGCTACTTTTCTCACGATGTAGAAGTTTTATGATGCAGCATTTATGCATAGTTGTAGTGATGATGGTTGACACTTAGCTCGTCAATCGTGGTAATGGACCTCGACGGCACATTAATCAAGATGAAGTTCGACATCTTTCAGGCAAAAAAACGCGCAGCGGAGGCGGCCAAGCAACATGGACTCGAGCTGCGTGAAAACGAATCAATTCAAGACTTTCTCGACAGAGCGGCCCACCTGCTACCGCCTCACGAATTCACGAAACTCCGTGAAGAAATCCAGAATATACTCCGCATCGAGGATAGAAAATCAGCTGAACAGGCTGAAGCAACACCTGGAATAGCCGAAGTACTTGAAAAACTCAGGACACTGGGATTCAAACTAGTTGTCGCAACCAACTCTCATAGAGAAGCTGTTGAAGAAGCCTTGAAAAAAACAGGTCTTGCAAAATATTTCGAACATGTTTACACCCGCGACGACGTAGAGAAGATGAAGCCACGTCCAGATATCCTGCTCAAGATAGCTGAGGACATGAAGGCGCCCATCTCATCCATCGTCTATGTAGGAGACAGTGTAAACGACCTAAGGGCTGCACGGGAAGCTGGAGCACGGTTTATCGCCGTTACCTGGGGGCTACACGGTGCTGAAAAATTTATGGAAAATGGTGCAACCGAAATAGTGCATAACCCCAGCGAGCTACTCAACCATCTCGGAGTGCATCTCACCAAGGTTGTCCCAGACACCTCCACGATAATCAACGGCACCCTAACACAACTGGTTGAACAAGGTCTTCTCGACGGCTGCGAAGTAATACTACCCGCCGCGGCCATAGACGAACTTCAGGCACAGGCTTCGCAGAAACGGGAGCCGGGGTTTGTAGGCCTCAACGAACTTAAGAAAGTTAGAAGCATAGCTGAGCAGCATAAACTCAGCATCAGAATAGTGGGTGAGAGGCCCAGCCTCGAGGACATCAAGCTCGCGAGGAAAGGAAGAATAGACGCCATCATACGGGAGGCGGCTAAACGTGAAAACGCCGTCCTCATAACATCCGACTATGTACAGTCTCTGGTGGCAGAGGCCGAGGGGGTCCAGGTGCGCTATTTCCCGCCGAAGGAGCTTCCGACCCAACTCTCTTTCGAGAAACACTTCACCGAAGACACCCTCAGTCTCCACTTCAAAGAAGGCGTGCCTCTCATGGCTAAACGGGGAAAACCAGGCCAGTTCCAGCTGGTCAAAATAGGTGAACAGCCTTTAACCGCAGAAGAGCTTAACAACCTGATAAAAGAGGTCACCGAATACGCGCGGGTGAAGCCCGAGGCCAACATCGAGATAGTCCGCGCAGGAGCCTTTGTTGCGCAGATAGGAAACTACCGCATAGCCGTCGCGAGGCCCCCTTTCAGCAACGGGCTTGAGGTCACCATCGTCAGACCAATCGTCAAGCTCCGCATAGAAGATTACAAGCTGCCGCCGAAGCTGCTGGAGCGTCTCGAGAAAAAAGCAGAGGGTATCCTGATAGCGGGCCCGCCGGGAAGCGGAAAATCCACTTTCGCAGCGAGCCTCGCAGAATTTTACAGCAGAATGGGGAAGATAGTTAAGACGCTCGAGTCGCCGCGTGACCTGCAGGTGGGCCCCGAGATAACACAGTATGGGCCGTTGGAGGGAGATTTTGAGAAGACCGCCGAGATACTGCTGCTGGTGAGACCCGATTACACCGTCTTTGACGAGATAAGGCGTGACCGTGACTTCCAAGTCTTCAGCGACATGAGGCTAGCGGGCATCGGTATGATAGGTGTGGTGCATGCAAGCGAAGCCGTGAGCGCCATCCAAAGGTTCATAGGCAGGGTTGAGCTAGGCATGGTCCCACACATCATCGACACCGTAATTTTCCTCGACGCAGGACGAATAGCCAAAGTCTACAACCTATCAATGACAGTCAGAGTGCCCACGGGAATGTCGGAGGAAGACTTGTCAAGGCCCCTGGTTGAGGTGCGAGACTTCCTCACAGATGAGCTCGAGTACGAGATATACACTTTCGGTGAGGAAAACGTCATCATACCTGTGAAGAAGGTACATGATGAGGTCAGGTCCGAGACCCGTGAACTCAGGGAAAAAATCGTGGAGGCTTTGCGTGCGTTTGACGAGGATGTGGAGGTTGATATGGTGTCACGGAAGAGAGCCATTGTAAAGGTTGACAGAGAAGTATTGCCCAAGATAATTGGCCGCAGAGGTGAGAACATAGCGAGGCTTGAGAAGGAACTGGGTGTATCTCTGGACGTTGAGCCGCGTATTGCATCAATAGGTGTGGAGGTGCCGTTTGAGGTAAGAGAATCTGGTAACAGCCTCCGCCTCGAGCTCGGTGAAAAAATGGCCGGAAAAACTGTCGCCATCTATGCAGGGGATAAATTCCTTTTCTCTGCCACCGTGAGCCGGAAAGGAGTGGTCACCGTTAGGAAGAATTCGGAACATGGCAGGGCCTTGGTCAGAGCCATCTACGCCGACATCCCGGTAAAAATTCTCCAAACAGGATAACAACTCACTGCTTTAGCTTGCAGTGTGGACATATCCCAGCGTCGGCTGGTATCTGCTGGTAGCAGTGCCAACAAAACTTTTTCCCAGGCTCGGGCTCTACTGAGACAGGTGGCTTTAGAAAAGCCCCCAACACCGTCATGATTATTCCAGAGAAGATAAAGATGTAGGAGAAAGGGAGGCCCGCGAAAGCCATGAATACGCCGAAAATCAAAGTGATCAAACCCGAGAAAAACAGCGAATATCTACTCATTCCCGTGTCCTCCTCTCGGTTCCAGCGCAATGAACCACGCCCTTCACTCTCCTTATGTGGCTGACGCAGACAAAGCAGCTGAGAAAAGCCACCGGACCTCCTTCGAGCGGACAGTCAACATATTCTTTCTTCATTCTCGAGAGCATTTTTCCTTTGACAACCCCCTTCACCGCCTCCAACGCATCCTTGTCCACCTTGAACGGTTTATCAGAGACCTTTACCTCAACCAGAAACTTAGGCTCCAAACCAACCCAAAAACGACAACACCGCAAAATAAAGCTCTCATAATTGGCCAAAAACCGGAAACGCCAGCCCATTATCCTCTGAGCATTGTTCGGTAATACTGGGAAGCCCTAAACGCTTATATCAATGGGAGGGGGTGAATGGCCAGTTTGAGACACCCCACCGTGAAGACATCCACTAAGGCGCGGCATACCGTTTCTAGACGCGGTGACACCACGGTTGGGGCGTTAGTTCTACTTGCAGTTACCTTAGCTATCGGTTTTTTCATATGGGGTTTTTCGCTCGGCTGGATGGGGATTTCATTTAACGATTTGTCCAACAACCTTAACCGCGCTGTTTTACAGGTCAAGACCTCTGCCCAGCTTTCATTTGAGGCAATAAACTACACTTCGTCTGGAAGAAGCGCTATGCTAAGAAACGTAGCAGATGTTCCTGTTACTTTGACGAGGGTTGAAATTGTAACGCCCGAGGGTT
Source organism: Candidatus Caldarchaeum subterraneum (assembly GCA_937934305.1). GTDB lineage: Archaea > Thermoproteota > Nitrososphaeria_A > Caldarchaeales > Caldarchaeaceae > Caldarchaeum > Caldarchaeum subterraneum_E. Next base: position 10,374 of record CALHAG010000028.1, read on the forward strand.
ATCTTCGTGCTTATTACCCATCCGCGGGGTTCGCAAACTTGTCCAAGCTAATGCCCAAACAAAACACAACATTAACAGATAGGGAAATTCCACTTTGCGGAGTGTGTGTAGGCGGGGAAAGATTAAAGCTTAGGGTTTGGTATGTTGCAACTGATTTATTCGATGAAGCTAACCCCGTCTTCTCGGCCGATGAGATGAAATTTGTTGAAACGATCTTCATATATCCAGGCGGCCCTACACTACCCACCTGCCAAATCCCTGAAGGTAGCAAATGGCTTTTCATAGATTTGGTTGACCCAATTACTTTCACGGACTCTGGCCGCATCCCTAATCCTCCCAGCAATCGTCTATTTGTAAGAGCGCCCTTCGCATCTCATTCAGAAAATGTTTTGCTCAATGTCGTTGTTGTGAATGCCTCTGGAGCGGTTGGTGGTGCGTCGGGAACGGTGCCATCTATTGGTAACAGCATAGTCGAGTTATCAGGGCCTATTGGTGGTTTTGTTGTGCCGCTTAACATAACTGTCGAAGCCTCTGGTTTTGAGGTGGTTCAGCGCTTTTGGAAGCTGGGCGGCATACCATACAAAGCCCATGCATCGGGTGTGCAGCTTTGGTGGTCTGTTGACACAGCGACCAACGAGAGGTTGCTGAACGTCGTCATGGTAGAACTCGGCGTCAACGACCTCGTTGGAGGTAACTTCGTAATTACTTTGACGTTAAAAGACTGTATGGGAAACACTGTATACACCTCGTACAACACCGTGAACATGCCCCGAGGAATTTTCAGCGACTCTGTCTTTTTCGATGTATCTCCGCCGGTACGCATGGATGATGTGTATGAGATTATTGTTGAGGTGAACGAGGCGTGAGAAGGCGAAGAGGAGTTAGCGAGGTCGTCGGCATGGCTATAGTTACTTCTGTAATCGTCATGATTGGTGTCGGGCTTTGGTATTTTCTGTTCAGCCATTCAGCAATACAGGGCAGTGAGAAAGTCGCTTATTTAGAGGGGAACGCCCTTCTTCTACGCTCGAATTTGGGAGCGGATTACGTCCATTATCCCGACACAATTTACGGACAGGGTACGGGAAGCATTTTGCTAAGGAACCTGGGTCAGGAGCCTCTCGTTGTCTTCAGGCTTTTGACAATATACAACGGCTCGGTGGTAGTTGATACAGGTGTCTCCGAGATTGCGCGAATTCCCGTAGGAGGGGTTAAACAGCTTTTCTTCTCATGCCCGGTTATTGCTTGCACGGATTCGTCACTGGTGACGTTGCAGGTGCATTACATCCCTGAGCGACTCTTTGACCTCGAGGACCCGAGGCTCCGCAGCCACTACTCAGAAACAGAGATATACAAAATAGCGAGTTTCCAGGCCGTACCCCCAGTAGCAGGATTAGGCAACATATGCACTGTCAACACTGAAAACTGGATTCTGGTTGAGCTTGTAGACCCCAAGGAAGACTCCATATATGGTGATACAACTGACTTCATCAAGATTAGGGCGCTGAATGCGAGTGTTGTTCAGCCATCATACAGCCTCGCGGTGGCGGTTACTGACTCGAATGGTGTTGACGCCACTGGAACGGTAACAATTAGCGGAACCCTGCCGCAGGAGGTTTATGTGAGGCTTGATAAAGGAGGGTTGGAGCCTCCGCTTGATGTCACGATATCCTCGCTGGACCCTGGTTTCAGCGTCTACTTGTCCAGTTGGGGACTCGGAAAGAGTTTTGGGAATTTCCTCGATTATCTTAAGCTCAGGGTTGATTTGACGCGTCTGACGATTGACGAGGTTATCTTGTCGATGGGTTTCTACGAAAACGGCGAATACGAGCTTGTTGTTGAGGTGTATGATTGTAATGGACGTTTGGCTTCGACAGGTAGCTTATTTGTAAATATTACTACTGGAGGGTTGGCTGGATATTTCGAGCAATACAGCATTGTGTTGCGTCCTCCGGTGAGCATCTTCAACGTAGGTAGTATTGTTTTCAGAGCGGTGGACCATACGCCCTACGTGACGGTAACCTACACCCTAATTATTACATCCACCGTTACGAGAACAACTACCAGCACAACCTACACAACCTCGACTCAGACAAACGTCGTTAGCACGACAGTTACGACGACTCAGACCATTGTGCGGCCGTCAACAACCACAACCACCACAAGAACAACAACGAGAACAACTACAACGGTTGGCTCGACATTCACATCCTACATCACCCGAACAACCACTACAACCACGTACACCGCAACCATAACCCTAACCCGTACCATAACTTCGACCTTCACATCCTATAGCCCAACAGTTACCACAACATTGACGTCCACCTCAACAAGCTACACCACGACTAGGACTTCCACATCTACATCCACAATATGGCACACAGCGACCACCACAACAACTACAACCACGACAACAACTGTTACAGGCGGTGGAGGCGCCATCAATTACTTGATTGCATCGGATAGGGGGCCATTTTACTCCCTTTGGTGGATTTATTATGTCGTTGCTGCCTCTATGCTTTCAGCTCCTCTGAGCAAATTGGTGAGGTGGTGGAGAAGATGAGAAATGGAAGGGTTGTGCTGACGCTTCTCATTCTGGCGCTTTGTATGGTAGGGTTGACGGCGACTGTTATCGGGCAAACCTATAGAACAACGACCACGACCGTGACCTCAACCACCACGACGACCACGTGGTTAACCGAGACGACCACGTCCACAATCGTGTCCACCGAGGAAAGTACAAAAACTTTTTACTCTTGGCGCACCACGACCACCACCAGCGGCACCAGTACAATAGTGAGATGGACGACGACAACTCAGACCAACACAGTCACAACTACGACAACCGTGGTCAACTGGGCGACACGGATCATTTCAAGAGCAACCACCACGACGACGACGCTCTATAGGTCGACGACCATCACCGTCCCCACAACCATGACAACAACCACTACATCAACACTGCGGACAGAAAGCTATACAACAAGCATCACAAGCACAACCGCTACAACCACAACAACCGTGACCGTCACGACAACGACCACACGGACAGGGGTGGGGAACTGATATGAAGAGGAGAAGCGCGGGGTTGTCGGCTGTCGTCGGCACAGCCATCGGTCTCATGATTTTCTTCACGGTGGTTATCCCCATGTGGATATACATGCAGAATATCCAGACTCTTTTCATGGACGAGGTTTCACGGAGAATGCGTCTTGAGATTGAGAAAGTTAACGAGAGGCTTGAGCTTCAGGTGGCTTTGCAGCCTCCTGAGCTTCATCCTTTCCAGAGGTCAAGGCTGTTTCTCTACGTGGTAAACAAGTCTCCCGTCGAGGTTGATGTTCCCGTCATCTATATTGAGAGTAACAAGATTGGGCTTCAGAGGATTGACAGAGTTTTGAAGATTGCGCCAGGCGAGAGGATTGAGAGGCCTGTGCTGGATTATGTGCTTGAGCCGGATGAGGTCGTTGTGGTGCGGCTGCCGACTCTGAGGGGGAATAGCTTCGCGACGGGAGAAATTGGGCCGACAAAGCTCCCCTACATGATGATTGTGCAGGTGAATAATGCCAGCTTCGGGCAATGGGTCAACCTGCGTGTGGAGGTTGTCAACATCGGGGACGTCAACAAGGTGGTGGGCTGCGTGGCGATGGCGACGGATGAGTTTGCGACGGGGTGTAGAGGACATGCGGAGATTTGGAAGTTTGTGTCTTCTCCTGATGACTTGAGTGTTTTCGCTGGGTTCGCCGTCTCGCCTGGACGGTATCAAATCAGGGTGCTACAGTGCAGGAGCTATGGCTCGGGTTGCGTGGATGCGTTGACTGAGCCGGCTGTAGTTAATGTTGTTGGTAACGTGGTTGTGGAAGTTAGGTCGGGCATAGGCTCCTCGGTGTCGAGGCCTTTACCTCTCCGTGTTAAACCACTTGTCCCGCTCTACACCTACGTGGCCGGGCCTGCGAATGACACCTCCATAGTCACCCTGCCTTTCATCCTCTATCTCGGAAACAACACCGAGCCACTCTTCAACGTTAAAGTCTCCGCCGAAATCGTGCGGGAAGACAACCTAACCAGCTCCATAACCCAGTCGCAGGTCACGGTTTACAGGATTTCACCGGGCGAAACATACTTCGGCAGCTTCGAGCTCAAAGTCGTCGACGAAAGCGACAACAGAAGCTACGGCGGATACCTGGTCTACAGACTAACCATAACCGAGGCAGTTGGACAAGTATCACGCACAACATATGACACAAACGATTTCCAAATGGGGGAGGCTGAGGGAACACTTGTCTACTGCAGATGGTGGATAAAACAAAACACTACAATAACCAGCTGCAGAACACCATAAAAAATTTGAAAAAATAAACCAAAATTAGGAGGCTTTTAGGAGCCTACGCAGCCACTAGGAGCACGTAATTGTAGCCGAAGTAACTGTCCACGCTCCCGTGCTAGTTCCCCGTGTTGCTAGGACTGCTGTTGGATATTGTTTGCCTCCGCTTGAGTAGATGATTATTTCCACTGTGACTCCAGGGGTAGGCGAGGGACTAACAGTTATGTCACAGGTCGCGGTTGCTCCCGGCGCTACTGCAAACGGGGAACTAAGAGTACCCACTGCTCTTCCATTGACTACGGTTTGTATGATGGAAGTATCTGCGCTACCTGTGTTTCTCAGAATCACTTGGAAAGTATCGTCCCCTGTCTGAACCACCGAAACAATCTCTATTCTCTCGAACCTTGTGAATATGCCGACGAGACCCGAAGCCCAAAAAGCCACCGCAATCGCTATCACTATTGCGACGGCAACAAGTATTACCGTTGCGACAACCGGGCTTATACCCGCATCCTTTCTCCTAACCATGTTTCATAAACTGTAACAGAAGGATAAAAGAATTTCTCAATACTATTTCATCCTAAAATGATTAAAGCCCACTTCGCTAATTAAAGCGCTCCAGGTTTGGCCAATAAAAGCTTATATCAGCAGCCACCTCCTGTTAAACAGAATGGGTTTCTCAGATTCATTCTCAAGCTTCGCATACAACAACTTTCTCTCCATAGGACGAGCTCTCCTCCGCATAGCGCCCTCAATCCCAGCGCGCCTAGAGAGCGCGGGCAAACGCATACATCCTGAAGTCTTCGCCTCAACAGTCGGAGGAATAACAATCATATCCGCACTGGTCGCAACACCTCTCGCCATCCTACTTTTCCTAGTAACGGGTAACCCGCTTGCACTGCTGGTCGCTATTGTCCCCATTTTTGCACTACTCATCGGCATAGTCACGCCATATGTATGGGCCTCCGCAACCGCCTCACTTCTTGAAAGCGAGGTTCCCTACGCAGCCAGCTACCTCGCCGTTATGTCGACGGGCGGCATACCGCCCTACAAAAGCCTGATACGCTTAGCCAACAGCCAACTGATGCCAAACATCGCCAAAGCAGCCAAACTCGCCGAGCTCAACGTAACAGTGGGAGGCGTCGACCCAGTCACAGCAGTCGAAAGAATGGCCAAAGGCGTACCATCGAAAGAATACAAGGACTTGATGCTAGGCTACGCATCCACTCTCAGAAGCGGGGGAGACGTCGTCCACTACCTCATCAGAAAAACCGAGCAAATATTCACATCTCGTATGGGCAAGATGAGAATCGTCGGCGAACGAATGGGCATGATGATGGAAGGCTTCGCCGCCGTCACCATGATGCTCTCACTCGTCCTCTTCACCATATACATAGTCTCGCGCGCACTTCCCAGCGAATTTCTCATAATGCCCTCCGAACAATTCGTGCTAATAGCCTACCTTATTCTCCCGGGGTTATCCGCACTTTTCATCTACATCGCCGACATAAGCCAGCCAAAATACCCCGTAAGCGACTCACGCCCCATGAAAACACTGCTCCTCACGATGCCATTCGCATTCGCCTTCGCAGCACTCTTCGTAATCCCCTTCTTCATCACAGAGCTACAAGCTCTGCCGTTTTTCGACACTACCTCAAACATGATCAAGCAGCTAAGGGTTATGACGGGGCTTGAAATGGGCTACGAATCCTCGATAGCACTGGTCCTCTTCTTCATCATACTGTTCCTACCTGGTGCAATAGCCTACCAGAAGTACGGTACAGAAAACTTCTCGGTCATGCATGGATTAACCCTCTTCCTCAGAGACCTAACAGAGGCGAGAAAAACAGGACTCAGCCCAGAACGCTGTATAGTCGACTTGGCGAGAAACAGCTACGGTGCCTTCAGCAAACACCTCAAAATCATCGCAAGACAAATAGGCTGGGGAATGCCTCTCCGAAAAATCTACGAAGACTTCGCCAAAAGAACTCACGGCTGGCTTGAGAAAGCAGGGGTCTTCATTCTCGTTGACGCCATAGACGTTGGAGGGGGAGCTCCCGAAACCTTCGAGGTATTAGCCTCGTTCTCGGAAGACCTCGAGGAAATAGAGAGACAAAAACGCGCAACGCTAAAACCACTCATGCTAATCCCCTACATCACGGCCCTCATGCTAATCATAGTCGTCGTCGTGCTCGTAGCCTTCATGAAAAACCTCCTAACACTTGCTCGGCTAAGCATCTCAACCGCTGAGTTCATACACTTCTTCCTACCGCCAGTAATCATAATAGCGGCCATCAGCGGGCTCGTCGCCGGAAAAATATCCAGCTCAACAGTTGCCGGAGGATTCAAACACGCAGTCATAATGTCACTGCTCGGATTGGTGGCGATATACGCCTCCGGAGCCTTAGCGGTCCAAATGTTCCAGCTACCCACAGCTTAGCCAATCAGCTCAACAACACCTGCGACGATTTGGACACGTCCACTATCTTTCAGACGTTTAACGGCTTGTATCACAAGCTCCCGCGGATAAGGTGCTTTGACAAAAAGCTGCCAATAAGGTGTCGGCCCCCCACGCCGAAGCACTATCTCCGCCAAAAAATCCGCCGCCTGCTTAATCTCCTCCTCTGAATGCCGTTTAATCTGTGAATCAGTTGATGCAGACGTTTGACTCGCAAAAGTCTGTACAACAGGCCGCCTCAGCGAGACACCTATTTCAGAGAGTAGCTTCTCCGGGTCGGCATAGTAATTGAGAATAATTCTCGAGACATCTTTGTTGTCCAAGACCTTGTTCTGCTTCATCCACTCAAGAATCTCCTTGCGTCTCCATAGCTCAACAATTAGCTGGTCTCTCGACAGCCCTGTCTGAAGAGATATGTTGTCAAGCTGTAGACTGTTGGCGAAATTGACTCTAAAAGTGTCTGTTGCAGGGTCCCATGTGGCTATTGTTCTGTAATGGAACGCGTCTTCAAGCTCCCAGATGTATCTGCATCTCCTGCCAAAGGAAACACCCTTACCAGAGAGCTGAACACGCTCAATAAAAGCCATCGCATCAAGCAGAGAAATATGTGTCTCAGGTATGTTCATGGGTGGGCTCATAAATCGTTTAACGGCTGAGTCTATGTTCTCGGCGTGAACAGTTGAAAGCCCGCCGTGACCCGTCGCAATAGCCTGAAACAAAACAAACGTCTCCTCGCCCCTAACCTCTCCAACAATCAGGTAATCCGGCCTGTAACGCAAACTCGTCCTAACGAGATCAAAAAGAGAGACCTGACCTCTTTCAGAGGACCCTAGACCATAACTTTCACGCGTAACAAACCTAACCCAGTTCTCCCTCGGAATATTTATCTCGGCAGTCTCCTCACAAGTAACTATCTTCATCCGAGGTCTTATGAACGTGGTCAACGCGTTTAGTAGCGTGGTTTTACCGCTGCCAGTAGCGCCTATAATCATTATGCTGGCTTTATGCTCAAGCAGTAACCAGAAATATGCTCCCATCTCGCTGTTTAGAACATTTGAGACCAGCAGCTCAGTAATGCTGAAGGGCCTTTCTCTGAATTTACGTATCGTAAAGGTGCTGCCCCGCGGCGATATCTCCTCACGGAACGTCGCCGCAAGCCGGTGCTTTCCAAAAATCATGGCGTCAACTATTGGGAAAGCTGATGAGACATGTTTTCCAGCTTTGTGCGCAAGATGAATTATGAAGTTGTCCAGAGCCTCTCTATCAACGAAAATGATGTTTGTGGGAAGAGACTCAAAGTCTCTGTGCCAAACATATATTGGAACTCCGACACCGTCGCAGGAGATATCCTCGACACGATAATCCTCCATCACGATGTTAAGGGGCCCGAACCCCATCATGTCTCTCTCAACATAATACAGGAACTTTGCCTCTGTTTTCTCATCAATCGAGCCTAACCCCAGCCCCGCGACATACTTCTTCATTATCTTCTTCGTTGTATCGATTACTGCTCTTCTAACCTCCTCTTCTTCCCCAAGCTTTGGCGGATCCAGCTCTTTGGTTAAAATCTCTTTGACCTTCTCGAGAGCAACTTCTTCA
>CALHAG010000029.1 GCA_937934305.1 Candidatus Caldarchaeum subterraneum
AGGGAATTGAAAGGAGGGCCCCTGCTATAGTCTCCTGCAGAGGCCTCTGATCAGACTCCCTGATCCCGCGAGAGGGAATTGAAAGATAGCCACACGCCTACACATGCTCAAACGAGCTAAACGCGGAGAATCCGTGATCCCGCGAGAGGGAATTGAAAGACCAAATTCTCAACATATACTTCATCAACCCTGAAACCACGCCTCTGATCCCGCGAGAGGGAATTGAAAGATCTGTTTCAGCAATTGCGATTTGTACTGGCTAAAGTATTCTGGGGACTGATCCCGCGAGAGGGAATTGAAAGCAGGTCGTGGCTGTGGCCCTTGGCCGTATGGTAGCGGGCAAAATCTGATCCCGCAAGAGGGAATTGAAAGTTTAGCCCGTGCTCTAGAATCCACGGGCGGCGCCTCAACCGCTTTAACTGATCCCGCAAGAGGGAATTGAAAGGCATTTGCAGTAGGCTGTAGTTGATGTCACTCTGATTCTGATCCCGCAAGAGGGAATTGAAAGTTCACCAAGTTTGTCAAACTCAATTTGTTCAGACGAAGAATCTGATCCCGCGAGAGGGATTTGAAAGGCTTATGGGCTCCGTGGTTTCTCCGATGTGTGAGGTTGGCGACTTCTTTTGTGAGAGTGGGGTCACGTAAATCATTAAAACCCGTCTGCAGAGGATAAGCTATGCTTCTGGGAGCACATGTATCCATCTCAGGCGCCATCCATCTCGCCGTTGACAGAGCATCTCAGCTGGGATGCACAACCTTCCAAATATTCACACGTAATCCAAGGGGCTGGACCTACACAAAGCTCAAACAATCCGAGGTCCAGGAATTCGTTAGAAAGTTCCGCGAAGCAGGCTACACAGTCGCCATGGCGCACATGCCCTACCTCCCCAACATCGCATCACCCAAGAAACTCATCTACGAAAAATCGGTAAAATCACTTGTAGCAGAGTTGGAGAGATGCGGCCTACTCGGCATAGACCTCCTGGTGGTCCACATCGGAAGCCACCTCGGAGAAGGCATAGAAAAAGGCATAGAAAACGTGGCCAAAGCCGTGAACACAGCCCTCGACAAAGTAGAGAACAACGTGAAAATACTGCTGGAAAACATGGCTGGGCAGCGAAACTCATGCGGCTCACGCTTCGAAGACATCGCACAAATCCTCTCAAAAATCAAGAACAGGTCAAGGGTCGGCGTCTGTCTCGACACCTGCCACCTCTACGCCGCTGGCTACGACATCAAAAACCATGCAGCCGTCGAAGCAACCCTCTCAAAGTTTGACGAAATAGTCGGCCTCGAGAAACTCTACGCCGTCCATCTAAACGACTCGAAAGGAGGCCTCGGAAGCGGCCTCGACCGCCACGAACACATCGGAAAAGGATACATCGGCGACGAAGGCTTCAAAGCATTCATCAACCATCCAAGCATAAGGGACAAGCCCATGGTCATCGAGACACCCGAAGACGAGGCGGGCGACTACTCAACCGACCTAAGAAAACTGCGAAGCCTCTACCAAGCATAGCCGGTGAAAAAATTGGGCCTCCGCGTCACAGTAATACAGCCCAAAACAACAAACAATTTTGAGAAAAACCTCGAAAACATCAGAACCCTCCTCAACAAAGTTTCCCCGCATGAACCAGACCTCATCACCCTCCCTGAAGCATGGCAACACTCCAACATCTTCGCAGCAGCTCACAAATTGGCCGATAACGAGAGCCTCGTCGTGAATGTATTAGCTAAACATGCTGAGGAGATGAATGCTGTTGTCGTGGGCGGCGGCCTAGTAGTGTATAGATGTGACGGGTTCAGAATGGCCGCCCCAGTGATAGGCCCCGACGGCTCAGTCATGGGCTGGCAGGAGAAAATTCATCTTCACAAGTCGGAGAAACATTTGTTCAAGCATGGAGAGAGTATACAGGTCTTCAAACATAAGGGGATATGCTTCGGTGTCCAGATATGCCTCGACATCGCTTTCCCCGAGATTTCCCGCGTAATGGCGCTACGTGGCGCCGACCTAATTGTCAACCCCTCGCATATGCCGTCTCGTGCCGTTGAGCCTTGGCATGACTACATGCGTGCCCGATGCCTCGAGAACCGTGTAACAGCCGCTGGTGCAAACATGTGGACGCTTGCAGGAGGCTCGGTCATCATGGACCTCGTCAAAGTCGGAGGCTCAGTCTTCCATGTCAGGGAGCATGTCGCGCCAGACGGTGAAGGAGTTGTTGTCGATGAACTGGAGCCGGAAAAGCTTCGCGGCCCGAGGATGGAGAGGCTGGCTTCACGCATCCCCAGCATATACTCAGAGCTTGCTGACAGGAAGCAAACCATATTTTATGGCGGAGAGGAGTGAAACCTGATATGAGGGCTGTTGTTCTCGAGCAGCAGGGCGGTCCCGAGGTTCTCCGCGTCAAAGAAGTTGAGGAGAAAAAACCACGGCGAAACGAGGTTTTGGTGAAGCTCGAAGCCGCCGGATTGAATAGAATAGATATCTGGGTGCGGAGCGGTGTCTACAAGATTCCGCTGCCACGTATACCGGGAGCAGATGGCGCAGGCGTGGTTGAGGAGGTTGGCGAAGATGTGACAATGTTTTCCAAGGGTGACAGAGTCCTCATCAATCCAGCGCTAACCTGTGGCGCCTGCCGCTACTGTCAACGAGGATGGGACTCGTTATGCGAAAACCATCGACTTCTCGGACACGGAGCAGACGGGACATATGCCGAGAAAATAACCCTACCCGCAAACAATCTCCACAAAATACCCGAGGAGCTGAGCACCACGCAGGCAGGATGCATCATGGTGACCTATGCAACGGCTTGGCATGCTCTCGTAACAAGAGCCGGCATCTTACCCGGGTCAACCGTCTTGGTCATAGGAGGAGGCAGCGGCGTCGGAATATCCGCCATACAGCTCTCCAAACTCCTCGGCTGCACCGTCATAACAACTGTGGGCGAAGACTGGAAAGCTGAAAAAGCCTACAGACTCGGCGCCGACTACGTAATCAACCGACGCAAACAAAGCATCAGCGAGGCTGTGAAAGAGTTTACACATGGTATGGGTGTTGACTTGGTGCTGGAGCACGCTGGCCAAGCTGTTTGGGAGGAGGCTGTGAAAAGCCTTGCACCGGGTGGAAAAATGGTCTACCTCGGCGCCACATCAGGGGAGAACGCGTCAGTCAACATCCGCTACACCTACCGACGGCAGATAAGCCTGCTCGGCAGCTATGGATGGAACAGACAAGAGATACCTCATGTTCTCCGCCTCTTCGAGACAGGCAAGCTTAGGCCCGTCATACACAAAACCTTCCCCCTCGCCGAGGCAGTGGAAGCACACCAACTAATGGAGTCGGACAACTTCTTCGGAAAAATCGTTCTCCTACCTTGAAAGCGGCTGAACTACTCGAGTCTCTGAGGAAAGAGAATAGAAGAGGCTCAACAGCACTCGCCGAAACCGTTCTCAAAATTTACACCACGCTTGCCAAAGAAAGCAGCAGCCTCTCCAACGACCTGCCAAAATATGCACAGCTAATAGAGGCCTCGAGGCCCTCCATGCCTCTCGTGAAACGGTTCAGCAGAGAAGTTCTCCAACGGATAAGCAATCCCTCCTCTGAAGAGGTGTTGAAGGCTGTTGAAGATGTTGAGAAAACCTATCGCAGCATGTTAAACCGTCTCGTCGAACACGCCGTCAACAAGCTCTCAGACATAAGAACGGTAACCACCATGAGCCACAGCGGAACCATCCTCAACATACTATCAAGGCTTAAGGGCCTGCGTCGAGTGAATGTGCTCGAGTCGAGGCCTCTCCGTGAAGGGGTTTTGATGGCCGCGGCCCTGAAGAGTCGCTGCATGGTTGTGGTTTACGTCGACGCTGCAGCGGCTTACGCCGTTGAGCGGTCTGATGCCGTGTTGGTCGGCGCCGACGCCCTCTACCCCGATGGCTCCTTCTCCGCAAAAGTCGGTGTAAAACCTCTCGCCGCAACAGCCAAGCTATTGAGAAAACCTTTCCATGTCGCCGTCGACACATGGAAACTTGCTGAAACGTTTGTCAACGAGATGGGGCCGTCAACCGATGTTGATGAACAACTGGCCGCCGAAAACCCGGTTTTCGAGAAGGTTCCGCCGGAGCTTGTCGACACTTATCTAACAGACTTGGGCGCTCTTACTCCAGCTATGCTCGTGGAGCGTTTGCCGCGACCCGGCATCTGATGGGAAAACCATTAATAGGCCTCCGCAGTGAGGGAAAACAAGCATGGCGGCTGTTGAGCATGAAGAGCATCATCATGAGGGCAGCCTCTGGCCTGCGGTAATCGGCATCTCAACAGTAATTCTTGTCGCAGGCTTGGTTATTTTGCTGAAGAACGTCAACTTTGCTCTGGGAGCTGGGCTGGTCCTTGTCTTTATCGCTGTTATAACAGCCTTCGTCGCGAAAGAGGTCAAGGCATGGCCCAACGTGATAGCAAGCTTTTTCGCAAGACTCAGGGGCACAGCAATCCCAGCGGAGCCGGAGAAGGTGGGTGGCGTAGGCTTCCCCACAGCCGTCTTCCTCTTCACAGAAGTGGCGCTTTTCGCGGCAGGGTTCGGCAGCTACTTCGTAATCAGATTATCATTCCCGGTTTGGCCCCCACCTGGTACACCGCATCTCGACGACTTCATACCACGTCTCCAAACCTTCATGCTCCTTTTCAGCAGCCTAGCCATCGAATACGCGGTCTACTCGGTTAAAAGAGACCGGCTGGGAGCTGTTCTCGGCGGAGTCATCGCCACGGCCCTATTCGGGTTAGGATTTCTTGTGCTAAAGCTGGGTGTCGAATGGCCGCACTTATTGTTTGATGTAGGCTTCACCCCAAACACCGGAATATATGCATCCATGTTCTACATTCTTCTCGGCGCACATGGCGCACATGTTTTGGGAGGCGTTCTCGCCCTCGGGGTGGTCGCCTGGCGTGCGAAGCTCCGTCAATTCAGCTCCACCAGCTACGGTCTTCTCGAAAGCGTCAGCATCTACTGGCACTTCGTCCACCTTGTCTGGCTTCTACTCTTCGCATTCATATATGAGGGCGCCCTAACATGGGCCACCCATGTCTAAGGTGAGAACATGAGCAGGTTGACTTCAACCCATTTCGGTGTTTTCGTCATCTTCGCAGCCATTTACGCGGCCGGTACGCTTGCGTTGGGTAACCTTCCCCTTGGAGAGCTGCAGGTGAAGACAGGCGAGATTATGACGCCTCTCGTGGCCTTGTTTGGCTTGGCGTCTGTCCTGGGCCTCGCGTTCGGACAGTTCATAGCCAACATGGCTTCCCCACTCGGCCCCCTCGACCTTATCACCCCAGCTATATCACTCGGCGCTCTGCTCGTCCTCCGTGCGCTGGCGAAAAGGTCAATCTTCCTGGGAGTAGCCGCGTACTATCTTATCTCATCTATTTGGCTGAGCCTACTCACCTCGGTTGTCACTGGGAGAAGCGACGCCTTCGTCACCTCTTTCGCCAGACAAGGAATAGCCATGGTCATCGGACTCGCGCTATACTTTGTTGTTAGAAGCAGGATGCCGACGCAGGGGCCTGCTAAGCTGGAGCAGGCCCGGGCGACAGAGGCCTCTGGATAGCTTCAGCTTTATTATTCCTCAGGTTCTTATGACTGCATGGAGGCAGAGGTTTTTCTGGAGCTTCTGAAGGCGGTGGTGGCTTTGTTCATCATCGTTGACCCCGTTGGTGTTCTCCCGTTTGTTGTCTCGCTGACCGGCGGCCTTTCCTCCCATGAGAGGAGGCGTCTGGTTGACCGGTCGGTTGTCGTGGGAACTGTTCTGCTTCTGGTTTTCTCTATTGGTGGGCAGGGTGTTCTCTGGGTTCTCGGCATCGACTTGTCCAGCTTCACGGTGGCCGGAGGCCTTCTCCTGCTGATTCTCGCTGTGCGTATTCTTGTTCAGGGTGGAGAGGGCTGGGGCACACAGGGCAAGTCATCAGGCATATTCCCGCTAGCTTTCCCGCTTCTCGCAGGACCCGGCGCCATAACCACCGTCATCTTCTCCATCAACGCCCTAGGCATCCCATTCTCGGTAATCCCCGTCCTCATCGTCATGGGGCTGACGTGGCTTATTCTACGCAGCGTAGAGCCGATGCTGAGGATAATAGGTGAAAGCGGAGCCGACGCCGTGGCACGTATAATGTCTGTCTTCGTGGCGGCTATCGGTGTTCAGTATGTTGTCTCGGGTCTTTCTGAGATGTCTTCACTCCTTTAGCAGCACGCATAACGCGTCTCCGCTTTTCTCAATTCTTTCTACGAGTTTAAACCCCTGTGTTGCCAGGAGCTTGTCCAGCTCGTTTTTAGGTAAGCCTCTCCGCCGGAAGAAGCTTCTAACATGTGTCAGCACTATGAGTTTTCCGCCTTGTTTGAGCAATCTTCTCACTTCAGTCATGAAAGCACGCTTGTTCAAAGCCCGTTCAAGGCTGTAGACAGCGACAACTGTGTCGAAGCTTGTGGAGGGCAGCTCGACCAGCCGCTCGATGACCCTGGTGTAGACGGGTGTGATTTTGACTGTGGAGCTGCTTGTTGAGAGGTTTTGGAGAGATTGACTATCATCATCCGCTACATGTGCTTCGGAAAGGCCCAGGCGTTTCACGAGTTCGGCGGCCATGCCTGCTCCACCGATTATCAGCACTTTCCCGTCGACGCCTATTTTTGCGAGGGCCTCGACAGCGCTCATTCTCCGAGCACCAGCCTATAATATGGTCTCATGGAGCCTTGCTGCGTGTCGACATAGACACCCTTAGACTCGAGATAGTGTTCTATGGCGAGAACTGTGTTGTTTCGCCCTATGCCCGACTGCTTAAACCCGCCCCAAGGCATCTCGACGGGGAGAGTGTAGTAGGTGTTTATCCACACGGCGCCAGCCTTCACCCTCGAGGCAACTCTATAGGCTCGGCCTGGGTCGCTGCTCCACACACCGGCCGCCAGTCCATAGATTGTAGCGTTAGCCAATTCAACAGCCTCGTCCTCATCCCTGAACTCGGTCACAGTCAGAACCGGGCCGAAAATCTCCTCCTGAAAGAGCCTGCTCTCAGGCGGCGTGTCGTCTATCACAGTCGGCTTCATATAATTTCCCCGAGAGTAGAAGCCCTCAGCCAACCTCTCACCGCCGCACAGTATTTTCAGACCCTCAGAAGCAGCCGCGCCAACGTACTCGAGAACAGTCTCCAGCTGCCCCCTGCTCACCAAGGGCCCCATGTCGCTCCGCTCATCCAGCTGATAGCCGACACGTATACGCTTCACGCGTTCAACAACCATCTCGACAAACTGTTTCCTAACCTTGCTGTGGACAAGGAGACGTGAACCCGCTGCACATGACTCACCGTTGTTGGCGTAGGCTCCGTAAACGACCGCGTTAGCGGCTCTCTCAAGGTCCGCATCATCAAAAACTATGTTGGGGTTTTTGCCTCCAAGCTCCAGAACAACCCGTTTAAGATGGGAAGAGGCCTTCTGCATAATGTTCTTCCCCACAGAAGTTGAGCCCGTAAAGTTCACCAAGTCAACCTTCTCGTTCTTCAACAGCTTATCCCCTACCGTCTCACCTCCTCCAGTGACAACGTTGAAGACACCTTTCGGGGCCCCGGCTTTGTCCAGTATCTTCGCCAGCTCGAGTGCTGTTGCGGGTGTGAGGGAGGATGGTTTGGCTACCACTGTGCAGCCAGCGGCGAGAGCGGGCGCCACCTGTCTACAGAGTATGACGAGTGGAAAGTTCCACGGCACGATTGCCGCGACAACTCCCACAGGCTGCTTCACGATAGAGACTAGGTCTCCTGTGCGAAGTATCTGGCTTGTTCCGAGAACTTTGTCAGCCAAGCCGGCGTAGTATTCGAGAAGCTCTGCAGCCCTTGGGATGTCGCTCATCCGACTCGTGCGGATTGTTTTTCCGACGAAGAGGCTCTCCATCCTCGCCAAGCTGTCGAGGTTTTGGCGGAGAAGCTCAGCCGCCTTCAAGAGGACACGCGTCCTCAGCCTGTAGTCAGACACCCATCCACCAGCATCTCTGTCAAAGGCCCTACGCGCCGCATCAACAGCCCCGCCCACATCTTCAAACCCGTCTGCGACAAGCCCTATGACGTTAGACTCATCACCAGGGTCACGTCTCTCCAAATATTTCCCCGAGGAAGGCGGCACCTCCTCACCATCAACAAACAAATTTATCTTCAAGTCCAAAATGAGACGAGGGACGGTGGGCTTTATGGTTTTTTAAAATGGAAGAGCTACGTTTAACGGGATGGAGACGGCCATAGTAATCCATCACTCTGAAATTGCTTTGAAGGGTAGGAAACGCGGATACTTTGAGAGAAAGCTAGTGGACAACATCAAGTATGTGCTGGGACGCGGGACCCCTGTTTACAGAGACGAGAATAGGCTCGCAATCATCCCTGGCGACCTCGTCTCAGAAGAAGTCGTGGAAAAGCTGCGGAAAATCTTCGGAGTACACAGCGTCGGAATAGGTGTCCGAGTAGAGCCTACAGTGGACGAGATTAAGAATGCTGTTCATTATGTTGTTGAGAGGGAGCGTCTGGAATCGGTGTGGCTGGAGGTCAAAAGGTCATACAAAGGCCATCCCTTCACTTCGCAGGAACTTCGAAGAACACTTGCCACATCTCTTGCTCAGAGAGGCCTTCAGGTATCTAAAAACTCTGGGCAGATGATGAAGGTTGAGGTCACCGAGAAGAACGCTTATGTCTATGCAAGGATAGTAAAGGGATTCGGAGGCCTGCCTGTTGACAGCAGCGGCAGAGTTCTTTCTCTTCTATCTGGGGGAGTTGACTCAGCGGTTGCGTCGCTGTTGCTCATGAAACGGGGCTGCCGAGTGGATTTCCTTCATCTACATAGCTACAGAACCTCAGATGAGGCGGTAAACGAAAAGATTGGCGAGGTTGTTGAGAAGCTCACCGAATACAACCTCAAATCCACACTCTACACAGCGAGCTTCACCCCATTCTACAAACACATCTGGGATAAGAAAACAAGGCTGGAGATTGTTCTTTTCCGCCGATATCTCTTAACGGTGGCTGAAGAAATCGCGTTATCCCGCGGATACCGTGCGCTTGTGCTGGGAGATAGCCTCGCACAAGTGGCCTCTCAAACCCTCCCAAACATAATCGCCCTAGGTCAGCCGCGAATACCAATCTTCAGGCCTCTAATTGGCATGGACAAAACAGAGATAATAGAGTTGGCTCAGAAATATGGCATTCTCGAGACTGTGTCCAAGCCATATAAGGACTGCTGCTCATTAATAGCACGGCATCAAGCCACAAAGGCCGACAGCCGCTTTGTTGAGAGAGAGTGGCAGCTTTTTGGATTGGATGCGGCGGTTCAGAAAACCCTTCAAGAGATGGAGGTTTATAGATGCACGTTGAGAACAGGTCTGCGTAAGGTTTCTCCACAGCCCGTGAAAGACGTGGTTGCGGAAAAACCATAACCCATAATTTTGGCCTAGCAGTTTTGAGCTTGTGAAAAACAGCGAAATAACAGAGGCCATCAACTACCATGAATCAACTAAGCACAGCTACGTCAGCGTCCGAACAAGTGGTCACGTGCTTGACTGGGCCAACAAACCCCATCCCTTCAAAGTCTATGAAGATCTTCCTAGAATGTCCCTGCCAAGAGACATATCGCTGCCCACCAAACCCGTCTTTGAATCATTCACGCAACAGCCATCGTCTGAGAAAAGCCTCGACCTCAAAACACTCGCCTCAATACTCTACTTCACCGGCGGCATCACAAGGGTTGTAAAATACGGCATGGAAACGGTTTACTTCCGAGCTGCTCCTGCAACCGGGGCCCTTTACCCCATTGAGCTCTATGTGGTTGCGGGTGACGTGGACGGGCTGGAGCCGGGGGTGTATCATTTTGACCCTAAAGCCTTTTGCTTGACTGTTTTGAGACGGGGTGATTTCAGAGGTTTTCTTTCAAAACATTCAAACTCTGCGGTGGCTGAATGTTCTGCGGCGGTTGTCTTCACTTCTATGGCTTGGCGAAATGCTTGGAAGTATCGTGAAAGGTCTTACCGGCACTGGTTCTGGGATTCGGGTGTGATGGCGGCTAACATGCTGCTGACATGCAATTCTTTCGACCTCCGATGCCGGTTGTTGACTGGTTTTGTCGACCATGAGGTGAACATGCTGCTTGGAGTAGATGGAGTGAGAGAAGCTGCTGTGCTTGTGGCAGCTGTTGGCAACAGCGATAAACACCCCGACGAAACCAGGCCTGATGTGATTGAGCCGAAGACGAGGCCCTTGTCGAGACATGAGAAGAGGTATCCGCTTATCGAGAGAATGCACATGGCATCCTGTCTGTATAGTGTGGAGGAGCTTCGGAGCTGGTTGGCGGCTGCGGCGGAGCCAACACCTCTTCCCAAGCCACGTGAACATGGACAAGCACTCAACCCATCTGCAGAGGACGGGGCTCCGCTGTGGGAGGTTATACTCCGTAGAGGGTCAACGAGAAAATTCAGCAGAACACCGATAACCTATGACGCCTTCTCAACAATTGTGAGGAAAACTTTTGCAGATGTTCCAACTGATTACCTCGGCCCGGTGGTTTCGCTTTTCGTGATTGTCAACGATGTCGATGGGGTGGAGCCGGGTGCCTACATGGTTTACGATGGAACGCTCGTCACTGTCAAGAAGGGACAGTTTAGAAGGGTGAGCGGCTACCTTTGTCTTGAACAGAGGCTTGGCGAGGATGCGGCCGCGGTCTTCTTCCCCATGGCTCCTCTGATGAATCTTTTGAGTAGGATGGGTAACAGAGGGTACCGCGTCGCCCAGCTCGAGGGAGGGATAAGAGCTGGCCTGATGTATCTCGCTTCATACGGCCTCGGAGTAGGCGCCACAGGCCTCACCTTCTACGACGACGACGTAAAACAATTCTTTACACCATTTTCCGACGACCTTGAGAACATGATTGTACTGGCCGTGGGAAAACCAGCGTACCGCGCCAGAAGCGGCAAAATCATCCTCGATGCAGATAAATGTCTATAAATTTTCTGCAGCACCTTATTATATTTTGTCTATATGCAGTTTTTTACAATCCGATGTCAAATATATATGATAGTGTTTAGAAGACGGGTCAGCCATGCCGTACGTAAGAAGAGTTCAGAGAGTAGGCTCGGGAACGTTGACGGTCTCGCTTCCACGCAAATGGGTTGAGAGGTCGGGGCTTAAACCTGGAGACCCTGTGTCGATAATCGAGCTGTCCGACGCGGCGCTGAAGCTTGAGACAAAGATTGAGCGCGCGCCTCAGCACACCGTCTTCACCCTCGACGCCTCGAAAATAAGAGATAAAGCACTTCTCAGCAGGCTTGTTATAGGCGCTTATCTGCAGGGCTTTGAGGAGATAAACATCATCTCAGGTGAAGGAGTTTCCGAAGAGGTTCAAGCAGCGGTCGCCTCGACGATAGACATGCTTCCCGGAGTGGAGATTGTTGAACAGTCGACGCGGCGGGTTGTTATACAGTCTTTCCTAGACCCCAGCAAGTTCCCTGTGCAGGGCATAATCAAACGGATGCAGGTGATGCTGACGATGGGGATAAACAGCTTGATAGAGGCGCTCAAAGAAGGTAGGAAGGATGCTTTGAATGATATAGCCAAGATGGAGACCAAGGTGGATGAGCTCTATTTTCTCTGCATCAGGCAGATTTTCTTCAACGTGAAGAGGGAGGTTTGGGGTGAGGAGGCCTCCGACCCATACATAGCCGCTATAGGTGACAGGCTTGTGGTCCGCTCACTTGAGGAAATCGCCGACTCACTCAAGCTATCGGCCGCGGAGGTTCAAAAGCTTCTCGGCACAAAACTCTCCCCATCTCTGGTCAACAAACTCGTCAAACTACTCGAATCTATTCAGGTGCTCTTCGGCAAAACCATGAAAGCTTTTCTCTCCCTCGACATCAACCTCGCCAACGAAGTGATTGAGGTCACCGCCAGGCAGTATGGTGAGGAGATGGCGTTCAACGACATTTTCTCGCATGGCGTCAGCGACTTGGCGACAGCTGTCAGCCTCCGCAACTTTGTATACAACGTCATCAGCATGGCGAGAAACTGCAAAATCATAGCTGAAGTCACGATGAACAGGTTTGTTAGAACCCCGTCCAAACTCGTGACTGTGGAGAGTGTTTAGGACTTCTGAGCAAGAAAAGCTCCAATCAGCATGGATAGGCTGAAGAAGAGAAGAACAGAGTAGAACCCATACAAGTCGGCGAGAAAACCGGCAACAACAGGCCCCACGAGAAAACAGATTCCTATCAACGCTTCGAAAATCCCTATAAGAAAAACGGAGCTTGCGCTCTCCCCTCCCGATACGCGGTAAAGGGTGTAAACGTATGCAATCGAGACCGTTGCGCCGACGGGAATCAATAGTAGAGCAAATGCGGCGGCCGACGGTGGAAGATAGATGAGGACAATAGCCCACAGAGTTGTCAGTATGCTCAGAATGCTCAGAAGCAGCTTAACCCGAGCAGGCTCAAGACGGGATAAAACGTATGATGTCAAAACACGAGCCCCAACAAGTAGAAAGAAGAGAACCCCAACATCGAGCTCCGTCAATCCTTCGCGAACCAGATATCCAGGTAAAACAGCGTAGGTCGACGCCAGAACAATGAAATAAGGGGCCGCGTAAATTATTGGCTCGAAGCTTTTGAGAGAATGTTTGTTTCTGGAGATGGTTATCTCTGGGTTTGAGGGGTTTGCTTTAGCCAGCACCGGCGCCGCGGCGGATGATACTGCAGCGGATATGAGGAATTGGTTTTGGAGCCCGAGGATGCTTGCTAAAGCGCCTGACGCGAGGCTGCCTATAAGAAAGCCCATGCTAACCGCTGAGAGGAAGAGGCTGAAGGCTCGGAGCCGCTCATTTTTTGGATAGCTGTTCGCGACAATTGACTCGCCGCATGGAAAAAACAGGAACATCGCAACACCCATCAGTAGCTGGGAGAAGAAAACCGTGTCAAGGTTGTCGGCGAGCCACATCAACAGGCTTGAAACCGTCATGAAAATAGCTGAGGATGGGAGAAGAAGACTCCATCTCATGCGGAGAAGCACGGCCGCCGTAAACACTGAGAGCAGTACGTAGGGGAAGTTTCGGATAAACCCCATCAAAAAACCCACCTGCGTAAAAGATGCCTCAAGCTCTACTGCGCGGATTGGGGCGTTCTGCATCATGGACATGAGGGCGAACCCCATAAGGAGAGAGCCTGTCCACAGGGTTCTCAGGTTCGGCAACTACTGCACCAGCTTCATCTGCTCCATAGACTTGTGTCCAAGCCCCGTGAGAATAATCAAGATTTTCTCTTGAGAAGAAACTATCTCGTCAAGCCTCCGTCTCACAGCGGCATAGGCCGTGGCTGAAGACAACTCGGTGTAGAAACCCGCCCACGCCAGCTGCTTATGCGCCTTGATGATGTCCTCTTCGGAGACAATCTCAACGTCGCCGCCGAAAGCCTCGAGCATGTCAACCATCTGTCGCAGCCTAGGAGGATTAGTCTGTGTCAAGGCGTCCGCTACGCTTCCTCCCATCAGGAAAGGAGCGGGGTTCAGTTTTTTGTGGGCTGCGTAGAGTGGCGCGTTTAGCTGCGGCTGGACAGCCACTATGCGGGGAATTTTCTCGAGGACACCGGCTTCAACCATGTCTCTAAAGCCTTTGATGAGGCCGAGCAACAGTGTTCCCGCGGACACAGGGAGATAGATGATGTCAGGCGGGTTCCAGCCTGTTTGTTCAGCGATTTCATAGGCGACGGTCTTCATGCCCTCTATGAGGTATGGATTCCATGTGTGGCCGACGTAGAGGAGGCCGTTTCTCTCGGCGTAGTTCACAGCCTCTTCCTCCACTTTCTGACGCGAGCCCTCCACCAGCCTCAGCTCGGCGCCATACATCCTCACCTGCAGCACCTTCTCACTCACCATAGACCCGCCACCGAAGATTACGCAGGGCAAGCCCATGAAGGCGCAGTAGGCAGCCACCGAAGCCCCCGCGTTTCCCGAAGAATCTTCACACACCCCCCGCACGGTTCCCAAAATGTTTCTCAAGCTTGTCATCATAGCGGCTGTTCCACGGTCTTTGAAGGAGCCTGTCGGGTTAAGGTATTCGAGCTTAAAGTAGATGTTGGGGGTTGGCGCGGGGACGAGCGGGGTGTATCCCTCGCCGAGCGTGACAGGGTTTTTCCGCATACTTGGTGGGAGAAAGTCTCTGTATCGCCACATGTTTTTCTCGTGTTGCTTGATTTTCGAGACCGAGAATTCGCGGCTGTATGCGACGACGCCTGGGCCACCGCATCGGCTGCAGCGCCACTCCTCAAACGGCTTCAGGACCCCTCCACAGCTGTAGCAGACAATCTGCTCCTCCAACTTGTCCCGGGAAAAGGATGTAAACCATTATTTTTCCTATTCCATCGCCTTTTTTCGGTTTAAATCGCCGATGTAAACCGATACATGCATGAGAAGGCCCTCGGCCACACAGCTGGCCATCGCGGCGGCCGTTGTATCATGGATGATAAGCTTCTACATACATCATCCCCTGGTCGAGGGTAACATATACAGCGATGTTGCATCCTTCTGGTGGCGCCAGGAAAACCTGCAGAGGGGAGAGCTGCCATGCATACAGTATTTCTTCGAGTATCCTCCCTCGGCCTGCCTACTTGTGTATGCTTCGCGTCTGTTGGGCGGCGGTTCTATCACGGGCTACTATGTTGCTTTCTCTCTCCTCAGCTTACCCGCCTTCATCGCCATAGCAATATGCTTGTCGAGGCTGGCTGGGCTGCCTGGCTCATTCTTCATCCTCGCCCCCAGCATGGTTGTATACGGTGTCTACAACTTTGACCATTTTTTCACAGCGTTTCTAGCTGCGGCCCTTCTTATGCAGACCAGGGGGCGGTGGCGTGTCGCTGCGGTGTTGCTTGGCCTGGGTTTCTCGGTCAAGCTTTTCACGGTTCTTCTTCTTCCGTTGCTTATGTTGGATACTGGTGACAAGAGAAAGGCTGCTGAAACGGGGTTGTTTTTCGCGGTGGGTGCGCTGCCGACGTGGGTTCCAGTTCTTCTACTCAACCCTGGATGGTTGTTCGAGTTCGTTAGCTTCCATGCTTCATGGGGCCTGGAGAATTCATGGCTTGTCTGGCTCTCCAACGACCCCTTCTCCCAGTCAGCCAAACTCTTCGCCTACCTCGCGGCTCTCATGCTCATCATACGCGCCTACACATATTCAGCATCCTTCGCCGCGAAAAGCTTCCTCATACTCTCAGGTTTTCTGATTGGTTCACCGACCTTCACACCTCAGATGACTTTGTGGCTTCTCCCGTTCACAGCCTCCTTCACACGGCTATGGGCCTGGCTACCTCTATTCGAGTCAGCCAACGTCGCAATCATATTTACATGGTTTCTAACCGACACGCCTACTCTGCCATGGACACCTCCCCAGACGATGGCTATCCTCCGAGTAATCGCGCTCTCAGCCATGTGGGTAACGGTATATAGAGCGCCCACTTCAGCTACTTTCAGGACGTGAGCAGCAGTTGGTAAACAGGGAAAAGCCGCTTCTCTGGACAGCCATTTTCAGCTCAATGTTCTCAGCGCAGATGATACTGCCTGTCATCGGGCTATACGCGGCCGTCGAGCTGGGAGCCGACGCTTTGACCGTGGGCACGATATATGGAACATCTGCTTTGACGGCTTTTGTGTTGAGGATACCGGCTGCGATGCTGAGCCATAGAATTGGCACACGTAGGATTATGGTATTTGGTATGGCGGCCTCGTCGGCGGGCTCCGTACTCTATGGGTTTGCTGCGGAGCCTCTGCAGATGATTGTGGGCAGCCTTCTAAGGGGACTCGGGTCGGCTTTCTTCTTCCCAGCCGCCCTAACATCCCTGTATGAGGAGGCGGGAAACGGTGAAGGAGACCCCAAAAGCCTCGGCTACATGTTGACCGGCCCAGCGCTCGGCATGGCTTTGGGCCCAGTATTCGGAGCTGCTTCACTCAGCCTCCTCGGATACCGGCCAACTTTCTACACAGCCGCAGCAATCTCGCTGGTAGGTCTCGCCACCATATCCGCCACAAAAATTCACATGCCAAATGAGCGGGCCCCATCATTCAAGTCACTGCTTGAGAAAAGATTCACAAGCCTCCTCGCATCACGGTTTCTCGTCAACTACGTAACCGGCACAATTGCAGCCTTCCTACCTCTGATGGCTAAGTTACTCCTTGGCTACGACGAACCCGTCATCCTGCTTTTGTTCACGACAGCTGCTTTCACAAACCTTTTTTCACGTGTTTTCATGGGCACAGCTGCCAAAAAACTGGGTGCACAGAATTATGTTGCGTTGGGCTCCTTGACCGTGTCACTGTCTTCTCTCATGTTTGCCCTGGGCCACGACATCAGCGTCTGGTTGGGTGCACTCGTCTATGGCCTCGGTATGGGGATTTTCGTCCTCGGCAGTATTTACATGACGGGTCTGCTTGTACCGCCCGCGATGAGAACTATGGGCTTCGCTTTGATTACGTTGATGATAGACATGGGTAACTCCGTGGGCAACTTTGTCTCGGGCGTGTTGCTGAGCTTGGGAGGGTTTGCTGAGGTTTTCGCCGTGGCGGCCGTTGTTGGTGCTGCTGGGCTTTTTGTTGACCTCATAAGCCGGCGATGGCCCTTGCCTTATGAAAAACGGAGTCAATCATCCGCTGAGTGAGGCGGCCCGTGCTGGTGTTTTGTCTTGAGGGATGGTAAGAGGCTATGACCGTGGGGAGGGGTTTTCCGTTGAATGAGCCGTTTAAACGGTAGACGGCGCCGTGGCGGAACCGTGGAATCCTTCCATCATAGGCGTTCATGCGACGCATCAGTCGGAAAAAGGTTTCAAACGCGAACCTGCCCAAGGCCACAACCACGACAACGTTTTCCAGCATCTTCAATTCTTCGGTTAGGTATGGTAAACAGTTCTCCACCTCCTGTTTGGCTGGCTTGTTATCCGGTGGGGCGCAGCGGACGACAGCGGTTATGTAGACGTCTTTGAGCACAAGCCCATCGTCTCTTGAGACGCTGCGGTCCATGTTGGCGAACCCGGCTCGATGCAGTGCCTTGGCCAAGGTGTCGCCGCTCGAATCCCCTGTAAACATCCTACCCGTCCTGTTTCCGCCATGAGCAGCGGGAGCCAACCCCAGCACAAGCACACGCGCACCGACATCCCCAAACCCCGGCAAAGGCTTAGCCCAATATGTTTGACCACGATAACGCTTAGGAGGATTCTGTGCAACAGCTTCCCGATACTTTACAAGACGTGGACAGAGTTTGCAGGATATTATGCGGTTGTTGAGGCCCTCGATGCTCATCTTCTGCGGCGCAAAAGGCCTTCTTCACCCACGAATGGGTTGTGTTTTTTCTCCCAGCCAATTGTTGTCTCCGGCCCGTGGCCGGGATATACTTTGACGTCGTCTGGTAGTTTGAAGACTTTTTCGAGAATGGATTGAGTCAGCTGCTCCGCGCTTCCGCCGGGGGCGTCTGTGCGGCCTACGCTTCCCATGAATAGTAGGTCACCGCTGAACAGCACACCATCGCCGTAGAAGCAGACGCTTCCAGGCGAGTGGCCCGGTGTGTGGATGACCTTGAGAACTTCGCCGCCGACCTGTATGGTTTGCCCGTCTTCGATGTATCCGTCGGGTGACGGCGGGTCACCTACATCGATGCCGAGAAAACGTCTGGTCATCTCCCGGGCCATGGAGAGTATCTCGAGGTCAAGCCGATGAATGTAGAAAGGGATTTTCAAAGCCTGCTTCAGGTCGTCGACAGCCATCACGTGGTCAAAGTGACCATGAGTGGCGTAGATGGCGTCTACCTTCAGCTTTCTCTCCTGCAACGTCTCGAGCAAAAGCCATGCATCATCACCCGCGTCGATTACCACCGCCTCCCTTGTCCCCTCGTCGTAGACAATGTAAGAGTTGCTGCTCAATGGGCCTACCTGGTGGGAAACTATTTTCAGCGTCAACCGCGATACTGTTCATGTCTTCTTTTTATAAGGTTGACGGGTAAAAACTGCTTATATACAGGCGATGAAACCATATTGTGAGGAAGCATGCCTTCCGCATTTGTGTTGATAAACACAGAGATTGGCGCCGAGGAGGAGGTTGTTAACGAGCTGAAGAAGATTTCCTACATAAAGGAGGCTTATGTGGTCTACGGTGTCTATGACATCGTTGCTAAGGTTGAGGCTGACACGATGGAGAAGCTTAAGGAAGTTGTTTCATGGAGCATCCGCCGGCTTGAGAAGGTGCGGTCCACGCTAACCATGCTCGTGGTCGGCTCATAAAAAATTAGGTGGATTTCTTCTTTACGCCGTTTATTGTCTCTCTTCTGAAGACTGGGTTGTCGAGAGAGATGTAGCCTACTTGAATAGTCGGCTCAGGGTTGCCCGTCCTCTCCACCACCGAGGTAATCAGGTTCAGGGCCTCGTCGAGAGTCATGTCGGGCCTGTATTCATTCTCCAGCATGTCGATGGCTTTGTCGGAGTTGACTCCGAGGGCGAAGGCGTCGCCGTTGAAAGCTGTTCCGCTCGGGTCCACTTGGTAAAGCTGCACACCGAGCTTGTCAACACCTCCTATGATGACCGCTACACCCTGCGGCCTCACCGGATAAAGCGTGTAGCCGTGGAAGTAGCCGCTCACCGAGTCCACCAAAGTGCCCACATCAACGGCGGCGTCAAAAAGCAGCCTATGCCGCTGCGCCTCGATACGCATGTGGTCGACTATTCGGTAGAGGTCACTGATGTATCCTGAGCCTGTTACGCCGACGTGGTCGTCGACCACGAAGACTTTGTCGCTTGGCTTCATAAGTTTACGGGTCGGCTTCACCATGCTCGCCAACACAGCGTATCTTGGGAACCGTAGCCCGATGCTTATGGCACCTCTCATCACAGCCTCGAGAGCCCTGTCGACCAGCGTCATCCGCCCCTCGGGGCCGTAGAACATCTGGAAACGCGAAGGGTCCATCGTCATCGTCTATCCACCTCTCACCGGAATCGCCAAAACATCGACGCCGTTACCCGAGCCGGGGTCACGCTGCATAGCTGCCTCAACAGCTTTCACCGCGATAGCGCGGGCTTCCTCAAGCCTCAGGCCCGGCGAATAGAGGCTTTCCAAAACACCGTAGGCGACGGGTGAGCCGGAGCCGGAGGAGACAAACTCTTCCGCGACCATGGAGCCGCTCATGTCGCTGCTGAAAACATGGGGGCCTTCGTCGTCGACTCCAGCGACTATTAGCTCGGCGTAGTAGGGGATGTAGCTGCGTAGGCCGCTGTAGAAAAGGTTTGATATCAGTTTGCTTGACTCGGCGACTGATAGCGGGTAGCCGCGCCTCAGTGCTATGAGTTTGCGCTCGGCTCTCACTACGTTGACCAGATATACGGCGTCGGATAGAAGACCCGCAACCGCAATCGCCAAACTGTCGTCGACCCTCATGATTTTCTGCGTGGTCTTCGAAGCGATGAAGAAGCCTTTGCTCGCTCTTCTATCGGATGCGAGGACAACTCCGTCAACCGCTTTCAAACCAACTATTGTTGTCACGTTTCCTCGCTGGATAATGTGTTTGAGGGATGTTTAGCGACTATGTTGGCTTGCAGTTGGTCACGGCTAGGCCGCGGTGTTGAGAAGGCCTGTTGGCAGGGTTTTGAGGATGGATGTGTCGTCTATGAGGGCGAGTTCGTAGGCTTTGCGGAGTATGGCCAGGGCTGCTCGGACGGCGCGGCGCTCGTTTCGGTTGCTCATGATGGTTAGGCGTCCATTTTTTAGGCGGAGGGTTATCTGCATTTCTCCGTCCTGGGATATCCAGCGGAGAACCTGTGCATCGTTTTCGACGCTGTAGCCGAGCCACCTC
>CALHAG010000030.1 GCA_937934305.1 Candidatus Caldarchaeum subterraneum
TCGCGGCATTTTGTCGCCGCGTTTCTTCAGGCAATAAATGTTTAAGGGTTGTATTTAGGTTTATACCCCCTCGTCCCCCATGAAAGCTTATATAAAATGAGTGAAACTCGGCGCGATAACTCCAAGTTATAAATGTTTCAACGACCTCACGAACATTGTCGCCCAGCCCCTACCTACCAAATGACACAAAAATACCAACTTCATCTACTCCTCTATGCATGATTATCCTTGACAGCCAGCTCCACATGGTTACCGTCAAAATCCGTCACCGTCACCCCCTCATAGCCCTCAAACCCATGCACCAACCCATCCTCAACATACACGCCACTCTCCGTGAGTCTTTTCAACAATGTCTCGAGAGATTTCCATGATGGCAGGATGAGAGAGAAGGATTTGAGCTGGACATGGTTTTCAGAAGGCGGTGGCGCGTTCAGACCTGCCCAAATGTTTGCCCCTATATGGTGATGATATCCCCCCGCCGATAAAAACAACGCACCCGGATAGCTTTTCAACGTGATGTCGAAGCCCAGCAGCCCGTGGTAGAATTGCTCCGCCTTCTCAAGGCTTGAAACATGGAGATGAATATGCCCAATACGTGTGCCAGATGGCAGGTGGTAGCCGGGGTCAAGAGACTTTGAAACACCCTCACCCCTCAGCTCCTCCAGCAGCGAGTCAATGTTCAGGGGAAGCGTCGCCATCCTAAGCTCGTTGAACGAGCTGAAGGTCCAGCGCCCCCTCGGCCGGTCAACGTAAAGCTCTATCCCATGAAGGTCCGGGTCGCTTAGGTAAAGAGCCTCGCTAACCAAATGATCCGCGAAGCCTTCGAAGCTCCAGTTGTGAGCAACCCGTGTAAAGGCACGGGCAAGGTCCCGCCGAGAGGGATAGAGAACAGCGAAATGGTAGAGGCCGCGTCTGTTAGGTGGCCGCGGCTCCGCACCCTTCTGCTCATGCAGAATGACAAGAGGAACATTTTCATCAGCTCCAAGCACAGCCGCATCATCCAACACACCAACCCGCCTAAACCCGAGCACACCAGTGTAAAAGTCAAGAGACCTACCGAGACTGGACACGGTTAAACCAACCCATCCAACACTCGTCGCAGGGTCAAGCCTAAACATCCAACACCAACCCTGAGCAAGAATATTTAGCCGTTGATGGGTAAGATAATTGTTTGTAACGCGCAAACACTCTTATACGGTTTAGCGGATGATGGCTCTGTGGCGGGGAAATGCCCTCTATGCGGTGAAGATGTCGGCTGGGCCGAGGAAAAAGCAGGCCTCTACGCCTGTTTAACGGTCTGCGTCCCCGCCGTCCGCCACCCAAACCATCTTCTCCAAAAACATCCCCAATACCTACGCGAAGCAAAGAAACTAGCCCGCCCAGTCTTCTACTCCTCAGCAGCCTTCACAACAGCCGCGGCCCTCCTGCTTACGGCAGGGCTATGGCAAGCCTCACTAGCTGCAGCAGCTTTGTCGGCTGTGTTTTTCATGATTGGCTGGCGTCGGCGGAAGGCTCTCCTTCACCGTCACCGCCTCCTTTACTCCGTGTAAAGTCTTTGACGATGAGAACTATGTTGACGGCTATGAGGAGTAGGACAAGTATCGGCCCAGCCGGGTAGAGGATTTCGCCTCGGAGAAAGAGGCTGATGTATCCGATGCCTGTCCACGCCGGTATGCTCAACCCTGTCCATTTCCCCAGCAAGTGGTCGAAGGGCACAGGCCCCCAGTAGTCCGCCACAGCGTTTGCATCACCTTTGGTTATGAAGCCACCCGAAACCCTTGCCACAGCCCTGTGAACAATAATCGAACTCGGAACACCTTTCTCACCCGGCCTGTAGAAAACAATAACATCCCCGTTAACGGGGTCGGCTCTAACATCATCGGGGCTAACCGGTAAAACGATTATGATGTCTCCCACCTCTATCACTGGACGCATGCTGCCGCTTTTGACTACGAGAAGCGGAAAGGTCACCCCCAAGGCTGTGTGCAACACTGATAATGTGAGCAATATGGCGACAAGCCCAAGAACAGCGGCGTAGGCAACGTTTCGCACAGTCTTCCTCATCTTCTAAACACGTGGCCGACGGAGTCGTTTAAATGTTTGAGCCTCGCTTCCGCCACGGGGCTGCGGAGCTCTCTGAGGCCTCTGCCCACCTCTTTGCCTACCCGACGGACGAAGCCTTCCCCATCTCAGTAAACCGAAGACAGAGGACGTTGACACAGCGGCCGTCGCAGCCAAAACAACCCCCTGCCACTGCGGATTATCGACAACATGCAGAATCGAGAGAGATTTGTTCGCTCTCGATGAGTAGCTGGATGAATAGGTGTATTCACCTATCTTCATAGTCCATGTGTAGTCGCCCTCCGCGGCGTACAGAATCGCTATTCCATCCTCGTTTGTCACTTTCCTCTCAATGACCTTCTCGCCACGGTTTAGGGAAACCTCGGCCCCTGCGACGGGTTCACCGCTGGGGTCTATGATTCTCACATCTATCCGGTAAACCTTCGCCTGCAAAGCCAGAGGCGTGGTCTGCGCCAGAGAAATGGACTGCGACAACACCACCGTGTCTTGATAGCTTACCTCCAACGCGAAATCACCTCTTGGAAGCTTAATCTCCAGCCTCCCCGACTGGTCGGTGAACCCGTCGCCGATTTTTCTACCGCCTTGGAAAACAGATACATAGGCCGCGGGAAGCACTGTGTCATCCATCTTCTTAACAGTCAGCCTCAGGTAGTAGACAGCGGCCTGCACACGTACAAGGTCCTCGTCCGACCTGAAAACCGTCTGACGGTCATAAACAGTCACCCCCTTGTAACGAGCTGAGAGACGGTAGGTTGACGCGGGAATGTCTTTAAAGGTGACCCTACCATTTTCAATCTCGCCCGACTTTTTCACAACACCGAGAACAATCTCCACATCGCCCGACTCAAGAGGAACACCGTCATCATCCACAACCTCCACAATCACATCCACCACATTCTTAGCCTTCAGCACGATTTCTCTGCTAGACTCTATTCTGACCGTTTCCTCATGCACTCCGATGCTGAGGTAGTTGATGGCGACGTTGTAGCTGCCGATTGGCAGGTTTTTCACAGATG